>JARVCL010000150.1:0-7436 GCA_040405695.1 Halorubrum sp. | reverse complement strand
GAGGATAGGAGTACCGGGGGCTTGGCACTCCCAGCAGTCCCACCCGCCACAGTCCGTGAACCCCACACGGATTCTTACCGTGTCGGGGTTCGGTGGAACCGCAAACCTGAAATCTCCAACGCTCAGGATTCCTCCGCGTTTACGCGGAGGAGGATGTCAAACGTAGTAGCTACCGCCGCCACCGATGCACATTCCAGACGAGACCCCAGACGTGTGCCCCGCCTGTGACGACGCCTACGAGTCCGTCTCACGTCACGCCGAGGGGTTCGTCGTCAACCTCCTCGACAACGAGCGGTACCGACGAGTCTGTTTTTATCCGACGGAGACAGAAGACGGGGACGCGGTGTTCGACTGTTACCATCACACACACGTACAGGCCACCGGTGTCGACGCGGTTCCGGCGTCGGAGCCCGACACTCCCGAAGAGGCCGGCCCGACCAGGCCCGCCACCGACGGGTGATGAGTCCGCTGTGTCTCACAGGCCGGTCGAGAGCGAGCCGCTGTCTCAGAACCCGTCGTCGGCCGTAATCGAGGTGTACCCCCCGACCAGCGCGCCAGTGAGGTCCAGTTCCTCGACGACGGCGTGCTCGTCGATCACGGACCTGTGCACCTCGCAGTCGGTAACCGTCGCGTGTGGGAACACGACCGACCGTTCGAGCGTCGAGTCGGTCACCGTCGCGCCCTCCATCACGTGGACCACGTCGCCGATCTCGCTGTTCTCGACGGTCGCCTCATCGTCGACGAGTGACCCGCCGTCGAGCGCGTACTCGACGGCGTCGAGGTAGCTGTCCGCCGTTCCGATGTCGAACCACGCCCCGTCGAAGGTGAACGCGTGTACCGGTTCACGAGACTGAAGCCACTGGATGAACCATCCGGGTTCGTCGGGGTTCTCGCCGTCCGCGAGATACGTCGAGAGGTCAGGGAGCGTCTCCGCGGGAAACGCGTAACACGCGATGGAGACGAGCGTGCTCTCCGGCTCGTCGGGCTTCTCTTGGAAGTCGACGACGCGGTCACCGTCGAGGCTGACCAGGCCGTACGACTTCGCTCGGTCCTTCGATCCCACGTCGTACGCGGCGAGTGCCGGCGTCCCTCTCGACTCGAAGAAGTCGGTGAACTCCGCCAGATCGAAACTGATCATGTTGTCGCCGGCGACGACGATGAGGTCGTCGTCGACCGACTCACGCTCGACGAGCTGGGCGAGCGCGCCGACGACGCCGAACTTCTCGTCTTCCTCGACGGTCTCTTCGACCGAGAGCGTCGGCTTCTCGAACGGGCTCGCTGCGATGTAGTCGGCGAACACCTCGGCGAATCGCTCGTTCGTCGAGACGAACACCTCGTCGATCCGGTCGTCGTCTTCGAGGTCGGCGAAGATCTCGTCGATGACGGTCCGCTCTCCGACGGGGAGAAACATCTTCGGTCGGTTCCGCGTAATCGGCCAGAGTCGGGTGGCGTATCCCCCAGCGAGTACTACGGCTTTCATACCCCACCGTCACGCGCCGGCGACATACCTCTTGTGCTCGTGTCAGCGTATAAAGACGCCGTCGAAGTTTTACCCGACGGCGACCGAACGGCGCTATGGAATCGACGACTCGACAGCGTATCGCCGACACCCTCCGGGAATCACCGGCGACCGCGAGCGAACTCGCGGCCGAACTCGCGCTGCCGACGCCGACCGTCTACACCCACCTCGAACACGTCTCGCGATCCGTCGACGGTGACGAGGCGTTCCTCGTCTCCCCACCGACCTGCCGCGACTGTGGCTTCGACGGCTTCGACGACCCGGTCAATGATCCTTCGCGCTGTCCCGAGTGTCGAAGCGAGCGTATCGAGGAGCCGGCGTTCGTGATTCGCTAACCGCCGATCACAGGTGGTCGAGCAGCGTCTCGGCGGCCGCGGAGGACGACTCCGGTCCCCGGGCGGTGAGCAGGTCGCCGTCGACAGTGACACTGGTGTCGGCGTCGAGTTCGGCGTCCCAGTCGCCACCCGCGAGTTTCACTTCGTCTTCCACCCAGTACGGAAGCTTTCGTCCGTCGGGTAGGACGTCGTCGGCGTCGGCGATGCCCTCCTCCCAGTCGTTCGGGAACCCGGTGACTGATCGCCCCTCGACGAGCGGCGTCCCGTCCGCCTCGCGAGTGAATGCGAGAATCCCGACCGCGTGACAGACGACGAGTGCGACGCCCTCCTCGCCCGCGACCGCGTCGAGCAGGAGCTGGCGGGCGTGGCGGTCCTGATTCACGTCCCAGACGGTGCCGTGTCCGCCGGGAAAGACGACCGCGTCGTAGCCGTCGGCTTCGACCGTCGCGATCGCCGCAGGACCGGTCAGCT
The DNA here is from genome assembly GCA_040405695.1 of Halorubrum sp. Lineage (GTDB taxonomy): Archaea > Halobacteriota > Halobacteria > Halobacteriales > Haloferacaceae > Halorubrum. The sequence continues at coordinate 5,111 of JARVCL010000150.1, read as the reverse complement.
CCGGATGTGTCTCGTCGATCTCGCGGAACTCGTCGGCGGCCGCCTCGCCGCCGGCGGCTTCTGGGTCGAGCGACCGCTCGTCGACGACCGGCGGCGCGCCCGAGGGCGTCGCGACGGTCACGTCGACGCCCGCCGCTTCCAGCGTCGTCAACGGCTCGATACACTCTTCGGCCCAGTACCCCTCCTCACTTACGACGAACAGCGCGCTGCTCACGAGTGTCTCCTGATACGGAGGCCACAGGTAAAACACGCCCGTGTCCGGCAGTGACGTCGGGTGGCCGCCGAACGTATCACTGCGTCCCGAGAGCGAGTCCGGTGTGCTGTCGACGCGCACTGTCACGCCGTGTGCGTGCCGGCGGGAAGCGTCTCCCGACCGCTCACCCGTCGCCGTGCGCGTCGACGACGACGACCGCCCCGTCCTCGACGGTGACGTTTATCAGCGTCTTCACGTCGTAGTCGGTCTCGTCGAGGTCGTTCTCGCCCGCCTTCTTGATTACGGCGACCACGTCGACGACTTCCGCTCCGACCTCGTTCGTGAGCGCATCGAGGATCGCCTTCATCGTCCCGCCCGTCGAGAGCACGTCGTCGAGAACGAGCACACGGTCGCCTTCCTCCACGTCGTTGATGTACATCTCGGACTCGGAGTACCCTGTCTCCTGAAACAGCGGCACCTCGCCGTCGAGGCCGTACTGCCGCTTGCGGATGACGACGAGCGGGATGTCCGTCATCAACGAGAGCGCGGTGGAGATGTGAATTCCCATCGCGGCGGGAGTGACGATCTTGTCGACGTTCTCCAGTTCGGCTTTCCGGATGATCCGGATGACGATCTCCCGGAGCAGCTCCGGTTCGAGCATCGGAACCCCGTCGCTTATCGGGTGAACGAAGTACTGGTACTCGCCTTTCTCGATGATCGGGGCGTCGAGCAGCGACTGCCGCAACTGGTCCATGTCGCCGGTACTCGGGCGGATACATAAAGCGTGGCGGTTGCTGGTTCGCCAGCAGCTGAAGAGGCCACGACGCGCGTGGACCCCCGACGACTCACTCGAATTCGGGATCGCGCTTCTCGACGAACGCCTGCATCCCCTCACGCTGATCGTGAGTGCCGAACAGGCCGGACCACGCCCGACGTTCCAGCGCCATTCCCGCCGCGGTCGACCCCGTGTGTGCGGCGTTGAGCGCCTCCTTCGCGGCCTGGAGGGCGAACGCCGGCTTCGCGGCCAGCTCCGCGGCTAGTTCGTCGATCCGGTTGTCGAACGCCTCGGGAGACACGACCTCGCCGACGAGTCCGGCGTCGACGGCCTCGGTCGCCTCCAGCCGCTCGCCGAGGAACACCATGCGTCTGGCGGTACCGTCGTCGACGAGACGGGCGAGTCGCTGGGTGCCACCCCACCCGGGGATGATCCCGATGTCGATCTCGGTCTGGCCGATCACCGCGTCCTCGCTGGCGACCCGGAGGTCGGCGGCGAGCGCGAGCTCGAAGCCACCCCCGAACGCGTATCCGTCGATCGCGGCGATCACCGGCGCAGGGAACGTCTCTATCGTCTCTGCGACCCGGTGACCGAGTTCTGCGTACGCTTGCGCCTCCGGCGTCGAGAGCTCGGCCATACGGGAGATGTCTGCGCCCGCGACGAACGCCCGGTCGCCCGCGCCCGCGAGGACGAGCGCGCGAACCCCGGCGTCGGCCGCTTCTGTGAGCGCCGCCTCCATCGCCTCCAGCGTCTCGACCGTCAGCGCGTTGAGCGAGTCGGGGCGATCGATCGTGAGCGTTGCAACGTCGCTGTCGATGTCGAGGCTGATCGTCTCCCAGCGCATACCTCCGTCCTCTCCGGGCAGCGTGAAAACCGTTCGCCACGGCCCTGAGGGATTGCGTGGTGCTCGTGTGTCAGCTCTTCCGACTCGTCGTGCTCACCGTACGTCTGTGCCACCACGGCCTCTGCCGCCGTGGAGAACTGCTGTGCTGGCGTCTTTCGACCCTCTCTCTGAAGCCATTCGGGGAGCGCAGTATCAGACATCTTCACGCGCGTCGATTCCGGCGTAGATGTACCACGCGGCCGCGTACACTGCGACGAACAGCAGGTACCCGACGACCAGTCCGCCGGTCCGCCGGGGGCCGAGCCCGCCTGGGAGCGTCACCGAGAGGACCCCGAGCGCGACGGCGAACACGACGAGCGAGAAGAGACCGGAGAGCGCGTACACGCCGAAATCCGAGGTGAGCCGGTCGCGCATACCCCGATTCACGCGATCGATTTATAAACCGCCGTCGGTCTCAGCCCGCTGGTTCCCGCCAGCGTGGCCACCCTCTACCGCGTCGGGCCCGTCTCTGATCGCACTGTCGTACGCGCCCTGCCGCCGGAGTTCGCCGGCCTCGCGGAGCACCGCAGGCGTCCGACAGACCCCCGACTCGCCCGCAGCCTGTGCGACCGCGCAGTTGTTGCAGTCCGCACAGACGGCGCGCGTTTTGGCGTCGACCTCCGTCCCGAGCAGCCGTGCCGGGAGCTCCGGTTCGGCGTAGAACGGACGCGCCATCCCCACGAGGTGCGCGTCGCGTGCCAGCGTGTCGTCCAGTTGTGCCCGCTCGCGGAGTCCGCCTTCACACAGGACGGTGGCGTCGATCCGGCTTCGAACCGCTCGACAGAGCTCCCGGTTCCAGCCCGGGTCGCGGTCGTAGACGAACGACTCGAGCCAGTTGCCGACGGCGACGGCAGCCGCGCGAGGGAGCGAGCCGAACGCCTCACGGAATCCGTCACGGAAGCGCTCGTCGCGCCACGCGTGTCCCGGAAACTCGCCGCGAACGACGCTCATGTCCCAGAACACGCTCGTCCGAACCGGAACGACGGCGTCGAACGGACCGTTCGCCCCCGCCAGCCGCTCACAGGTGGCGACCGCGTCGGCATCGGAGAGGTGCGGACCAATTCCGGGGAGCGTCGGACGCTCGGAGGGAATCTTGGTCAGGAGCGGCACGTCGCCGGCGTGTTCACGGACCGCCTCACCGATTCGCTCGAGGAACGCGATGCCGACGCCGGGCGTCTCGGGCGGACCCACCGCCGGATCGATCCCGTATCGGTCCTCACGGCGGTTGTAGTACGGTGAGAGGAACTGCTGGACGAGTCCCATGTTCGCGCCGGCGACGTGGACCGCGTCGTAGTCGGCGTCGACCGCCCGTGCAGCCGCTCGCCCGAAGTCGTCGGCGAGCGCAGTCACCTCCGCGGTCGTCATGACGGTCGGTGAGAGAGTAAGGAACCCGAGTCGGTCGAGCGCGCGGAGGAGTCGAGGCGGTCGAGAGGCGGCGAGCTGGTCCACGTCGGGATTCGCCCGTCCGTACGCGTCGTGCCACACCTCCATCGAGCGGAGTCCGCCGTGTTCCAACTGAATCGCGATCCGTGAGCCGTGTGCGTGAACGGCGTCCGTGAGTCGCGCGAGGTCGGCCACGAAGTCGGGATCGTGAACACGGGTCATTCCAGGGGCGGCACAGCCGCCGTCGCCGGTCACGATGGTCGCACCCTGGTGGATCAGTCCTGCGCCGGCGGCCGCGGCGGGTTCGAGGTCGTCGATCAGGCGGTCGACCGCGTCGTCGCCGTTGCCCGCACACTCTAACAACGGTGCGCGATACAGTCGGTTTCGCAGCCGGAGCCCGCCGAGTTCGACCGGATCGTCGAGTGTCGGCGGCCGCTGGGACGCGGCAGGCGACCGCTCTCTCACTCCGCGTTCTCCCGCAGCAGATTCGCTACCACGTGCCATACCCGTCCATAGCGCGCGACGGGTTTCACGGTTCTGGCGATCCCCTCGGTGCTGTCGCTCGCATCGGTGGCGGCCGTCTGCTCCGTGTCGCTTGCGCCGATTGCAACCCCTATATGCCCCCGGACGCACATACGAGTATGAACGGGAACCGGTTCGGTCGGCTGTTCCAACTCACGACTTACGGGGAGAGTCACGGCGAGGCGATGGGTGTCACCGTCTCGGGGGTCCCTGCTGGCGTCGAGCTCGACGAGGAAGCGATTCAGGCGCAACTCGATCGGCGGAAGCCGGGCCAGTCGATGATCACCACCTCGCGCGGCGAACCCGACGAGGTGACGATCAACTCTGGGCTGCAAGACGGTTACACCACAGGCACGCCCATCGGCATGGTGATCCAGAACAAGGACGCTCGGTCGGGCAAGTACGAGCCGTACGTCACCGCGCCGCGTCCCTCACACGGCGATTACACGTACTCCGCGAAGTTCGGCACGCGCAACTGGGGCGGTGGCGGCCGCTCCTCGGCCCGCGAGACGGTGAACTGGGTCGCGGCTGGAGCCGTCGCCGAGCAGGTGCTCGACGCGTCTGCATACGATGTCGAGATCAAAGCCCACGTCAACCGGATCGGCGACGTCGAGGCCGACGAGGTGAGCTTCGAGCAGTTGCTCGAACACAGCGAGGAGAACGACGTGCGGTGTGCAGACCCCGAGGCGGCCGCCGAGATGCAAGCCCTAATCGAGGAGTACCAGAAACGCGGCGACTCCATCGGGGGGTCCATCTACTTCGAGTGCCGTGGCGTCCCACGCGGACTCGGTTCGCCACGGTTCGACAGCGTTCCTGCACGGCTCGGACAGGCGATGTTCTCGATCCCGGCAACCACCGCGGTCGAGTACGGACTCGGGCGCGGAGCCAGCGACGTTGCGGGCAGCGACCGCAACGAAGACTGGACGTTCGACGACGGCGAGTCGTTCGATCACGTCGAGAGCGAGGAGGGCGATCCCGTCCCCGTCGGCAACGACCACGGCGGACTCCAGGGCGGAATCACGACCGGCGAACCGATCTACGGCGAGGCGACGTGGCACGCGCCCACTTCGATCCCGAAAAAGCAGCGCTCAGCCGACTGGGAGACGGGCGAAGAGAAGGAGGTCCAGGTCGTCGGGCGACACGATCCCGTACTCCCGCCGCGAGCGGTGCCCGTCGTCGAGGCGATGCTGTACTGCACCGTCCTCGACTTCATGCTGCTCGGCGGTCGTATCAACCCGGATCGCATCGACGCGAACCCCGGAGAGTACGACACCGAGTACCACCCGAGCAGCCCGCGATCGGAGTAGGCGAGGTACGTGGAGTACGCGGCGTGTGCGGCTACTCACACCACGACG
>JARVCL010000149.1:0-7473 GCA_040405695.1 Halorubrum sp. | reverse complement strand
CCCGGTGCAGATCGGGTCGACAGTCGCGCTGTTCGCCCTCCTGTTCGTGTCTGGCGTCTACACGGCGGGGATCGTCCCGGGGCTGCTGCTCATCATCGTACTGGTCGACCACTGGTACCGCGGGTGACATCCTCCGCGCCGATGTCCCCCGAGTCGTATTGACCTCCTCCCCGCGCTTCAGGGCGGGCGTTCTCCTCGACTTTCCGTAAGCCCGGCTCGCTTGACGCCTTCCTGTCACGCGCTCACGCGGGGGTTCGAACTGAATCAATCTTCTGTGTCGACACCGCGCTCTGCGATCCGTCGCGCCGCTTCACTCAACTCGCCAGTGTACGGGGCGGCAACCGCGTCGTCGTCACGTTCGGTCGCCTCGGAGAGATCTCCTGTGATCTCCTCAGCGCCGTCCGCGTGTTCGTCTGTCACGGATCCTGCTCGGTTGGCATCTGTGTCCGTCACCGCATCGGGAGGGGTGTCCGGCGGGTACGCCCGTTCGGCCTCGGGCACGAACACCGTCTCGACCTCTCGCACGGTTTCGCGGACCGCTGGCTCCTCCAGTCGGTCGGCGTACGCCTCACGGATCAGGTCGGGGACCGCGTACGTGTAGTGGCCTCGGCCCGCGTGTCGAATCAGCCCAGCCTTTCGGATCGGTCGGTGCCGACTGTACGCGTGCTCGGTGTCGCCGTCACCGCCGGCGTCGATGTGGGCCGCGACCGGATCGCTGACCCCCTCACGGCGGTAGTGACGGAGCATCCCCTGTGAGAGTTCCGGCAGTGACTCGATTCGCTCGCGAAGCTCTTCGATGATGGCCTCACGGGTGCCGAGTTCGACCGCGTCGTCGAACCGAAGCGCGCCCTCGGCGACGTCGGCCCGCGTCACCGGGTCGACATCTCCGCCCGTGACGGCGGTCTCGCTGTCCTCGGAGCCGGAATCACCGCCGACTGCGGCGGGATCGTCTGCGGCCCCCACGGCGGTGTCGGGACGATCGCCGCCGTCGCTTTCGGCGGCCGTCGACCGATCGGCGTCGCCCGCTGGGTCACTCCCGCTCGTCGTGTCCGCCGCCGCCTCCGCGACGGCCGCGTCGTAGTCGGAGAGTTCAGACGGCTCGTGGCCGGAGGTCGACGTGAGCGACCGGCCAGCCCCGCCGCGGTAGGGGGCCTCGGCCTTCCCCAACAGCGCCTGTGCGAACTGGTCGGCCATGTCGCTCAGGTCACGGGCCTCCTCCAGTTCGCGTTCGAGTTGGCGGATCCGCTGGTCTTTCTTCTCCAGTTCCTGTCTGAGGTCGGCTAACTCGGACTCGCGGCGGGCTGTCTCCTCGGAGATCGACTGTAGCTCGCCGACGAGGTCGCTCGAAACGGACTTGAGTTCTGGGCGCTCGAAGTCGTCGAGCCCGGGTGTCGCCCCGGCGTCGAACGTCTCTTTGCGGTGAAACTGGATCCGTCGAATCGACTCGTCCCAGTCAGTCATCAGGAAGGCCTCGCCGTCACCCAGATCCTCGACCGCGCTGGCGTATTTCGAACCGAGAATCCGGCCGGCAACCTTCGTGTCGTTGTCCCAGGTCAACCGGTGCCAGCAGAGCCAGTCACACTGAGTGATGAAATCTTTCTTGACGTCGGCCGGCCGCTGACTGATCCCGACGATCCCGAGGCCGTGTTTCCGTCCACGCTTGCCGACTTTGATCAGCATCTTGCCCGTCTCGTTCATCCCACCGCCTTCGGGGATGTACTCGTGGCACTCCTCGATAACGAGGAGGAACGGCTTCTTCAGGCGTTTCTCCTTCGCGAACAGCTGTTTGACGACCTCGAGCAGCAGTTCGTTGGCGGTGTCCGCTTCGAGATACCCGGAGACGTCGAGGATGATGGGGACGTTCTGCTCTAAGGCGAGCGTCGCGAGCTTCTCGGCGTGTTCCGGCGAGACGACGATGTCGCACTCGTCGTCGGCGCCAGCGTGAAGAATTTCATACTCTTCTTTTAAACCGTAATATTCACCGTCTACGTCAACGATGAGAAGACCAAGCGCCGAATCGAGGAGTTTCTCGGCGACGACCGAGGCGGTATTGCTCTTTCCAGAACCGGATTTGCCCGTTATAAATCCTCGTCCGGTGAGCAGTTCTACTACCGGGAGTGAAATTTCAGCGTCCTGTTCCTGATCGACGCCGACGGGAATCTGTTGTGGAGTGTCAGTCATCTTGGTTCTCGTTTGGCGGCTCAATGGTGTCGTGACATGAACGACAGAGAGTTACGAGGTTCTCCAACGTGTTCGCGTCATCAGTGGACTGAAACGTACGGATCGGTGTTTTATGATGAACGTCTAATCCGATGTCAGTTCGATTCCTGTGTTCGGACTGCGTGATGCCGCACCGCTGGCATTCGTAATCGTCTCGCTGAAGGGCTTTCCGCCGCTGTTTCGCCCAGTTGTCGCCGTAGTACTCGTCTACACCACCCTTCCAACGGTGATGCGGTTCTCCGGGTTGTGAACCGACTGTCCGGGTCTCAATTCCGTGGTCGTGTAACCAGTCATGGACAGTAGACGGGGCACACTCGAGTTGCTCTGCTATCGCGTACGTACTCATTCCGTCTGAGAGATACATCGACCTGAGCTTCGATTCATCCTGAAGTGCTTCCGGCGTCTCCGGGTTGTACGACCGGGTTTCGATACCGTGCCGATGTATCCATTCCTCTATCGCCTGTCGGCCGCAACCAAGTTTGGAGGCGACCTCGTCCATCGTCATCTCTGATTCGACGTACAGCTCACGCAGCGTCTCCTCGTCGTGCCACGGCTGTTCCGTTCGCGTCCGACTCGTGTCAATCCCGAATTCGGTTAGCCAGTTGTGAACGGTCGCCTGACCACAGTCCAACTCGTCTGCGATGCCGGCTTCGCTCATTCCCTGTTGACGGAGAGCGCGAAGTCGTTCCTCGTCTTTCCAGGGCTTAGATTTCTCGATGTCGTGTTTTCTTAGCCAATTCCAGACAGTCTTTCGACTACAGCCAAGCCTCTCGCCCACTTCCCTCGTCGTGAGGTCCTCCGCAATGTACAGCGACCGGAGATTGTCCGCGTCCCTCCACGGGGTTCCTTCGCTCATTTCAGGCGCACTGTTCGCCCGTGAATGAGATTCCCGTTCATGCTGGGTACTGTTCATGTGATCTTATATAATTCTTCAGAGGGCTGGAACGTCTCGGGGTCCGCCGTCGCGTCGCCCCCGATCCCCTCGCTGACGTCTGCGACGTGGATCGTCTCCTGCTCGGACATACACGTGACAGGTACCGCCCGCCTCATAAACTATCGGCTCGGGAGGCGTCGGCGCGGAAAGCCCGGACGGAAGCGCTCGGACGGTAGCGCTCGGCCGCCTCGTCCCGGAGAACTATACGTCACGCCGTCAATGACGCAGTTGTGAGTACCGACAACACCCTCCTCAACGCGCTCATCGGTCGGTTGCGACGCTCCTGCTCTCGTTCACGGGGATTTCGCCCGTCCTCGGCGGTGCGGTGGCGGGCTACCTCAAAGGCGGCGAGTCCGGTGACGGCCTTCGCGTCGGCGCGATTCCGGGAGCGATCGCCTCGCTGCCCGTTCTCGGACTGCTGGTGCTGATCCTGTTTCTCGTCCCGATCGCACCGGACCCCGCCGTCGTGCTCGGGAGCGCCGTGCTGCTCCTCGCTGTTATCGCGCTCGCGTTCGCCTACACGATCGCCCTCAGCGCGGTCGGCGGCCTCCTCGGCGTCTACATCAACGGAGAACTGTAGGCGACCGACGAGCACGTGGACGCCCCGCGAGCGGTCTCGTCGCGACCGCGCCCGGACGCAGTCGCACGTGCTGCCCGTAACCGGCCGATCGACACGGACACCGCCTCGCGGCTGCCCCTTCGAATCCCGCCCCGCACGGCAGACGCACCTCACGCCGCCCCAGCCTCGCGGTTCGCGCTCTCAGAGCGCTCACCGCGTCCCTCGCGCGTGCTACTCGCGGGCCTGCGGCCCGCTCGCAGGCACGCGCCGACCGCAGGATCGGGTATAAAAGCGCGTCCCGCTCGACGGCTAGCTTAGTGCTCGCCGCCGGTGCCGCGTCGGTCGGAGTCCAGATCGATGTCGAGTCCGTCGAGGACCGCTTCGGCCTCCGCGCGCTTCTCTTGGTGGTCTTCGAGGAACTCCCGCATCAGTTCGGCGGCTTGCTCTTTACAGCCGCCACAGAGCCGCTCGCCGTTGACGCACTCGGAGTAGACCGTCTTCGTGAGTTCGTCGTCGTCGCCCGCGAGCAGGTAGGCGTACAGCTCGTAGACGGGACAGTCGTCGGCTTCGCCGCCGAGTTCGCGCTGTTCTTCCGCGGTGTCGCGCCCGCCGGTGGTCGCCGAGCGCACCTTGTCGTAGCCTTCTTCGGGGTCGTCCAAAAGCGAGATGTGGCTCGCGGGGATCGACGACGACATCTTCCCGCCGGTGAGTCCGGTCATAAAGCGGTGGTAGATCGACGAGGGCTGCCGGAAGCCGAAGCCGTCGTGGTCGATCTCGACCTCGCGCGCTAGCGACTCGGCCGCCTCGCGGGAGAGCTCGAAGGCGTCGACGTGTCCCTCGAAGACGCGTTTGTCGCCGTCGATCGCCTCGATCAGCGCCTCGAACGCCTCGTCGGTGGCGTTGCGGTCGAAGAACCGCACGCGGGGACGGAGCGGCTCCTTTCCGCCCGCACGGAGCTTGTCGAGAGCGGTCGCTTTCGCCTCCTCGAGAGCGGTCGGCGCGTCGTACTCGGCGAGCCACTCGGCGGCGTGGACGCAGCGCACGTCGGTCTCGGCGTCCTCGACGTCCGCGGCCAGCGCGTCGTACGCGGCCCGGACGAGCTGTCGCTCGTCGTCGTCGAGCTCGAAGCTCGCGAACGCCTCGGTCACCTTGAAATAGCGCACCCGCGTCGCGAGGTCGCGAGTGAGCCGCACGTGCGGGTCTTGGTCCGGCCCGACCGGGATCACCGTGGGTTTCGGCTCGTCGACGAGCTGCGGATAGAGGATGTCCGCGGTCTGGGTGATCACGCTCTGCATGTGCGAGATGTTCGTCTCGCCGTCGAAGCCGTAGATCGCTTCGAACTCCGAGAAGTTCGCCTTCGAGCCGAGCTCGAACCCGAGGTCCTGTACCTCGCGGTTGTCGGACTGTCGGTATATCTCGCCTGCCTCGGGGTCGAAGCCGAGCGCGAGGAGACTGAGGAGGTAGTCGCGGGCGTGTTCGTCGATCTCGTCCCACGACATCCCGCGGGCAGAGTGCGCCTCCAGATCCGCGATCAGTCCGAAGACGTCGCCGCCCTGTGCCTGATGCCAGATCAACTCGTCGAAGACGAGCTTGTGGCCGATGTGCGGGTCGCCGGTAGGCATGAACCCAGAGAGCGCGGCGAACGGCTCGTCGTTCGCCATCGCCTCGGCGACTGCGTCGTACTCGCGGTGGCCGAAGATGACGCCACGCCGCATCAGGTAGTGGGGGCTCGCCACGTCGCCGACGACGTCGTCGAACGCTTCGATGCCGAACCGGTCGAACAGGTCGGCGTAATCGCCGACGGACGCCGACCCCCACGGGTCGAGTGTGACATCGTCCGTCGAGCCGTCAGAGCGCTCCGTTCCACCGTCGGAGCAGGGTGTGCCGCCGTCACCGCCGTCGTCGCTGAACCGGCCACCGCCATCGGGTGGGCCGCTGTCGCGGGTCTCCTCGTCCATACCCTCCTTCCAGTCGGTCGACGCAAAAACCGTTCGCTTGTTCGAGACCGGGTCACACCCGGGGTCACCCTTCGCTCCGGAGGGCGACCACCTCCTGTTCGAATCCTGCGGCGTCTCCCCGCCAGCGCCACGATCCGACGAACGGCTGTCCGTCCAGCGCACAGATGACGTACGAGTGGTCGAGCCACGTCGCCTGCGCGGCGTCAGTCTCGCTCGGACGTGGGGGGCCTGTCGGGTGGGAGTGGTAGAATCCAACCACGTCGAGGTCCTCGTCCGCCGCCCGCTCCATGAGTTCGAGCTGCTCCTCCGGGTCGACCCGGTATCGACTTCGTGGCGTCTCGGCGACGTTCGTCGCCTCGTACCGTCGCGTGACACGGGTCGTCGTCCCGTCAGCTCCACGTGCGCCCGCCAGCACGCCGCACACCTCCTGCTCACCGCCGGTGTACGCGTGCGAGACGATCCCGTCGTACGTCGCCCGTGTGAGCTCGATCACGCTCGAACGAAGGCAGCCGACGCGTAAACCCGTTCGGACCGAGACGGCGGCCGCGACCGGGACACCGGAAGCCGTGCTGCGTGGCGGCGTGTTGTGGTCGGTGGCCCCGCCCTCGCTGACGGGGCCCCGATCGGTTGCCCGACACGGCAGATTGCGTGGCGATTGGCCGCGGTCGGGCAAACGAGTAACGCATTTGTCTCTGCCTGCCGACGAATCGACACGGTGGTCCCCGAGATAGTTGCAGCGACGGACGGTACGGTCACGAGGTGGCTCGTCGACGCCGGCGGTCTCACCCAGTACGTGCTCGTGTTCGCCCTCGCGGCGTTCCCGTGGGTGGAGATTCTGGTCGTGGTTCCGGTCGCCGTCGGGATCGGGCTCAATCCGCTGCTCGTCGGCGTCGTCGCGTTCGCCGGAAACCTCGGATCCGTCTTCGTGTTGCTGGCGTTCTCCCGGCGGGTCGCTCGCTGGCGCGCGAAGCGAGGGTCGGAGTCGGACGACGAGGCGTCAGCGAGCCGCCGGGCTCGATGGATGCGAAGTCTCTGGGATCGATACGGGCTGCCCGGCGTCGCGCTCGCGTCACCGGTTCTCACGGGAGTGCACCTCGCCGCGATGTTCGCTCTCGCTGCTCGAAGCCGTCCACGCGACGTCGGTCTCTGGATGACGATCAGTATCGCGGCGTGGACCGTCGTGCTCGTCGTCGGATCCGTGTTCGGCGTCTCGCTGCTCGGTCTCGAGTGAGGTGAGTCATTGCAGCCAGCGAGCGCCGACGTTTATACCGGCGCCGTCCAGAAGATCTACCATGACCGTCCCCGAACACGTGCTGGTTCCGCTCGACGGGTCTCCGCTGGCCGACGAAGCGCTCTCACACGCCCTCTCTGTTTTCGACTGTCGGGTGACGGTGCTGAACGTCGTCACGCCGCTCGACGCTGGGATGGTCGAAGGCGGGGTGTTGGAGCCGGACGACGAGCGGGTCACGGCCGCCCGCGAGCGTGCCGAGCGGCTGGTTGACCGCGCGAGTGAGCGAGCCGACGCGCAGGGACGAACCGTCGAGACACTCGTCGAAACCGGCGATCCAGCAGACACGATTCTCGCGGTCGTCGAGGAGCGCGGCGTGGATCACGTCGTGATGGGCGGTCACGGCGGCGATCAGGGGTCGATAACCCGACGGCTTCTCGGGACTGTCGCGACCGCCGTCGTCGGGGGCGCAGATGTCAGTGACCCACGACTGAAGTCGTGGGCTTGTCAGTGGACTCCCCTTCTCCCGTCGAATTGACGGAGGCGTGGAAATCGCCGTTCAGGTTCAACGTCC
>JARVCL010000148.1:0-7499 GCA_040405695.1 Halorubrum sp. | reverse complement strand
CTGGCCGCGATGCCTCTCGGCGGGGGAAAAACCTGCACCGGCCGAGACTCCCGTGAGCAGCGCGAACGGGAGCCAGGCCGGAAAACGACCGCAGGGAGTGCACCGGCCGAGATTTGAACTCGGGTTGCAACCATGGCAAGGTTGCGTGATACCACTACACTACCGGTGCGTGCTCGTCTACTACATCCGGTAGTCGTCCGGTGATACACTTAAACTTATCACATCCGGACGGCGGTGACTGGAACGATCCGGCGTGTCGTGATCGCTCGAATCGGGTGAAGTAGGTGACTCGCGTCGAGGTACGATCTCGGCGTGACCCCGCACAGTGGATGGTCACGCTCGTGAGCGGGTTCGACGACTGACCAGCCTCAGTTTAGATCGAGCAGTGCTGCCACCTCGTCGAGATACTCGTCGTAAATTCCGACGGCCGACTCTATCGGGTCGGGCGAAGACATGTCGATCCCAGCGCGCTCGACGACCCCGAGCGGGTAGTCGGAGCCACCGGCTTTCAGCATCTCGCGGTAATCGGCGGCGGCGGGGTCGCCCTCTTCCAGCACTCGCTCGACGATCGCGGCCGCAGCGGAGATCCCGGTTGCGTACTGGTAGACGTAGAAGTCGTAGTAGAAGTGGGGGATTCGCTGCCACTCGCGCTCGATACCCCCGGTCAGCTCGGCGGGTTCGTAGTAGGACCCTTTCAGGTCCGCGTACAACTCGTCGAAGACATCGGGCGTGAGCGCCTCTCCCCGTTCGACCCGCTCGTGAATCTGCTGTTCGAAGGCCGCGAACATCGTCTGGCGGAACAGCGTCGATCGGAAGCGTTCGAGGTACTCGTCGAGTACGTGCGTCCGGAGCGTCTCGTCGTCGACGTTCTCGAGCAGGTAGTGGGTGAGCAGCGTCTCGTTGACCGTGGAGGCGATCTCGGCGACGAAGATCTCGTAGCTCGCGTCGTGCCACGGCTGTGTGTCACCTGCGAGTTCGGAGTGCATCGAGTGGCCGAGCTCGTGTGCCAGCGTGTACATCGAGGCCACGTCGTCCTGATAGTTCATCATGATGAACGGCTGTGTGTCGTACGTGCCCGAGGAGAACGCACCAGAGCGTTTGCCGCGGTTCTCGTACACGTCGACCCAGCGAGAGTCGAGTCCCTCGGCCATTCGGTCCTGATACGCCTCGCCGAGCGGCGCGACCGCCTCGATCACCCACTCCGCCGCCTGGTCGTACGCCACGTCGGGACCTTGGTCGCCGGTCAGCGACATGTACAGGTCGTGGCTCTCAAGCTGGTCGACGCCCAGCGCCGACGCCTTCAGCTCCGCGTGTCGGTGGAGCACGTCGAGGTTGTCGTCGACGGTGTCGACGAGCGTGTCGTACACCTCGACCGGGACGTTCGTCCCGTCGAGCGCCGCTTCCCTCGCGCTGTCGTATCCACGTATCTCGGCGCTCGTCACGTGCTCGCGAACCGCCTTCTCCAACGAGGTGCCGACGGTGTTGCGGACGTCCGCCCACTCGTCGTAGAAGCGCTCGTGAACGCGACGGCGAAACTCCCGGTCGGGGTTCGTCTGAAGCTTCGTGAAGTTCGCCTGCGTGATCTCCACCGGCTCTCCGTCGGGGTCGTCGACCACCCCGTAGGTCATGTCCGCATTCGTCAACATGGAGTAGATCTCACTGGGAGCGTCGGTGACTTCCGACAGTTCGGCGAGCACCTCCTCGACTTCCGTCGACCGCGTGTGCGGCTTCATCCGCAACACGTCGTCGAAGTAGTGCTCGTACGTCGCCAGGTCGGGCTCCGCCTCGATGAACGCCTGCACCTCCGCTTCGGTCAGCGACTGGAGTTCCGGCTCGAAGTACGAGGTCGCGCTCGACGCCTCCGATCGGAGCGAGGACGCTCTCGCCGCCATCGCCTGATACTCCTGGTCACGCGTGTCTTCGGCGCTCCGGAGCCGGGGATACGTCGTAACGCGTGCGAGCTGACGGAACACCGCTTCACGGAGTTCCAGCAGTTCGAGGAGCGTCTCGGGTCCCTCCGTCACCCGACCCTCGTACGCTCGCAGTTCGTCGAGTCGGTCCGCGACCGTCTCGTACGCCGCCTCCCACGCCTCGTCGTCCTCGAAGATGCTCTCGAGGTCCCACTTGTACGACTCGTCTATCTCGGACCGCTCAGGAACCGAACTCATACCACGTCGTATCCTGCCCCGGGCACTAAGCCTTATCACAAGCGGACAGGGGGGCCGGTTCGACAGTCCGCGGTCTGTCGTCCGTGTCGGGTCGCGCGGTGGTGTAGTCGACGGCCGCCTACGTTTCGTCTCCTGTCCCGGTCGCCCACTCCGCGAGGTCGACGACGAGCACGAGCGCGTCCTCGCCGTCTCGGTAGTAACGGGTTGCCCGTCGGATCGGCTCGAACCCCTCGTCGGCGTACAGCGACCGAGCGGCGTCGTTGCTCTCGCGAACTTCGAGCCTGACGACCGCCGCCCCGCCGGCGTGAAGACGTGCGAGCCCCGATCGCAGGAGTGACCGGCCGATGCCGCGGCTGCGGAACTCGGGAGCGACTGCGAGATCCTTGATGTGGCCGATGTCGCGGCCGGCGTTCGGGGTGACATCGGCGACGACGAATCCGGCGACCGTCTGGTCGCGTTCGGCGACGAGAAACGCGGGTTCCTCAAGCAGTCGATCGAACGCGTCGTACGGCCACGGGTCAGCAAAACACGCTCGCTCGATCCGGACTACTTCGAGCAGGTCTGCGCGCTCGACGGGTCGGATCGTCGCTTCGACGGGGGTCACGGCAGGAGTTCGGCGTCGATCGAGATAAACGCGACGGGGGTCTTCGAGAGCGAGCCGGCGGTCACCATCGAGCATCGGGTCGGACAGAGCCGTGACGGGCCGGGATGGTCGGTGACGGTCGACGAGACGACTCGTGGCAACCTGTCCCGTCCGGTTACCGCTCTATCCATGGCTCGTCGGTGTCGGTTTCCGTCGGAGCCGGCGCACGAACGACGAAGCAGGCCCCATCGGGCGGTGACTTCTCGACCGACTCAGCGAGCGCCGGTATCGCCTCCGGCTCCGGGTCGACAACGCGGATCGTCCAGCCGTGAGATTCGACGACCTCTTGTACGATGTCGAGCCCGTAACCGGTTCCGGCGTCGCTGGTCGTGAATCCGAAATCAAACACCGCTGTTCGGTGCTCCGGGTCGATACCCGTACCATCGTCTGCGACAACGAACCCGTCGTCGGTAGCGCTGACGACCACCGTCGGCGTCCACTCGTCGTCCACCGCATCGTCGCCCGCGCCCCGTCGGTCGTCGTCCCACCCGTGCTCTGCACTGTTCCGGAACAGGTTCTCGAACGCCTGCCGGAGGCGGCCAGGGTCCCCGTGGATCGTCGCGTCCGCGCCGACGACGAGGTCGCCCTCCGGAGTACCAGCGACGTCCCACGCGTCGTGAGCGATCGCGGCGAGAGAAAACTCGGTCGGGTCGTCGATCCCGTCACCCTGTCGGGCGAGCGTGAGTAGCTCAGTCGCGAGCCGATCGATTCGATCGGCGGCTCGCTCACCGCGCGCCAGCGGCTCGAGGTCGCCCGTGTGTTGTGCCATCTCCATCGACGCCTGGACCACGGAGAGGGGGCTTCGGAGGTCATGAGAGACGATGCTCGCGAATCGGTCGAGTCGGTCGTTTCGGTCCGCGAGCCGTCGCTCACGCTGTTTTCGGTCGCTCACGTCGCGCGAGTTGATGACGAGGTGGCCGACCGCGGCGTCGTCAGGTAACGACCGGACCCGGGACTCTAACCAGACCCAGTCGCCCTCGGCAGTTCGGTACCGGTACTCGAATGACGGAGCGGCATCGGGCTCCGAGAGCGCCCGGTAGAACCGCTCTGTCATCTGCTCTCTGTCGCCTGGGTGGACGTATCCCAGCGGTGATTGACCGACAAGTGATCCCTGTTCGTATCCGAGCACGTCCTCGACGGACGGACTCTCGTATCGGACACACCCCTCGTCGTCGACGACGGTGACAATATCGGTCCCGTATTCGAGGAACTCTCGAAACCGGTCTGGGAACGCGCCGTCGGTGTCGACGCGACGCGTGGTGACGACGCGACCGTCGAGTCTTGGGGCGAGCTCGTCGTCGACGACCGACTCGACCCAGACGTACCCCCCGCTCGCGTGTCGCATCCGGTGGGTCACACGGCGGTCCGTCGCGACCGCAGAGAGCGCGTCGGAGACCGAATCCCGCGCGCTAGAGTGGACGTACCCGAGGAAATCGTCGCCGGTGAACGACTCGCGATCGACGCCGAGAACTGCCGGGACCGACGGCCCCGCGAACACGACTTCACCGTCGACGGCCACCGTCGCGAGAAACCGGTCGCTGTCGGAGGGCGGCGGGGTGGTTCGAGAGCTCGCTCCATCACAGGGACGCATCGTCATTGGTCCAGTTCGTCCGGATCTGTACACGGGCACATATAAACCGGCCACCCCCAATTATCACATACGATACGTCGAGCGGGGCACGGATAGCGGCCATCGGTACACCAGCCGCAATCACGGAGGGATCGTCTCACGCGCTTCGTGATCTCTGGGGCTCGCGACGGGGGAGAGAGGGAGTCAGAAGGGTTAAACAGCCACCCGGTATAGCAGTTCTTGCGGGCGCGTAGCTCAGTGGACAGAGCACTTGGTTCCGGACCAAGATGCCGCGGGTTCAAATCCCGTCGCGCCCGTCTGTCTCTAATCGCATGACTGCGTCGGGGTAGACGCCGTAATAGTGCGAGGCGCGTGCTTTCGTTCGATAGGTAATCGTCTGCTGGTGTATCGGTGGGGTTCGCGTACATCCAAACTGGCGCAGTGAGAGAAAATCAATCGCCGATTGACTCATTCCTCTTGGGTGATCCGAAAGAATACCCGAAGTCCATCAAAATTCGACTATTGAATAGAGAGTGGTTCTGTTGAATTCTCCTCTTCAGAGACAATCACGAATGAAACAACCGGTCGATGAGAGTTGCTTATTGACCGTCGGAAGAGCTACCAGTCTTAGATGATGTTCAGAGCACCGTACAAGATGTAGGGCACGTATTTTGCGCTGACAGGGAACTCAAATCGTATGCGTTGAATCGGTCAGTGTGGAACTCCACCTGCTGAGGTCAACACGGACCCCTCGCGCAACACGTTCGGACCGTGAAGGAGCAGTTCGACGTGTCCTGTAGTTAGCTATAACTTATGAATACAATTGTAGTGATATTGTCATACTTATTTGAGCTGCGGTCGAATATTGATCATGTCTCTTAGTATTGTCCTATTTGCAGGGATTGCAGCGTCGATTTTTGTCGGATTCAATATTGGTGGATCTTCTACCGGGATCGCGTGGGGGCCAGCGGTCGGCGCGCGTATTCTCTCGAAGACATCGGCTGCCGTGCTGATGACGTTCTTCGTGTTTCTCGGCGGGATAACAGTCGGACGGAACGTGATGGACACGCTCGCCGGGGATATTATTACAATTCCGATCACGCTTGAAGCCGGCGTCGCCGTGCTGTTTTTCATCGGGCTCGGCATCCTCATCGCAAACATCTTCGGCGTACCGGTCCCGACATCGATGACGACGGTCGCGTCTATCGCTGGGCTTGGGCTTGCAACTGAAACACTCAACTACGAGACAATAGGCACCATCGTTTCGTGGTGGATCGTTACACCGATCATCGGCTTTTGGATTGGTGCGATGATGGGACGGTACGTGTATCCGGAACTCAACCGGCGGTACGCGATCGAGGTCTCCGACGGACCGCTCCTGGTCTTCGACCGAAGCGGTCGGATTCCGCGGCCCAGATACGGTCCGAACACAGATCGAAGAGAATTCGTGAGTACCGTGGTCGTGTTTGTGATCGGTTGTTACATGGCGTTCAGCGCCGGTGCGAGCAACATCCCAAACGCGGTTGCCCCCCTCGTGAGCAGTAACGCGATCAGCGAAGTGAACGCGATTGCCCTTGCGACAGTTGCAATCGGGATCGGTGGGTTCACGATCGCTCGTCGGACCATGGAATCGGTCGGGACCGAACTGAGCGACATCCCGCTTTTGGGCGCACTCATCGTGATGACGACTGCCGCCACGATCACGACTGCACTCTCGTACGCAGGGATACCGATCAGTCTCGTGATGGCGATGGTGATGACGATCGTCGGGCTCGGGTGGGGTCGAGCTACGCGACCCGTTTCGGCCCGTGACGTGGTGACGGGTCAGACGAATACGCCGATTGCGACTGGTGCCATCACCGCTGACAACGGCGACACTGTACGGCCTATTGGCCAGAGAGAGTCGAGAAAGGCGCTTAAAACCACAAATCTGTTTAACCCACGAGCGATCCTGAAGTACGTCTCGATGTGGATCATCGGCCCGTCGGTGGCGTTACTCTTGTCGTACGCATTCTTTGTTGTAGTGCCGTTTATCGGATTATCCCTGTAATCGGTGGGCCACATGGACCTCTTTGGGTATAATAGAGACACCACGGAACCACTGATCACTCGGTTTCATCACCGCCCGATGCGTAGGTAACGTATGATATCTCGTGTGCTGGTGCCGATGGACGACTCGGGGATGGCCGAGCGTGCACTCCGATACGCGCTCGATGCGCATCCAAACGCTGAAATAACCGTTGTTCACGTCGTCGGCGAGCCCTCGTCGATGATGGGTGGCGCGACCAGAATCGCTCTTGCTGACGATCCGCAAGCAGCCGCACGGGAGCAGGCGAGTGATTTGGTAGACCGTGCTCACGAGATTGCCGCCGAGTCCAACAGCGAGATTGAGACTGTCGTTAAGGTTGGTCACCCAGCCCGGGCGATAATAAACATGACCGAGGAGTTCGACACTATCGTTATCGGGAGCCACGGCGGCAGCCTCGCTGACCGGTTACTCGTCGGTAATATTGCGGAGAAGATCGTTCGCCGGTCGGCAGCACCGGTGACCGTCGTCAGGTAACTCAGGATCACGCCCTCATCCCTGTAGTCGCACCACGACCCGATCGACGCTGTTGAGCGCGCTGTTCAACTCGAAAAGCTCGCGGAAGACATTGCTGTCCGCGACCCGGTGTCGGTGCGGTGACGTGTTCGGAACTTCCTCAATCAGTTCGACCTCAATCAAGAGGTCGGTGTAGTTACTAACGGTCTGGTGCGTTACGCCAGCGTGTTCTGCGAGTTCGGTTTTGTTGAACTCGCGGTTCGGCGGGAGATCGAGCAACGCGTCTACGAGAATCGGAATCGCGTCGTGTTGCGTGAGGTAGAGCCACCCGCTCGGGTGCTCCTTCCGGAGTTCTTTCTTCGCTCCGCGGTCGTCCGCGTGTTCCATACTAGTCGTGTAGAGAATCCGCCTGTGTGTATAACTACCCCCACTAGCGGTAACAGCCAGTAACAGTGTTATTCGTCTTCGAGGGCGTCGTAGATGTCCCGGTTCGAATCCCGGTCGTCCGCCGCGACCCGCCGGACCAGCTCCCGCCGGATGTCCTCCATCACGTCGTCGAGCGGTGATGTCGTTTCC
>JARVCL010000147.1:0-7585 GCA_040405695.1 Halorubrum sp. | reverse complement strand
GTCGGCGCGCACGGCACCGCGGACGCGACGGTCACGGGCCTCACCGCAGACGACGTCGGCACGGCGGTCGTGGTCGACCACGGCGACGACCCGCACATCGCCGACCTCGACGCCACCGCCGTCGACCGCGGGATCTCTCTCGCCGAGACGAGCGGCGCGACCGTCACCGAGGTGACCGTGGCAGACGCCGCCGACGAGGCGATCCACGCAGCCGACGCCCACGAGACGGCGGTGACGGACCTTCACGTCGAAGACGCCGGCACCGGCGTGATGGCCGCAGGGTCACACGTCCACCTCGAAGACGCCACCCTCGACGGCGTCGACACCGGCGCCGAGTTCGTCGAAACCGAGGGGATCCTCACCGAGACGACGGTCGCCGGTGACACCGGATTCGTCCTCGAAGATGCCGCCGACGAGGACCTCTTCGTCCACTTCAACGACCTCTCGGCGACCGACACTGGCGTGCACAGCGCGACAGACGAGACCATCGACGCTCGCCTCAACCACCTCGGTCACGGCACGGCGGAGACGGCGATTCAGGGTGACGTCGCTCACCAGCCGTTCCTCACCACGCTGCCGAGCGAGATCGACGGCGGCGTCGACACGGACGACATCGGCGTCGAGGCCACCGTCGAGGCGGGCGGCATGTACGGCCTCGGCGTCCCAGGCCACACGACTCAGCAGCTCGACGAGGTGTTCGAGGACGACTTCGAGGGCGCCGTGTACGGCTTCGACGCCGACGCGGAAGGCTGGGAACTGCTCACCGGCGAGGACGAACTCAGCGCGCTCGACGGGCTCGCGGTCGCCGCGGAGAGCGACGGCACGGCGGTGATGGAGTTCCGTGACGACGGTCCCGCTCAGCCCGGCACCATCGAGCTGACCGAAGGCTGGAACTTCGTCGGCTCTCCGCTCCACGCCGATGTCGAGACCGCCTACGCGGTCGGCAGCGCCAACAGTGACTTCGCCATGCACTTCTTCGACCGTCCGGAGACGCAGTTCGGGCCCGCCGGCGAGCTCGACGGCTCGTACGTGTTCGGGACCGATCCCACCCCGCCGACGGTCGGTGCCTTCGAGGCACAGTTCCTGTTCGTCGACGAGGCCGGCTCCGTCCCGTCGTACCTCCACAGCGACCCGACGATGACCGACCTCCACGCGCTGCTCAACGTCGAGCCGACCGTGGGTGACGACGAGACCCAGACCGTCGACGATATCGCCGCCGAACCGCCGGCATCGCTGGTAGTCGTCTCCGATGTCGGAGCGGACAGCGTCGACACCGACGACGCCGATGTAGACGACGCCGAGCGGAACGACGTGACCGGTCCGTCCGTCGGCGTCGCTGCCGGCGTCTCGGCCTGACGGTCACCGGTTTCGGTCAGTCCCTCCGCTTTGCTCTTTTTGCGCTTCGTGCTTTTTTCGACCGGTTCGGACCACCGCTGCGGAGTCGCGGACCGTGCGCAACCCATATTTAAGTCGTGCTCGCCTGCTCTCACAGTATGCACGTCGACATCGGCAACGCGCTCGGGACGACGCCGGGGCTCACGGAAGGCACACTGAACCGACTCGACGACCGGGTCGCGGACGCACACGACCGAATCTCCGAGGGCATGGCCGACGACGCGTTCGGCTACACGTCGCTCACACTGCCCGAGACGGCGGATCCAGACGCGATCCGTGCGGCGGTCGCGCCGTTCGACGACCCTGATGCGGTCCTCACGGTCGGCATCGGGGGAAGCGCGCTCGGAGCCGCGACGCTGGCGGACGCGCTGTCGAGCGACGTCGACGCGTACGTCCTCGACAACGTCGACCCCGACCACATCAACGCGCTACTCGCGTCACTCCCGCTCGAAGATGTCGTCGTCAACGTCGTCTCTCGCTCGGGGACGACCGCCGAGACGCTCGCGAACTTCCTCGTCGTTCGCGAGGCGATGACGGACGCGGGCGTCGACTGGACGGAGCGGACGCTCGTCACGACGGGTGCGGACGGCAACCTCCGGCGGCTCGCCGAGACGCACGACCTCCCCGCGCTCGACGTTCCCGAGGGTGTTCCGGGGCGGTTCTCGGCGCTCTCGACGGTTGGACTCGTCGTTGCGGCGATCCAGGGCCACGACATCGAGGCGGTGCTCGCGGGCGGCCGTGACGGCATGGACGCGCTCGCGGGGTCGCTGTTCGAGTCGCCGGCGTACGCGTACGGCGCGACGACGTACGCGCTCGCCGAGCGGGGTGCACTCACGAACGCCGTCATGCCGTACGCGGAGTCGCTGGAGACGTTCGCGGAGTGGTTCGCCCAGCTGTGGGCAGAGAGCCTTGGCAAAGACGGACTCGGCCAGACGCCCGCCCGCGCGCTCGGCGCGACCGACCAGCACTCACAGCTTCAGCTGTATCGCGCTGGCCCCCCCGACAAGCTCGTGACCCTCGTCCGCCCGACGGAGCGCGGCGCGACGCCGATCCCCGAGACGGATCTGTCGGGGCTCGCGTACCTCGGTGGGACCGACCTCGGCGAGCTGCTCGACGCGGAGTTCGCCGCGACTGAGGCGAGCCTTGCCGCCGCCAACGTCCCCAATCTTCGCGTCGAAATCGACCGGGTCGACGAGCGGGCGCTCGGCGAACTCCTGTACGGGATGGAGGCCGCCTGCGTGCTGTACGGCGAACTCGCCGGCGTCCCGACGTTCACTCAGCCCGCCGTCGAGTGGGGGAAGCGGGCGGCCCGCGGGCTGCTCGGCGGCGGTGACTTCTCCGAGGCCGACGCCGTCGCGGAGAAGCGTGAACTCCGAATCGACCCACGCTGACCGGCGGAACCCTGTCGGCTCGCCCCCGCCCGCTTCCGGAGCGACTAACACGGCGAGGCCCGTATCACACACCGATGAGCGACACGGCTTCAGTCCTCCCCGCGGGCGCTCGCCGGCTGGCGAGCGCGCTGTTCGTCGTTCTGTTCGCTCTCCTCGTCGCCAGCGCGGTGACCGCGCCCGCCGCGGCGCTCGTGGTTCGGGTCGGTCTCGTCGCCGAGGGCGGGAACGCACTGCAGCTGTTTCAGACCGTCGTCCAGTTCGGTGCGTTCCTCCTGGCCGTGCTCGCGTACCTCGCGTTCACCGACGAGTGGGGACTCCTCCGGATCTCGCGTCCCTCGCGGTTCCACGTCGCGCTCGCGGTCGCCGTCGCCGTCTTGCTCTTGGCGCTCCAGTACGCCGCGCTGTTCGGGCTCCAACAGGTTGGGATCACAGCCGGACAGAACCAGGCGGTGGTCCCAGGCGGCGACCCCGTGACGTACTACGTCGCGATGGTCGTGGTGTCGCTGCTCGTCGTTGGTCCCGTCGAGGAGCTGCTGTTTCGCGGCGTCGTACAGGGAGGGATTCGGCAGGCGTTCGACGCCGTGCCAGCGATCCTGATCGCGAGTGTCGTGTTCGGACTGATCCACCTGCCCGCCGTCGAAGGAAGCATGGCCGCACAGTGGGCGTACGTCGGCATCGCGGTGGGGTTGGGCTGCGTGCTCGGCCTCCTGTACGAGCGCACGGACAACGTGTTGATCCCGGGGTTCGCCCACGGGCTGTACAACGCGATGATCTACGGCGTCCTCCTCGTCGACGCCGTGTAAGTACAGTTCCGCTGGCGTGCACGCTCGATTCTGCTTGCGTGCACGCTCGACTTCGACCGCGTGAACGCGGAATCTCGGCCCCGCTCGTCGGATCCGGCCACCCGCTCACCCGATCCGGCCACGCTCACTCGCCCGCCGTTTTGCGATCGGTCGTGCTCTCGTGATCACTATCGTGTCGCGGCCACTGATGAGGGACTTCGAGACGACTCGTGTCGGTGTCGCGCTGTCGGCGTGTCGCCCCTCCGCTCAGTACCGGCTTTTCCCCCAGCGGTGGTCGTCGTAGGTCGCCTGCTGGTCGCTGTCGAACCGCTCTTCGAACTTGCGCCGCAGCGCCGCCTTCTCCGTCGCGTCGATCCGCGCCAGCGCGTCGGCCTTCGCCACCGCTTCGGGCGGTCCTCGGGTGGTTGCCACGTCCGCGAGCACCTGTCTCATCAGCCGCTCGCGAGTCTCGGGATCACGCGTGAACGCGTACGGCGCCTCCAGCTTGTAGGTCACGTCGGTCCGCGGGTCGTAGACGACCGTGAACGTCGGCTCGTACAGTTCGGGGTCCAGTCGCCGGTCGATCCCGAGCGCGTCGCCGTCGGCGGCCATCGTCCGGTCTGCGCCGCCGCGGCTGTGGAACCACGTGGTGCAGGTGAGCGCGTCGTCGACCCGCTCGGCGTCTCCGTTCTCGCGGCGCTCCAACAGCCGCGTGAACAGCGCGGTGTCGTCGGGCCACGGCGACTCGAACCCTGCCCGCGCGAGCGATCGAACGATCGTCCGGCTGGAGGGGTTCTTGACGAACCCCGCGAGCGGCACGCCACGCTCGACGAACCGCTCGACGAGACGGACGTACTTCTCGACGACCGCACGGGGTTTCGCCTCGCGAGCCAACTCACCGAGCTCCGGGTCGCGATCGTTCCAGGTGAACAGCTCTTTGGGGTAGATGGGACCGTCGAGTATCAACAGTTCGTCGACCCGGTCGGCGTGGTCGAGCGCGTGTGTCCCCTCTGCGAGGTACAACGCGAGCGCGTGCACGACGCCCTCGGCGTAGCGGTTGACGCGCGGGGCGTGGAGCACCCGCTGGCGGGTGTGGCCTTCGTCCCGTTTCGTCCACGCCCCGTCGAAGCTGGCGGTCGAGTCACCGGTGTGGACCGTCGCGACGATAGTGCGATCGCGGTGGAGGTCGAGGTCGGTCGGCTCCGCCGCCATCGCCGCGTGTGCCACGTCGACGACGAGCCCGTTCTTGAACGTCGTCGGGTTGATCGTCCCGGAATCGAGCCCGTGGACCGTCTCGAACGGCCGTTCGGCGAGCGCCACGTCGTCGATGGGAACGAGCCGCCGCTCGTGGTCGGCGACGGGTTCGACGACGACCCGACCGTCGCGGCGGAGTTCGGGGAGCCAGTCCGCCCAGACCTGGCCCGCCACGTCCTCGTGGTCGCTGGTGTCCACGTCCCCCGCGATGCCGTACGCGAGTCGCGCGATGTTCTCGACGTGGATCGGATCGAGCGTCACGAGCGTACTGCGTCCCGACGAGACTTAAAAGCGTCCGGCCTGCTTCGTCGACCGCGATCCTGTGACCCGCGACCGAGTCGTCGGACTGACAGCCTGTGAGCCGATCTCCTGGCAGCCACCTCACATGTACCGGGAAACAATACTGACTGTGATAATCGGGGCTGAGGATTCATATACGCCGGGTGGAGAGACCCGAACTAGTCATGTCTACAACTTCCGGCGCGGCCGACCGTCTCAACGGGCTGTTCGAGTCGATTCCCGATGGGAGCAAGATCGATGCCGCCACGTGGACTCGTCGGCATCGGATCATGCTCGTCATCTCGGCGCTCCACGTTCCGTTCCTCGTCGGACTCGGGTTGCTCGAAGGCCCGGAGCCGATCTCGGGGGCGACGCTCCCGGCGATCGCGACGACCGAACTGGTTCTGTGGGTCGGAGCCGTCGCCGCGCTCACCGCCGTCGCGGCGCTTCCGATGCTCCCACGGCGGGCGCGGGCCGGCGCGGTAGCGCTCGCGTTGACGTGGGCGTCGACGGTGCTCGTCTCCTTCTCTGGTGGCTTCATCGAGGCGCACTTCCACTACTTCGTCGCCGTCGTCTGGCTGGCCGTGTACGAGGACTGGGTGCCGCTGGCGATCGGCGTGGCCGTCGTCGCGGGCACACACCAGCTGTTCTCGCTCCTCGAGATGGGGATGATGTTCAATCACGAGCCAGCGATGCAGAATCACGGGTTCTGGGCGAACGTTCATGCGGTGTTCGTTCTCGCCGGCGTGTTAGGTGTCCTCCAGCTGTGGTCGTCGATCGAGTCGTCTCGGCGAGACGTCGAGGAGAAACTCGATCTGGTTGCCGAGCAGAAGGCGGAGATACAGGACGTCGAGGAGGCGAAAGCCGAGGTCGAGAACCGCCGCGAAGAGGTCGAACGGCTGAACCAACACCTCGAAACGAAGGCCGACGAGTACAAGACGGGCATGGACCGTGCCGCTGCCGGCGACCTGACGGTCCGGCTCGACGACGAGAGCGAGAGCGAGGCGATGGAGCGGATCGGCGCGGCGTTCAACGGGATGATGGAGGATATCGAGGCGACGATGCGTGAGATCCAGTCGTTCGCCCACGAGGTGTCCGACGCGAGCAGCAAGGCGATGGACGGCGTCGACACCGCCGAGGGGCTCAGCGAGGACGTGACCGAGTCGATCGGCGAGATCGCGGACGGTGCCGACGAACAACGGGAGATGCTCAACCAGGTGTCGAGCGAGATGAACAACCTCTCGGCGGCGATCGAAGAGGTCGCCTCCTCGACGGAGACCGTGGCCGACGCCGCCCAACAGACCGCCGCGATCGCAGACGAGGGCGAGGACACCGCCGAGACGGCGATCGACAGCGTTCAGGAGTCACAGGCGGCGATAGAGTCTACCGCGGAGAACGTTCGGCTGCTCGAAGAGCGCATGGACGACATCGGCGAGATCGTCGATCTGATCGGCGACATCGCCGAACAGACCAATCTTCTCGCGCTCAACGCGAACATCGAGGCCGCGCGCGCCGGCGGGGGTAACACGGGGTCGAGCGACGGCTTCGCGGTCGTCGCCGACGAGGTGAAACAGCTCGCCGAGGAGACGAAGGAAGCGGCCGAGGATATCGAGGCGCTGATCGAGGGGACACAGCGACAGACGGCGGCGACGGTCGAGGAGGTCCGCACGGCGAGCGACCACATGGACGCCGGCGCGGACGCCGTCCGCGACACGGCCGACGCGTTCACCCGCGTCGCCGACAACGCCGCTGAGACAGACGAGGGGATCCGCGAGATCAGCAACGCCACAGACGACCAAGCCGCGAGCACCGAGGAGACGGTGTCGATGGCCGAGGAAGTGGCGGGGATCAGTCAGTCGACTGCTGAAGAGGCAGACGACGTCTCGATGGCAGCCGCTGACCAGCTGTCGGCGATGTCGCAGGCGACCACCGAGGTTGGCTCACTCGTCGACCGCGCAGAGCGGCTTCAGGAGCTGCTCCGCCGGTTCGACGTCGACGAGGGGGCGGGCGGCGACGAGTTCGGCGGCGGTCCCTCGGCGTCGTCGGCGCAGAACCCCGCTCTCGGCGACGGCGGCCAGCCGGAGTGACGGTCTCGTCCCGCTCTGTGCGACGGCGGGCACGCAGCTGTGTGTGGCAGCGCACACCGCTGCTCCTCCTGACCAGCCGGCCGCTGATCGTCGGCTCCGCGGACGATCCGGGCTGCCCCCCGCTACGCTTCGGATCCACTCGTCGCTCCGAGTGCCGCCTCCAAGGCCTGACGGGCACGTTTTACCTGCGCGCCGCTCTCGACGAACACCAGCGTCCGCGGCGGGCGGACCGCTTTCGGCCTGACGCGGAGCCCCGCCTTCGTGGCGGCGTCGGCGACGACGTCTGGCCCGACCCGGAACTCGAGCCGGAGTCGATCGGGCTGGACGTACGCCTCTGCGAGCCGTTCCCCGTCGGCGACGAGCGCGTACGCGAACGCGCCGTCGGGTGTCGGATCGA
>JARVCL010000146.1:0-31929 GCA_040405695.1 Halorubrum sp. | reverse complement strand
TCGCGAACGCCTCTGGTTCGTGTTCGACGTCAGTGCTCGTTGACATACCGTTCGTCCGGATGGTGAGTTCGTACCGACCGTACTCGGGAAACACGCCACGGAGCTCATCGCTACGCTGAGACTGGACGTCGACCGATTCGGCGGAAACGAGTTCTTCGTCGTCACTCGTCCGTACCTCGACGCTGACTGAAACCGC
The DNA here is from genome assembly GCA_040405695.1 of Halorubrum sp. GTDB lineage: Archaea > Halobacteriota > Halobacteria > Halobacteriales > Haloferacaceae > Halorubrum. The sequence goes on along the minus strand of JARVCL010000146.1, from coordinate 31,733 downwards.
TTCGTCGGTCTGGTTATCAACGTCCAGTCGTTCTGGGCGACCGTCGAACCGAGTAACCGTGAGCCGCGTGTCTCCGGTTGAGCTGCTCACCGCTGTCTTGTAGTGTAGCCGCATTTCCGGGTCGTTTCTTGAACCCGGATTTACGAGGATGTCCGGCTCTGACTCGGTTATCGCATCGAACAGCAACTCGTCGTTCGTTTCGAACGTGCCGTCTTCGATTGCGCTGTCGACCTCGGCTTGAGCCTGCTCGGGAAGGTTTGCGTAGAACACAACAGGCGCTTCACACACGCCCGGTCCATCGTCGGAGAAACGGTCCGCACAGCCCGGGGCCGACGCAAGAACAGAACCAGCGACAAGAGCCAAAACCCGTCTTCGGCCTGTCATCTCGCGCATACCAAACTGAATGAATATTACGCGCAAATGTTTTGTGGTGTACTCAACACGCCGAAACGAATGCCCCGTTTTTCAGCGGTAAGCAGCAACGGAGCCGATTTATCCTACCCAAACGGCGCTCCGCTCTGTCTCCGTTCTCGCTCGGCCGAACACGCACCCTGACGCGACCCTGCTCTCCGTCCAAACCGGAACCACTACGGCCGCCGCCCGATTCTCCTCGATTATGCAACTGGGCGTCGTCGGACTCGGGCGGATGGGACGGATCGTCGCGAACCGGTCGCTCGCGGCCGGCCACGACGTGGTGGCGTTCGACCTCTCAGCAGAGGCGACCGCGGCGGCCGCCGAGGACGGTGCGACACCCGCGGACTCGATCGCGGACCTGTGTGACCGGTTAGACACCGCCACCGAGGACGGCAAGCGGATCTGGCTGATGGTGCCCGCCGGCGACGCGGTCGACGCCACGCTCGACGACCTCGAACCGCACCTCGACAGTGAGGATGTCGTTGTCGACGGCGGAAACTCCCACTTCGAGGCGTCCGTTCGCCGGGCAGAGGCGACCGAGGCGGCGTACCTCGACTGTGGCACGTCCGGCGGTCCCGCCAGTGCCGAGGCCGGGTTCTCGCTGATGATCGGCGGCCCCGAGTGGGCGTATCGAGAACTCGTTCCCGTGTTCGACGCGGTCGCAACCGGCCCGGACGGCCACGACCGGATGGGTGAGTCGGGAGCCGGCCACTACGTGAAGATGGTCCACAACGGCGTGGAGTACGCGCTGATGCAAGCGTACGGCGAGGGGTTCGAACTGCTCCACGACGGCCGATACGACCTCGACATGGAGTCGGTGGCACGCACCTGGAACAACGGCGCGGTGATCCGCTCGTGGCTGCTCGAACTCTGTGAGCAGGCGTTCGCGGAGGAGGGTTCCAACCTGGGCGATGTCGCCGACCACGTCGCCGGCGGGTCGACGGGAACGTGGACGGTCCAAGAGGCACTCGAACAAGAGGTGCCGGTGCCGCTCATCTATCAGGCGCTCTCCGAGCGGTTCGCGTCTCGTGCGACAGGCGAGGGTGAGAGTGAGGGTCGATTCTCGCGTCGCCTCGCCAATCGGCTCCGATACGGATTCGGCCGCCACGAGGTTGCTCGGCGATCCGACGCCGAGTGACCGCCCGGTGAGTCGTCCTCCCCCCGACGAGTGGCCGGTCAGTACCCAGAATCCGGCCGAGTAGCGCCTCTCGGGACGCAGTTATTAGTCGGCGGCGCGTGATCGATCACGATATGGCCGACATCCCGATCGACACGCCGTCAGACGACGAGGGACCGTCGTCCGGAGAGTCGTCGACCGGTCCCTCGCCGACCGGCGGGGCCGTCCCGGAACCGATTCCCGACGACGAGATACCCTCGTCGGTTCCCGGTCGCTCGCGGGCGGTCCGAACCAACGGCGTCGACCTCCACGTCGTCGAGGCGGGCCCCGAAGACGGCAAGCTGCTCGTGTTGCTCCACGGCTTCCCGGAGTTCTGGTACGGCTGGCATCAGACGATCGCGCCGCTCGCGAACGCCGGCTACCGGGTGGTCGTCCCCGACCAGCGCGGCTACAACCTCTCGGCGAAACCACCCCGGGTAGCCGACTACCGGATCGACACGCTCGCCCACGACGTGATCGGGCTGATCGACGCCTACGGCCGGGACACCGCAGCGGTCGCCGGCCACGATTGGGGGGCGGCCGTCGGCTGGTGGCTCGCGATCCATCACGCCGACCGTGTCTCGGAGTTCGTCGCGGTCAACGTCCCACACCCTACCGTGTTCCAGCGGGCACTACGGCGTTCGTGGACCCAGCGATTCAAGAGCTGGTATATGCTCGCGTTCCAGTTGCCGACGCTTCCGGAGGCGATCGCCAGCGCCGGTGACTGGGAGATCGCGGTGCGTGGGCTTCGAGAGACGAGCAACCCGGGCACGTTCGACGAGGAGGACTTCCGCCGCTACCGTCGGGCGTGGGACCGCGAGGGCGCGTTCGAGTCGATGGTGAACTGGTATCGAGCGATCGTGCGCGACCGGCCGGAGCCGACGACGCCCGAGGTGACCGTCCCGACGCTCGTGATCTGGGGCGCGAACGACCGGTTCTTAGAGAAGCGGCTCGCCGGCGAGAGCGTCGACCACTGCGTCGATGGCCGACTCATGACCGTCGACACCGCGACCCACTGGGTGGTCCACGAGGAGCCTCACCGCGTCGCCGACGCGATCGCCGACCACGCCGACCCGTTACCGCCCGGCGTACGGGAGTAACCCTCAGCGATTACACCCACAGGCTTGCGACGGTGACTTTTAGCCTTCGGCGGTCGACCACATGGATATGACGCTCGATCGATACGCCGACGCCGTCGCCGACCTCGATCCGGGAGACGACGAAGTCGCGACCGCCGAACTCGTCGTCACGGACGACGTGCTCGTGAAGGCGTTCGTCCTCGGCCCCGGTGGCGAGGTCGACACTCACGAACATGCCGAGGCGACCAACGTCTTCCACGTGCTCGAGGGCGAACCGACCGTCGTCCGCGAGGATTCCACAGCGTCGCTCGCCGCGCCAGCCGTCGTCTGCAACGAACGCGGCGTGGTCCACGGCGCGCGAAACGAGACCGACGAGCGCGCGGTGGTGACCGCGAGCCTCTGTCCGCTCCCCTGATGGACGGCGAAATTGACCCGGACGAGCTGGCGGATCTGCTCGCCGACGGTACGGCCGTCCGAATCGTCGACATTCGGGACCAGCGCGCGTTCGACCGCGGGCATCTCCCCGGCAGCGAGTCGATTCCTTTCCCGGAGCTCACGACCCGGGTGACCGAACTCGACGGAGCAGACCGGATCGTCACCGTTTGTCCACACGGGGTCGCCAGCAAACAGGCGGCCCAGTTGATCGGGACCTACGAGGGAACCGTCGACGCCCGCGTCGAGAGCCTTCGCGGCGGAATCGAGGCGTGGGAGCGTGAGGTCGGCGAACTCGAATCGACGACCTCGGACCCGGGCGACGAAAGGGCGACTCCGGACGAGGGCCCCGGCGCGCCGTTTTGATTCGGCGTCCGTCTGCGGGGCAGGTCCGAGCCGGACCGAGGTTCAATCCGGGGTCGTCACGGTCGTCGACACGCGTCCGGATCCGGTTCATACCACGTCCGGATGTTTCTCGGGCGTACGTGTGTGCGTTCGGACGCTGAACCAGTGTGGCGGGCAGCGTGTGTCGGAGGAACGACTAGAGAGTGCGGCTGGTGGGACACAGGGGAACACGGCATCGTACGAGGGGCGTGACAAGAAGCAACCACGGACGGTGAACACCTTCTGTGGGGGGAGGGAGCGTGTGACGTGTCCCTCCAATCACGAGTACGGTAGCATCACACATAGGTATTGGGTGTATACCACCGTTTTTCACGGTCGTAAGCCGTCAGATCGCGTGTATCCGCGTCGTCCAGAAGTCACGGAACGCGTCTTCGAGAGCGGACTCCGGTCGCCCGGTCGCATCGGTTACGTCCGTGTGGTCGGCGTGATCGCGGACCTCGCCGAGGACGCTTCGCTCGCCGACGACGATCGTTCGATCGACGTCGTCCACCGCAGAGAGGGCGGTCCGTGCCCGCTTCAGGTGGTCGTCGATCTGCCCTTCTCGACGGCGCTCGAACCGTCCCTGAGAGAATCCGCCTTTCGAGTGAGCCTCTTTCACCTCGGAGTCGAATCCCTCGAAGGAGACGCGTTCGTCGCCCTGGTAGACGCCGAGCGCGAACGTATCCGAGCGCACGAGCGCGAACGCGAACCGGTCGGTTGGCCGAAACCAGTGCCGCTCCAGCCGAGGGGTCGCCGCCCACCGGTCGAACGGCTCGGGGGCTATCGGTGGCGACAACGCGACGCTCACCGCGCCGGTGTCGTCGGCGACGACGATCGCCGGAGCGGCCCGTCGGACGAGCCGCGATCGGTCTCCGAACCAGTCGGTAACGCTGGTCGGCACCGCGTCGCCGTCGGGAACGAACGCCGTGAGCACCCCCTCCGGATCGTCGCTCTCTACCCCTCGAAGCCGCCTGAGAACGTCGTCGAGGCGGGCGTCACTCGCGTCGCTCACTCGCCGGAACTCCACGCTCGTCTCTTCGCGTTCTGCACGCTCCACACGGTCTTCTAACGACTCGATTCGGTCTTCCAACCGATTGACTCGCTCTTCGGCTCGCTGTCGGTCGGCAACCGCCTCGGAGCGGCGCTCGCTCTCCGCCTCCATCCGCCGTTCGAGGTGTTCGTTCTCCTCTTCGAGCGTCTCGATCCGCTCTTTCAACTCGGCGCGACCGAGCAGTTGGTCGATCATACAGGGAGATCGACCGCTGATGACCTAAAAGGCCCGTCGTGAGCGAAGGACCGCGTCGCTCGATTGACGCCGAGACAGATGGGGTCGATCGCGACCGATCAGGCGTTGACTGACGGCTCCCACCCTTCCCAGCGAAGGAGATTCTCCGCGCGGTCCGCATCCGCTAAGAGTACGTTTCGGGTTCCAGGGAGATCGTCGTCGGCGATGGATCGGGGAACCGCGAGCGTGCCGCTCGGCACGCTCTCGTCGCCGCCGACCGGGATGTGTCCGCCTTCGAGTTTCATTACGAGCGGGGCGTCGAGCCGTTCGAGGCCCGTGCCCGCCGCATACAACTGCTCGTTGACGTGCTCGTGGTCGGCCTGCTGAATGACGGCCCGCTCGCCGTCGTGGGGCTCGACGTACAGTTCCCCCAGGTAGTATCCGCTGGAAAAGCGTTCGAACATTCGGTGCATGCTACCCTCTGCCACGATAGTATATAAGCGTTACTCGGGTCTGATCGATTCTGATGATCGGACGGGTTCGAACGCGTACTCGACTCAGCGGGCTCACAGCGGGTCGGCGGCGTCGAGATACCGCCGACAGCTCTCGGCGGCCCACCGACGGACCGAGGGATCGCGCGTCAGGAGAACCGCCGCGAGCCCACGGTCGTCGAACAGCCCCGCGACCGCGCGGTCGTCGACGATGAGGATCCCTATCGCCGAGTCTCCCTCGTGAGTGTACAGGTCGACGCCACGGTCGGCCACTGCCGACCGAATCGCGGGCCGAGTGGGTCCCGTCAGCCGCGCCGCGGCTCGACCTGTGAGCACGATCCGGGCGGTCGTCCCACCGGTGTCCGTGCTCGTTAGCTGGTCGGCGAGTGACGACTCGATTCGAGGAACCACGCCGACCACCGAGTCCGCGTCCGCGAGAAGCGACAGCAGCCGCTCTGCGGGACCGCCGCCGCGGCCGACGAGAGTCGTCGACGCCTCACCCGCAGACGATTCTGCCGATCGCCTGTTCTCGTCTCCCGCCGATGCTGAGGTGTCGTCGCTCGCGTCGGCGATACCGTCCGTCGTCTCGACGGCATCGGCTTCCGTGTCGACGTCGAGACGGACCCCTGCTGCCGACTCGACGAGCCGAACAATCGCCGCCGTCGGCGGGAGCCCGTCCGTCACGGAGACATCGTCGGTCACGCGCGCCCTCCGGTCGGCGGTGCCGGGGACGGCCCGGCCGTCCCCCGGTCGCTCTGCTCCGTCGACGTGCTCGATCCGGTCACACAGGTACTAACGGCTCCCGGTGGATAACCGCCACGGCGGGGTTACGGTGAACCGCGAGAGTGAGTGTGGGTCAGGGTATTCAAGCGAGGACACACAACGCCCCACATGAGCGACGAAACGAACCCGGCGGTCGTGGCCGGGAGGCTGTTGTCCGAGCGTGGAGAGACACTCGCGGTCGCGGAGTCGCTGACAGGCGGTCTCCTCGGGTCTCGGGTCACAGACGTTCCGGGATCGAGCGGCTACTTCGACCGCGGGTACGTCACCTACGCGTACGACGCCAAACGAGAACTGTTGGGTGTCTCCCGGGAGACGCTCGACGAACACGGCGCGGTTGCAGGACCGACCGCCCGCGAGATGGCCGAGCGCGCCCGCGATCACGCGGACACGACGTGGGGGCTCTCAACCACCGGTGTCGCCGGGCCGGGTGGCGGAACCGACGAGAAGCCGGTCGGACTCGTTTGTATCGGCGTCGCGCACGCCGCGCCGTGGGGAACGGGAGCCTCCTTCGCACGGAGCGTTCGTGCAATGTTCGACGGCGACCGCGCCGCGGTGAAAAGTGCCAGCGCGACGCGCGCGCTCGAGGAACTCGTGCGGGCGATCCGCGAGGTCGACGCCGACGACCCCGAGTGATCGGGTACAGCGGGGTCACCCGGTGGACCGCGTGGGTCAGCCGATGTAGGCGTTCCCGACGGCGGCGACGACGAGCGCACCGACGACGATCCACGCGATCGGTTCCGCAGCCAGCAGCGAGAAGGGGCGAAGCACGGATTCGTCGAAGCCGAACAGCGCGCCCGCGGCGAGCACCGCAGCGAGTATCACGGCGGCGACGACACCCGAGACGCCGAGCAGCGCCGTGTCCGATGCGTCCATACCCACCGTGTGACGCCGTCGAACATATACCTGACTCACCGCGAGCCGGCGGCTAACGGGCTACGTCTCTGTCTCGTCCCCGCCGTCGACACTCGCGTCGATGTGGTCGCCGAGGTCGGTAAACTCCTCGATGACGAACAGCTCGAACGGCTCTTCGAGTTCGCCGGCGCCGACGATGACGACCGCGTGTTCCTCCTCCGGGTCGGAAATCGTCCCGACCAGCTCCGCGTGGCTCTCGCCGTCTACTTCCGCCCCGTCGAGGGCGACCTCGAACCGGTGTTCACCCGGCGTCTCGAACAGGTCACCGAACACCGCCTGTGACTCGTCCTCGGTCGCGTCCGCGTCCTCGTCAGCGGGTTCGAGACGAAACTCGTCGTCGAGGAGCGTCTCACTGTCTGGGCCGACTACGGTGATCGATCCGGTCAACACACGGTCCGTCTCGTTCAGGAGGTTCACGTCGTCGAGGATGAACTCGGCGAGCAGGTTCCCGACCGTCTCGGCACAACCGGCGAGACCGACGGTCACCGCGGCCGCGGTGGCTCCGAGGAAACGACGACGACCCGCCGTGGCCGTCGAGAGCCGGCGGCAGGTCGACGGGTCGCGTCCAGCGGTGTTGGCGTCGCGTCCAGCGGTGTTACTGTCGTGTGGGTTCCCGTCGCTATCGCACCGCTCGTGATCCGTGGAGGGCATGACGAGTATCGTTCACCTGTTGCTCGTGGGATATGTTGAACGTTCGGGTCTCCCGGCGCCATCGTGTCCGATCGACTCTGACACGAAGCGCGTGCTCCATACGGAGCGTGTCTCCTGTACAGCGCGTTCGGGGAACATCGTCTGTTCGATTAGGAGTATAAAAGAACCCGGTAGTTGGGGGGCGACTGAGGGACGCCGCTATCTGATTCCCAGATAGTACACCAGTGTTCCGAACCCAACGGCCACAGTTATCAGTAACCGAGAAAAACGCACGGGGAATACGTCCCACATGTGAAGGTAGGGAACCGCGAGAGCGAAGACACCAACCGAGCAACCGATGACGACGTCCCACGATCTGAACCCGGTACCGCTACGATCCGGGGGGCTGATCGCGTTGTGAACGAGAGTTCCCGAAACCACCAACAGCATCAGAGAACTGCTGAGGAATAGGGGGACCCCCGACAGGTCCCACCCGTCGCCGTGCCCGAGAGCGCCCGTCTGGAGGACGTATGCCTCTCCGTCGTGTTCGATCACGCTGTACAGTTCGGCTTCGCCGACATTGTGCCCCACCGCCCCGTACTGAAATTCGTCGGGAACGTCAGATTCGTAATACGCGTCGCAGGTGCGCATCCACTCGTTACAGATGGGTATCGTGAATGCATTGTCGGCGTCAGACCGCGTTTCGTCGAACACGTCCCTGGCAACGGGAGATAATTCGCTGTACCGGTAGACGGGGGTCTGGCCGGTAACTGCAGAGTGGTCGATCGATTCGACGTCGCTGGCTTGGTCGACGATCTGATTGTCATAGTATCCATCGAGCCCCGTATCGTGATACGGTGATGCGAGGGTTCCCGGATAGGACAAGACGAGACCGATGAGCGCCAGCGCAACACTGATCCGAATCAGCCCACGGACACTCAGGAGGGCTGATTCAGTGATGGAGGGCACAATACTCATATCCGTGCATCTTACCATATCATGGTGCGCATACTTATAAGGGTCGACGGCGCACGGACGCGCATGTCACTCGGCACGTCCTCCAGCAGGCCCGGATTCTTCGATCGGGCGAAGACCGGGTGGACTCTCACGAAAGACAGCGCGAGCGTAATCCGAGCGCACCCGAGGCTGCTCGTGTTTCCGCTGTTAGCGGCGGTTGCGAGCGCAGGGTTCTTCGTCGTCTTCTTTTTCCCGCTGTTGATCGCGAACCTGATCGGGAGCGGCGTCGAGTACGTCGGGCTGTTCGTCGTCTACTTCGCGACGACGTTCGTCAGCACGTACGCCGCAGCCGCGTTAGTCCACGCGACGAACGAGGTGTTCCACGGCCGTGAGCCATCGATACCCGGCAGCCTCAAAGCAGTGCGCGGTCGACTCGGGCCGATCGTCGTCTGGTCGCTCATCTCCGCGACGGTCAGTGTCGTTCTCAAGGCGATGGAGGACTCCGACAATCCGATCGCCGGACTTCTCCGGTCGATATTCGCCGTCGGGTGGGCGATCATGACGTTCTTCATCGTCCCTGTAATCGTGTTCGAGGACGTCTCCGTCACCTCCATGTTCTCGAAGAGCGCGAGCGCGTTCCGGGACACGTGGGGTGAGACGATCGGTGCCGGCTTCGGGATCACCCTCATCGTCACCCTCGTCGGAGTCGGACTCGCGCTCGGCGCGCTCGCGGTATCTGTCCCGGTCGCTGCCGTCTTCCCCGGCCCGGGGATCCTCCTCACTGTGGTGTTGCTCGCCGGCGTAGTCGCGTTCACGTACCTCCTCAGCCAGACGATCTGGGGCGTCGCCAAGACCGCGCTGTACGTGTACGCCGTCGAGGGCCGTCGCCCCGACCAGTTCGCCAACTTCGACTTCGAGACGCTCGGCGGCCGAACCGAGGGCAAAGCATCGCCCGGAAACGCTGGGACCTACGACACGCTTGACCGCTGAGCGACCGACGCGCCGATCCCTCCGCATTGTGCAGGTCGAAAACGGTGGTTCGTATCGTCCTCGTTATACTGAGTACTGAGAGTCCGTGCCGCCGCCACGGCTTCTGTCGCCGTGAAGCGTGCTGTACCGGTGTTTCTCGACGCTATTCTGGAAACGGCTCACCGTACTCACCATCACACGACCCGGTTTCTGAGTGAGGCGTCCGTCTCGTCGTCGCGGGTCGCTTCCAGCCGTTCTACGTTGTCGACGACCACGTCGGCCAGGCGTTCGAAGTACTCGGGGGTGTACCCCGCGTTGTGCGGCGTGATGGTTACGTTGCCGAGCCCCCACAGCGGGTGGTCTTCTGGGAGCGGTTCGGGGTCGGTCACGTCGAGCGCCGCCCCGCGGATGCGGTTGTTTTGGAGCTCCGAGACGAGCGCGTCCGTGTCGACCACTGCACCTCGAGCGACGTTGATAAGCACCGCATCGGAGCGTAGCGTTCGGAGCGCGTCGGCGTCGACTAGTCCGCGTGTCGTCTCGGTGAGCGGACACGCCAGCACGACGTACTCGGCGTCCCAGACCGCCTCGTGAAACTCGTCGAAGCCGTACACCTCGTCGGTCGGCCCGCCCTTTTCAGGGGAGTAGCGGACGCCGACCGTGTGGACGCCGAACGGCTCCAAGCGGTCGACGATCGCGTCGCCGATCGCGCCGAGTCCGACGACCGCGACGGTGCAGCCGTACAGTTCGGTCGTCTCGTAGCCTCGCCACTCTCGCCGCTCCTGTTGACGGTGGGCGCGGGTGAACTGCCGGGCGTGGGTTATCATCGCCCCGATCACGTACTCCGAGATGTTGGGTCCGTGAACGCCAGAGGCGTTGGTCACGGCGACGCCGTGGTCCTCCAGCGCGTCCAGCGGGAGGTGGCCGGTGCCGGCGAAGACGCAAGCGAACAGCGTAAGATTCTCAGCGGTCGCCAACTGCGGTTCACTGATGTCGAGCCCGACCGCAATACGGGCGGTCTCGAGCAGCGATCGTTCTTCGGCCGGTGTTCGCGCTACCGCGACGGACGCTTCGGGAAGCCGACCGCGGAGCGTCGCAGCCAGTTCCTCGGCGCCCAGACCGTGAATCGTCTGTCGTAACACGACGACATCAGCGTCGCCCATACTGAGAGACCGACGCCGACGCATAAAACGATACCCGTCACAGCCGCAGGGCTACTGAGACGAAACAGCGCGGATCGTCGGTAATATATCCCCATCTGTCACACCCAAAATACAGAGAACTATGTGTAGATTCTGAGTTTTATTTGTAAGTATATTTATTATATCTCGGAACCATTATCAGCCGGTATCATGCCAAACCCAGATTTCAACGCAGAACTGGCGTCTATCCCGTACGAACACGTCATCGGAGAGCCGCTCCGCGCCGCTGTCGAGGCGAATGCAAGCGCGTCACAGACCGCAGCAGAGTACATCATGAGGCTCGGATTCACCGATCCGGTCGTAGGGAACCAAGAGCCAGTGATGGTCGATTTCACCTACAACAAGCAGGTGGTAGACGAGGAGTCGGGCGAGACGGTAACCGAGGTACACGTGATGTCCGTTCCGCTGTTGTTACTGCTTCACATCCCGTACTTCGAGGTCGAAAACGTCACGATCGATTTCAACGTGAAGCTGAATTCGGTGGACGCGTACGCCCGATCGACGCAGTTCGAATTCGACTCCTCGAGAGAGGCGGAGGGAGGACTCAACATCGGCTTCATGAACGGTAAGACGAAATCGTCCGTGAACGTTGGGGCTCAGTTCTCGACCCGCCGCGGACAGGAGGTCAAGCGAGCGTACGATCAACGCGTCCGCGTCGAGGCCGGTTCGATAGAGCCACCGGAGGGTGCCTCACAAGTTCTCACAGCCCTCGAGACCGCAATCACCGACACCGTGGAGGAGTGAGCGCGTGAGTTCGACGGACACGCTCGCCGATCTCCCGCTTTCGACGCTGTTCTCGGCGCCGCTGATCGCGGCGATCGACGCCAGCGCGCAGGCACAACAGGAGTCGGTCGATCTGATCCGTGAGGTCGGATTCGAGTCGGACGGAACGCCAGCGTCGGTGTCGTTCGAGTACGCAACGACCGAGTTCGACTCGGCCACGGGTGAAGCGGTTCAGCGTCGGAAAACGCTCAGCGTCCCGATACTGCTGTTTCTGTCACTCCCCGAGCTCGTGATCCACGAGGTCGAACAGACGTTCTCGGCGAAGATCGTCGACATCGAGTCGTCCGAAGGGGAACGCCCCGTCAGCGAGGACGAACCGACGCGCTCGTCGTCGCTGACGCCGCGACGGTTGAAGGTCGCTCCAGCGACTGGCTCCGAGTCGTTCTCTCGACGCAGTCGCTCCGCGTTCGATCTCGACGTGACGATGCGCGCCGAGGTCGAGAACACGTCGACCGGTGTCGACCTGCTCGAGCGGACGCTCACGACGACGGTTACCGACGAAGACACGCCCGACAGAACGGAGAACGAGCCGGGCCGACGACCGGCGCGTCCGGACCGACGGACGGAGACGGAATGACCGAACTTCGTCACTTCCTCACGTCACTGTACGACGCGGTGTCTGAAGCGGAGATGCAGGCGCTTCTCAACGGACAGCGGCGGCTTCGCAGGATGGTCGAGTCCGGCGAGTTCCCCGACGACGTGACGCTCCCGGTGTATCACGCAACGGACCTTTCTGTCAGCTTGGATGTCGGCCTCGAAGCGAGACAGACGAAACGCGGGATTCAGATGTACGTTACGGAGCCGTCGGCCGACGATCAGACCGAACTCGGATTCGACCTCGAGGTGTACGACTTCCTGCAACCCGGGGATCTCGTATCTCCCGAAGACGTGCAGAAGCGGCCTGGCGGCGGACTGGACGTTCACATTCCGCTCAGAGAGCCGCCAGTCGATCCCGAAGACGCACCGAGATTCTCCAAAAGAGAGAGCGATCCCTCCGGGGAACGCACAAAGTCACAGTCAGAACAGCCAGCCGACGAACGAACGAACGACGATCACGAAGAGGCAACCACAACGAACGATGACCCGAACGAAGACCCCACAGCCGGAGACGAGAGCCCGGCAGACGACCGCGAACGAACAGCGAGTGAGAACGAGGAGCGCAGCGAGCAGCGAACGATCGATCAGAGACGCAGTCATCCGAAGTTCCCTGGGTTCACCCTCCCGAGAGACTGGGCCCGTGACCGCGGTAGCCGCGACACGGAGGACGACGATCGATGAGTGACGAGCGATCGACGGTCGAAGCGTACTTCGACCCGCTTACCGCGACACAACGCACCTCGCTCCGTGCACGCATGGAGCGGTATCGGCCGCAACTCGAAGACCGTGGATACGAGGTCGCTGTCGCCGAGGGGACCGGCGGACTGTTCGGCGGAGTGCTGGTGATAGACGACGAACGCGGCCGTGTCGGGTTCCTAGAATCGAACGGCTCCGTCGCCTGGATCGACGGCTCAGCGAGCGGGCTCGGTGCGCTCGGCTCCGCGATCACGCAAAATCACACGGAGGCGCTCGGTTCCACTGTCGAGTTTCCAGACGGTGTCGACGTGGACTGAGACGGCGGCGTCCATCACTGGCGCGCCGCGTCGAACGCCTGTTGGAGGTCCGCTTTCATATCGTCGACGTGTTCGATGCCGACAGAAACCCGGATCAGCCCGTCGGTGAGCCCCGCGGCCAGTCGCTCCTCGCGGGGGATGGCGGCGTGGGTCATCGCGGCGGGCTGTTCGATGAGGCTCTCGACACCCCCGAGTGACTCCGCGAGCGTGAACACCTCCGTCTCGCTCACCACCGTCGACGCTTCCGTCAGGCTCCCGTCGAACTCGAAAGAGAGCATCCCGCCGAAGTCGTCCATCTGCGCGGCGGCGAGCGCGTGGTCCGGATGGCTCTCCAGCCCCGGATAGTAGACGCGATCGACATCCTCGTGCTCCGCGAGCCAGGACGCGAGTTCGGCGGCGTTCTCACAGTGTCGGTCCATCCGCACCGAGAGCGTCTTGATCCCGCGTAACACCAGGAACGCGTCGAACGGGCCCGGCGTCGCACCGACGGCGTTCTGATAGAAGCCGAGTCGCTCGTCGAGGTCGGCGTCGTCGACGATCAGCGCGCCGCCGATGGTGTCTGAGTGTCCGCCGAGATACTTCGTCAGCGACTGCGAGACGATGTCCGCCCCGTGTTCGAGCGGCCGCTGGAGGTACGGTGTCGCGAACGTGTTGTCGACCGCACACAGCGCGTCGTTCGCGTGTGCGATCTCGGCGAGCGCCCCGATGTCGTTCACGTTCATCAGGGGGTTCGTGGGGGTCTCGACCCACACGAGTTCGGTGTTCGACTGCATTGCGCCGCGGACGGCGTCGTGGTCGGTCGTATCGACGAACGTCGTGTCCAGATCGTACTGGTCGTACACCTGTGTGAGGATCCGGTGGGTGCCGCCGTACACGTCGTCGCCGGCGACGACGTGGTCACCGGCAGATAACAGGTTGAGAACGGTGTTGATCGCCCCCATGCCAGAGGAGAAACACCGGGCGTGGCTCCCCGACTCGAGGTCTGCGAGGTTCGTCTCCAAGTCGGTCCGGGTCGGGTTCCCCGTGCGAGAGTACTCGTACCCACGGTGGTCGCCCGGGCCGTCCTGTTCGTACGTCGAGTTGGCGTGGATGGGCGTCATCAACGCTCCCGTCTCCGGGTCTGGCTCCTGTCCCGCGTGGATCGCGCGAGTCTCGAATCGGCGGTCACCGGTTTCCTCGTCGCTCATATGTGACCGTCGTCGGCCGCGTGCCTCACTCTTTTCTTTTCTCTCGGTCGACCGGGAGACGGTAAGTCTCGGCCGGTCGGCGGCTGGCGACGCTCACCCGAGCCACCATCGGACGGCCGACCAGACACTCCGGACTGATATATATCAGTTCCGTGCGGTATAATAATTATTATAAAAGTATTAGGCGATCCGTCCCGGTTCGTCTAACGAATGACCAGAGATAGTTCGGACGGAGCGCTCTCACGACGCCGAGTGCTGCTCGCCGGTGCCGGGGCGGCGAGCGTCGGGGTCGCAGGGTGTCTGGAAGGGGACGACGGAAGCGGTGAAGACACCGACACCGGAGGCGACGACGGACGCTCGTGGGAGGTCGGACACGGCGAGTACCAGACGACCGTCACGGAGGCTGCCCTCCCCGAAGAACTGTTCATCTACGCCGTCCAGACCGGCTGGTCCAACTGGGACGCCGTCATGGCAGCGTTCGAGGAGGAGTACGGAGTGCCGCTCCACGACGACCAGCGAACCTCCGGGGAAGCGCTCTCGAACATCCGGGCGAACGCCGGCAATCAGGACTACTCCGCGTACAACGGGTTCTACCCGACGGGGCTGCAGGCGTGGGACGATGGGTTCACGACCGACTACAAGCCCGCCGGCTGGGATCAGGTCCCAGACGATTTCAAGACCGACGACGGCCACGTCACGGCGACCCGCCAGATGACCATCGCGATCAACTACCGGAAAGACGTGTACGAGGAGCGCGGGATCGACGAGCCCGAGACGTGGGAGGATCTCAAACAGCCGGAGATCGCCCAGGACCTCGCGATCAACGTTCCGGGTGCGGGCGCAGGACTGAACGCGATGCTCTCTATCAACCACGCGTACGGCGGCGACCTCGATAACCTCGATCCGCTGTTCGAGTACCTCGAAGCGATCGGCGAACACGGCGCGCGTCACCAGCGCAACCTCGACCGACAGTTCACCGCCGGCGAGATATCGACGTACGCCGAGTTCGACTTCGGCGGTCTGTCGACGAAGTACACCAGCGACGACATTCCCGAGGAGGACGTCGGCGTGGTGATCCCGCAAGCGCCCGGCGGCGGCGAGGGCGCGGTCGCGGCTCCGTACGGGTACGCGATGCTCGACGACGCCCCGAACCCAGAAGCGTGTAAGCTGTTCATGGACTTCGTGCTCTCGCTGGACGTCCAGCAGCTGTTCTTCGACGGGTTCGTCCGACCGATTCGCGCCGACGAGCTCGACGCCCCCGACGAGTTCCCACCCGACGAGCAGTACGAGGCGGCGACGTTCGAGATCGACCAGGTGGAGCTGTTGGAGAAACAGGAGGACATCGTTTCGGAGATCATCGACCGGAGCCCGCTCCCGGGCGTCGAGGCGTAACCGTCAACGCGACTGCGAATGTCGGATCGA
This sequence comes from Halorubrum sp., assembly GCA_040405695.1. Lineage (GTDB taxonomy): Archaea > Halobacteriota > Halobacteria > Halobacteriales > Haloferacaceae > Halorubrum. Next base: position 16,100 of record JARVCL010000146.1, on the reverse strand, counting down.
CCTTCCGACCCCGGTAGGGACGGACCGATAGCGGCACGCGTTCGGCCGATAGCGACGGCCGTGCGCGCGTTCGTCTCGCCGCAGACGGAGGCGGACCGCGAGCGCCGCCGGATCGTCGTCATGTGTCTGCCGTACTTCGTGTTGGCCACGTTCGGCGCGTTCCTCCCACTCGGCATGTTGACGCGGATGAGCGTCTCAGAGAGTCAGTTCCAGAACGAGGGGTTCAGCCTCGCCGCCTGGGAGACGTTGGTGACAGAGCCGGTCTACCGCGAGATCGCGTGGAACACGCTGTGGTTCGCAACGGCGACGACGCTGTTCAGCGTCGCCATCGCGGTGGCGGTCTCACACGCGCTCGCGAAGTATCGGCTCCCGTTCCGCCGGTGGATCGTCGCGATGGTGTCGTTCCCCATCGCGCTGCCGGGCATCGTCGTTGGGTTCATGATCGTCGTGCTGTTCGGTCGGACGGGGTTGCTCACGAACGCCGTCGCCTTCTTCACCGGAGAGAACCCGATCGACTTGTCGATCGCGCTCACCGTGGGCGGGCTGTTTTTGGGGTACTCCTTCTCGTTGATCCCGCGGGCGACGATGGTGCTCCGCGGGACGTTCGCGGAGGTCAACGAGGACGCCGAGGAAGCTGCCAGAGCACTCGGCGCGAGCCCGCTCTTGACGTTCCGGTACGTGACGCTTCCGCAGGTCTGGCCGGGAATCGTCGCGTCGTTCGTGCTCACGTTCCGGACCGCACTCGCCATCTTCGGGACGGTGCTCGTGTTGCCTGCGCTCAACGTCGCGACGCTCCGGATCAACTTAGAGATCCAGGACCTCGGGTTCAACCTCGCCATCGCCTCCGCGATTGGGCTCCTGTATTTCGTGTTCATCTTTGCGTTCACGTTCGGCGGCGTCAAACTGATCGATAACGAGAGCCTCAAGATATGACCGGAGCCGACGGATCCGACGGCGGACGGACCGCAGACACCCACCGAACCAGTCGGGAGCGGCGCGGCGGCCTCCACCGGTTCGACGTGAGCGGAATGGTGGGTCGCCGGGCGGTCACCCTCGTTCTCGCGGCGACGCTCACGTTTTTGACCCTGCCGATCCTCGTGACCGTCGTTGCCTCGTTCGGCACGTCGTGGGCGGGTGTCGTCCCTCGGGGGTACGTCAACTTCGACAACTGGCAGACGGTGCTCGGACTCGCAGAAGGGGTCGGCGTCAGACAGGGTGTGATTCAGGGACTCGCGTACAGCGCAGGGCTAGCGACCGCCGGCATGGCGATAAACATCGTCGTGGGCGTCCCCATCGCGTACTCGCTCGTCCGGTACGACTTCTTCGCGAAAGACTGGATCAACACTCTCGCCATCCTCCCCATCGTTCCGGGTGTCATCCTCGCCATCGCGTTCTTACGAATGTACCCCGAGCAGGGCGGCTCCACGTTCGGGTTGATCATCGGCTACGCCCTGTTGAAATCGCCGTTCATGGTGTTGACCGTGCAGAGTTCCTTACAGTCGATGAACCTTCAGCAGATAGAAGAGAGTGCCCGGTCGCTCGGGGCCTCGTGGCCACGGACGTTCCTGACGGTCATCGTTCCCAACGCGAAAGACGGGATCATCGCTGGTTCGATCATCACGTGGACGCTCGCAGCGGCAGAGTTCAACTTCACCTACATCGTTCACTCGGCGGGACCACGGCCGTTCTCGCTGTTCCTCTTCGAGAACATCACCCGGTCGCCAGTGTTGCAGGGGGCGGCGGCGGTGTCCGTCTACTTCCTGATCGTCACGGGTGTCATCGTCCTCCTCCAGCGGGTGGGGAAGGCGGGCTTTACAACGGTGGAACGGTGATTCACGTGACGAACACAGGGCGGCGCGACTACCTCTCGTCCGCTCGCACGACGCACGACCACACGAACTAAGCTACCGATCCCACAGCAATCATGTCGGAAGTCACACTCGACTCGCTCACGAAACGGTACGACGATGAAGTCGCCGTCGACGGCATCGACCTGACGGTCAGAGACGGCGAGGTACTCGGCGTTATCGGCCCCTCGGGGTGTGGCAAGACAACCACGCTCCGGACTATCGCCGGCTTCGAGACACCAACCGAGGGACGAGTGCTATTCGACGACGACGACGTGACACACGTCCCTCCGGAGGATCGAAACGTCGGGCTCGTCTTCCAGTCGTACGCGCTGTTCAACAACATGAGCGTGCTCGGTAACGTCGCGTTCGGGCTGAAGATGCAGGGTGTCGGCACAGAAGAGCGCCGGAACCGTGCACGCGAACTCTTGAAGCTCGTTGGGATCGCCGAGCACGCCGAAAAGAACCCACAACAGCTCTCTGGGGGCCAACAACAGCGAGTCGGGCTGGCGCGTGCGCTGGCGATCGAGCCGCGGATTCTGCTCCTCGACGAACCGATGACGGGGCTGGACGCCAAGCTCAAGAAGCGTCTCGAGGAGGAAATCGGCTCCCTTCTCGACGAGCTCGACGTGACGACACTGTACGTCACCCACGACCAGGAAGAGGCGATGGTGATGTGCGACCGGATCGCCGTGTTGAACGACGGGCGAGTCGAGCAGATCGGAACGCCAGCCGAGATATACGAGCGCCCGGCGAACGCGTTCGTCGCCGACTTCGTCGGCACCTCGAATGCGGTCTCCGCGACAGTGACCGGTGGCCGACTCGATCTCGGATTCGCGACGTACGACGTGGAGGGCCTTCCAGAGACGGCCGACGGGACGGCGATCGTCCGTCCAGGAGATTTTCAGGTCGGAACAGGAGACGTCGAGGGCGTAATCAGGGATCGGTACTACCTCGGTGACCGGGTCCGGGCGCAGGTGCAACTACCGAACGGCGATGTCGTCACCGTGGCGCTCGACCCTTCGGAGAACGCCAGAACCGGCGACACCGTCGCGCTGGAACTCGATCCGAGCGGCGTCCACGTGATCCGGTCGAACGGCTGAGAGACGAATCCGACCGAGTGAGTTTCAGGCGACGACCGACCGACTCTCCGGATTAGCGCGTTCGTAAGAAGTGCTCGGTCAGGGATTTGAACCCTGGTCGTCGGCTGACTCCCGAACCGGAACGGAACGGAACTGTCCCGCGTTCGTCGAAAGGCCAACATGATTGGCCGGACTACACCAACCGAGCGTAATCGATCGTTACGCCGCATCTGATTTAACTCTTCTCAACTCCCCCGAGTACGTCACCGGTTCACACGAGTTTCTTAATTTGAGATTGTGTTGGAATAAACGGTGGTGACGCCGGATGCGGGTGGAGTGACGCCGGATGTGACGAGACGACGGATGAGAAGCGGACGACGCCGAATCGACGGGACGACGACACCGGATCGGCGACGGAGTGACAAACGCCGGAGCGTAATCGGCCGGCGTGTGAGAGAGTTACCCGAACTTGCCGGTGATGTAGTCCTCGACCCGCTGGTGCTCTGGATTCTCGAATATTCGGCTGGTCTCACCAAATTCGACGAGCCGGCCGCCGGTGAGGAACACCGCCGTTTTGTCCGAGATTCGGGCCGCCTGTTGCATGTTGTGGGTGACGATGATCACCGTGTACTCCTCTGCGAGCTCGTCGATCAGGTCCTCTACCTTGGCGGTCGCGACAGGATCGAGCGCCGACGCCGGTTCGTCCATCAGGAGCACCTCTGGATCGGGAGCGATAGCCCGGGCGATACAGAGCCGCTGTTGTTGGCCACCAGACAGATCGAGTCCGGACTCGTTCAGTTGGTCGTTCACCTCGTCCCACAGCGCCGCCCCTCGCAACGCCTCTTCGACACGGGCATCCACATCGCCGTCGTATCCCTGAATCTTCAGCCCGTACGCGACGTTATCGTAGATGGATTTTGGGAACGGGTTCGGCTTCTGAAACACCATCCCGATTCGCCGACGCAGCGCAACCGGGTCGACGTCGTCGCCGTACACGTTTGTCCCTCGGTAGCGGAGTTCTCCGCCGATCCGCGCGGTGTCTACCATGTCGTTCATCCGGTTGATACAGCGAAGAAACGTCGACTTTCCACAGCCGGACGGGCCGATTATCGCCGTCACCTCCCGCTCTGGGAGTCGAGCGTTCACGGGTTTGAGCGCCTCGACGTCCCCGTAGTGAACGGTCAGATCCGCGGCTTCGATGACGGTGTCACGCTCAGGAATTTCTTGGATCGACGGCGTGGTCTCTTCGAGGGTCTCTCCCGGCGTCGTGTCGCTCTCCCGGGTCGTCGACGGGGGCGTCGCCGCGGCGTCCGACCCCGTATCGTCTGTCTCATCGGTTCTCGGCTCGTTGGGTCGTGAGTAGCTGTCGCTCATGTTATCGTGTCTCGTATCTGTTACGGATGAGGATGGCCGTCGCGTTCATCAACAGCAGGATAGACAACAGCACGACGATGCCGGCGGCGGCGACGTGCTGGAACTCCGCCTCTGGGAGCCGCGCCCAGTCGAATATCTGCATCGGCATCGCCGCGAACGGGCCGAACAGGTCGGGAACGGGGATCCCGCTGTACTCCGCTATCGGGGCCCGGAACATCGACGTTGCCGCTCCGACCATGATTAGCGGAGCCGTCTCGCCGATCGCTCTAGATAGCGCGAGGATCGTTCCCGTCATGATCCCAGGCAACGCGGCCGGGAGCACTACGTCCCGGACGACCTCCCAGTCGGTCGCGCCGACCCCGTAGGCGGCCTCACGCTGTGAGTCCGGCACCGCCCGCAACGCCTCCTGTGCGGAGACGATGACGATCGGCAGGATCAACAGTGTGAGCGTCAGCGCTCCGGCGAGGAGACTCTCGCCGAATCCGGCCACCCGGACGAACACCGCCAGTCCGAGCAGCCCGTATACGATAGAGGGGACGCCAGCGAGGTTGGAGATGTTCGCCTCCACGAACCGCTTGAACTGGCTCTCGGCAGCGTACTCCTCCAGATAGATCGCCGCGCCGACGCCGAGGATCAGCGTGAAGACGGCAGTGAGTGCGATGAGGAGGATCGACCCCACGAGCGCCGGGAAGATGCCAGCGCCGCGGCCACCCGGATAGTAGTTCTCGATGAACCGTGAGGGCGGGTAGGTGAGGAAATCCAGCGTGACCCATCCCCACGCTTCGAGGAGCACGTCCGCGAGCAGGACGACGAGCGCCACGATCCCGACGAGCGTCGAGGCCGCACACACGCCGACGAAGATCCGCCCGATTCGCTGTTTCCGTTCGATGTCGTCACCGACGTTCGCGAACGGGTCGACGTGTGTCCCACCGTCGGCTCTGGCGTCGTCAGAACGTTCGTTCTCCGCCGACCCGACTCGAGCGTTCGGCTCGTCGTCGGATCCGAACGGGCGTCTCGTCATCGGTACGCCTCCTGGTATCGGCTCTTGACCCAGAGACTCAACAGGTTCATGCCCAGTGTCATAACGAACAGCACCAACCCGACCGCGAACAGACTCTGATATCCGATCGAGCCGACCGACACGTCGCTGATACCGATCTGCACCATGTACGCTGTCATCGTCTGTGCGGGTTCGAGCGGATTCAGCGTCACGTTCGGCTGCATCCCGACCGCGAGCGTCACCGCCATCGTTTCGCCGATGGCTCGGGAGATCGCGAGGATGTACGACGCCATGATCCCCGACAACGACGCGGGGAACACGACGCCGGTCGACACCTCGAACTTCGTCGCGCCGAGACCGTACGCAGCGTTTCGGAGATCGTCTGGAACCGCCGACATCGCGTCCTCCGACAGCGACGAGACCATCGGGATGATCATGACCCCGACGACGATCGCCCCCGCAGCGACGTTGAACGTCCCCGTGTCGGGGAAGAACCGCTGGATGAGTGGGGTGATGAACGAGAGCGCAAAGAAGCCGTAGACGATGGTGGGGATCCCGGCGAGTATCTCGAGAGTTGGCTTGACGACCGCCCGTACGCGACGGTTGGCGTACTCCGAGAGGTAGATCGCCGTCGCGGTGCCGACCGGGAGCGCGATGAGCGCAGAGCCGACGACGATGAGCATCGTCCCCCACATCAGCGGGAGAATCCCGTACGATCGCGGGCGGATGATCGGCGACCACTCCGTCCCGAAGAGGAACTCGGCCACGGTCACCTGCGCGGCGAGCCCAGAGCGGAGCGATGCCACCGCTTCAGCAGGGTTACCGGCGAGCACGCTCCCGGCCACCCCGGCGAGCAACTCGAACAGGGTTTCCTCACGGAAGAAGCCCAACGCCCCATCGACGAGGACGAGCACGATTCCGAACGTGGTGAGGACCGTGATCGCCGCGCAGGCGAAAAACACGCCCCGAACCGCGAGATTCTTCCTTGCTGGGATGTCCGACCCGGCGCGCGAGAGGTCTGCCCGCTCGCTCCCTGTAGCCGGTCCGGCCGCGTCTGTTGGACCGCTCGGCCCGGTCGATCCGCTCATCCTGTGTCCTCGTCGGCTCCGACCGTCTCAATCGCCGTCGCCAGTCGCTCACGACTCTCCTCGACCGTGTCGTCGGGGATCGCGTAGAAGCCGACCTTCCGAGCCGCCCACTGAGTCCACGTGAGCGTTTCGCCCGGCTCCACGTCGTCGCGGTCGGCGTCCTCGTCGATCTCCTCGAAAAAGAACTCGGCGTACGCACGGAACGCTGGGCGTCGAAGCTCCGGGACCGAGAGGTAAACGTACATCGGCCGAGAGAGCGGCGAGTACTCCCCGCTCTCGATTGTCTCGCGGGTAGGACGGACGCCGCCGTTGTCGTCGTCGACGGCGACGAGTTTCAGATCGCTCTCGTTCTCGTAGTAGTAGCCGGCACCGCCGAACCCGAGCGCGTTGCGGTTCCCACGGACACCTCTGACGATGACGTTCGTGTCGGCGCTCGCCGAGTAGTCGGACCGAATATTCCCGTACTCGCCGTTTATCGCCTGCGTGAAGTAATCGAACGTCCCGGACGCGGAGTCACGGCCGTACAGGTCGATCGCTTCGTCGCCGAACGGCTCGTCGGCCCACTCGTCACGGAGGTCACCCCACGTCTCGACCTCGGAACCGGAACGCCAGAGTCGGTTGAGTTCCTCGACGGTCAGCGTGTCACACCAGTGATTGTCCGGGTGGACCCACACGGCAATCCCGTCGAGGGCCGCCTCCAACTCCAAATACTCGATACCGTTGGTTCCACAGAGCGCCTCTTCCTCCGGGAGGATCGCGCGGCTGGCGTTCTGTACGTCGGTGTCGCCTGCACAGAACCGCTGGAAGCCCGCCCCGGTTCCGGAGCCGCGAACCGGCACCCGAACGCGGTTGTTGCGCCACTGGAACTCCTCGGCGACGGCCGCGCCGTGCGGGAGTAAGGTGTTGCTCCCGTCGACGACGATTCGCCCCTCCAACCCGCGCCTGTCCTCTCCGCGCACGAGACACCCGGCTAGTCCGGCGACGCTGCCGCCAACGGCGGCCAGATACGCCCGTCTCCCGAGTCGGCCGCCCCCCCTTCCGGTGGTGGCACGCTCCATCGTTGTGTAGAGCGGTAGGGATGCCTAAATACGCTGCTATAATGTTTATATAGCACTATATAGAACTGTGGAGATTCGATCTCGACCATCGTGCGAATTGAGCAGAAGTGGCTTATCAGCCCTCTAAAATCGGAACAGCCGTATCTCATCGTGGATCGTTCGGTATATAGAGCATACAAACTTAACACGGGCGAAGCGTATTTTTCTCCATGGAAACGCGAAAGGTGCAGGTCACCGGCGGGTCGACGTACACGGTCTCGATTCCGAAGTCCTGGGCGACGGAGAACGACGTCACTGCCGGCAGCGAGGTGGAGTTCCACCCTGACGGCGACTCGCTGTTTCTCACCCCGCGAACGGAGGTCGAGCGGACACGCGGCACCCTCGATGTCACCGACCTGACCGGGCAAGAGCTCACCCGTGCAGTGACGACGATGTACGTCAGCGGGTTCGACGTCATCGAACTGCAGGCGTCGACGATCACGACCAGACAGCGGTCGACGGTTCGAGAGGCGGTCCAGAGCCTCGTCGGTCTCGAGGTGTTAGAAGAGACCCACGACAGAGTGGTCATCCGCGACCTGCTCGACTCCTCGGAGCTGTCGGTCCACAACGCCGTCACCCGGATGCGGCTCATCTCGCTGTCGATGCTCGAGGACGCGCTCGCCGCACTCGCCGGTCTGGACCACGACCGCGCACGCGACGTGATCGGCCGCGACGACGACCTCGACCGCCTGTGGCTCGTAGTCTCGCGAATCTTCCGTGCGACGCTCCGCACTCCGAAGGCCGCCGACGAGCTGGGGATCCCTCGCGAGGAGTGTTTCGACTACCACTCCAGCGCCCGCCAACTGGAGCGCATCGGCGACCACGCCACCAAGATCGCACACCTGACGCTCAACATCGACGAACCGCTTCCAGACGACGTGCTCGACGCGATCGACGATCTCCACGAGGACGCGGTCGAGGTGGTCGACACCGCCATGGACGCTCTGTTTGCCGAGAACAACGACGACGCCAGCCGCCTGGCCAACGAGGCGCGCGCCGGTGTTCGCGAGATCGACGAGCGGGTCCGCGCCATCGACGAGTTGCTTCGCGACCTCGACCCGGCCCGCGCACAGCTGTTGGGGCTCGTTGTCGACTCCGTGCTCAGATCGGCGGATTACGGCGGAAACATCGCGGAGACCGCCCTCCAGAAGTCGGCACCGACACCGTAGTTCCGTGTCGCGTATCCGTCGTCGCCTCCAGCGGCGTCACCGTGACGTGTCTTTTTGGTCGTCGGAGTCCGATTCCGTGACATGCCCGAGATCGAACTAGGCGTGCCGCGAGGCGTCGTCGAGTCGCTGCCCGACGAAGACGGAACTGCAGAACAGGACATGCGGCGCGCCATCGCGGGGATCCAGTCGCGGCTGAACGAGGAGATCGGTGGAAGCGACCCAGCCGAAGCTGCCGCAGTCGTCGCCGACGCGGTCGAACGGATGGAGGCACAGGCGAGCACCTACCACGAGTTCGTCCCGGAACTGCGCGCGTGGGGCCAGTCACCGATCTACGCCATCGCGTGGCGGAACCTCTACGTAGAGCTGATCGGCCAGCTGTACGAACACGAGTGGCTCGCCGACGAACTCGACCGCGAGCGAAACTTCCGGCTCGTCGAAGACGGGATTCGACTGTCGGACCTGTGAAGGCGTGACGACCCGCGGCGTGTCGACGACGCGATCTGTAGACGCGCTGGTGACTCGACCCATCGCGAACGCCCGGTTTTTTAAGCCGTCACGCTTCTTGGGGGGCGTATGGAACTGGAGCTGCGGTTCTTCGCGACGTTCCGGGAGGCCGCCGGCGGGAAGACCGTCTACCGGGAGTTCCCGGACGGGTCGACGACGGGCGACGTGCTTCGGGAGCTGGAAGCGGCGTACGAGGGGATGAACGGCCGGCTCATCGTCGACGGCGAGTTGGCCCCGCAGATCAACGTGCTGAAGAACGGACGCGAGGTGTTGCACCTCGACGGGATGGACACCCCGCTCGAGGACGGCGACCGCCTCTCCGTGTTCCCGCCCGTCGCGGGCGGGGCCGGCGATCCCGAGTCGTCGGCTTTCGAGCCGGCGAACGGCGACGCAAACCCACCGGCTGAGGAAGGATGGGTCCGGCGTGAGGTCGCGTATCGAGGCATCTCTCGACGGCTCGCCGCCCACTACCTCGTGAATCTTGGCGGTGAACTCGTCGACGCGACCGACCCCGCGAACGCAACCCAGGTTGCCGGCGAGGGATGGCGGGCGACGTTGCGCGCGGAAACGGTGACTGCTGCGGCCTCGATCACGCTCACCGAGGTGTCCGTGTCGTTCGCGGGTGAGGAAGCTGTCCTCGACGAGTTGTTACCGCTGTTCAGACGGAAGGCGATGCGTGCGGGCGGCTAATGTGCAACGACGAGTCCAGCGGGGGTGAGACGAGCGACCACGGGACCGGTACGCAGAGCGACCGCGGGACCAACGAGTCGAAGGGCGGAGCCGCCGCCGGCGAACCACACCCCATCGACGGAACGGCACTGGTGAAAGCAGCGGCACTCGCCAGCGTCCCGAGTGACCGGCTCCCGACGCTTCTCGTTCGGGTCCAGTCCGACCTCGCTCCCCGGATCAACGAGTACCGCCACCGATACGAGCGAGTTGGGTGTGAATCCGACCGGGAGGCGTTCCTCGTCGTGTCGGACCACTGGGAGACGATCGGCGCGAGACTCGACCTCTCCAGACGGGAACAGGACGCGGTCGTCAGGGCGCACGAGGCCGCAATCGAGCGGTGGGGATCGACGACCGGCCGACGCGAAGAGTTCGAAACCGCTCTCGAGATCCGGTCGGCCGTCGTGATCGGTGTCCCGGCCAGCGAGTGACGCGGTCCGTCCTGGTGGCGTCACTCCGTCTTTCGCAGGGGCTGGCGCTCGCCGTAAGTGAGAGTCCGCCAGAGCCACTCCACCGGGCCGAACCGGAAGACCCGGAGCCACAGCACGGACACGGTCACTTGGAAGACCCAGACGACGACGACGAACGCTGCCGCGTCGACACGGCTGACCGTGCCGAAGTAGCCGAGCCCGTGTCCGTAGAAGACGCTCGTCGCAACCACGGTTTGTAACAGATAGTTGGTGAACGCAGTCCGGCCGACGGCGGCGAACGTGCGAGTGACCGTGCCGTTCGGACGCCAGCGCGTGTAGAGGACGATCAACCCGACGTAGCCGCCCGCGACGAGCAGCGCGCCCCAATAGTTGAACTGCCGCCAGAACAGCGCCGCGTCGGCCGACCAGTCGTTGGCCTCGATGTACCAGACGCCGCTGAGCACGACGCCGATGCCCACGAGGCCGCCGCCGACGAGCAGCTGATAGAGCCGTGTCGACCGCTCGCCGGTCACCACGCCAGACTTGTACAGCGACATCCCGAGCAGGATCACGCCGCCGACCTGCCAGAACGACCCGCCGATGAAGCCGGTCGTCTGTCGCTGGAACGCGGCCGACACGCGATGGTCGAGTTGGTCGACCCAGCCGCCCTGATACGCCGACACCTCGGCGGCGATGGCGGCCTCCGCGGGCGACCACTGACTCGCGATTGCCTCGGCTCCTCCAGTGAAGCCGGCAAGCACCTCCAGAACCGACGGAACGAGCATGAACAGGAGTCCGGCTGTCGCCTGCGCGGCCGGGTCCCAGTCACGACAGAACACCAGCACGAGCGCACAGAAGCCGTACGCGACGAGGATGTCGCCGTACCACAGCAGGTAGGCGTGCGCCATCCCGATGGCGATCAGCCACGCGGTCCGTCGGTAGTGGAGCGGCATCGCGGGTTGGCCCTTTCGCTCTTTGCTCTCGATGAACAGCACGATCCCAGCCCCGAACAGTGCCGAGAACAGGGTGATGAACTTCCCCTCAGCGAACACGTGTCCGACGAGCCACACGTAGTAGTTCGCCCCGGTGAACTCACCGTATATCGTCGGGTTCAACAGCGTCTGCTCGGGCATCGAGAACACGCGAACGTTGATGAGGAAGATTCCGAGCACGGCGACGCCACGAAGAACGTCGAGGCTCACGATGCGTTCGGAGGGCGGAGTCGGACCGGCGGAGTCGCTCACGGATCGACTCGACAGATGCACCCGAGTGACGAATAGGTTCGTGATCCGACGCCCGACACAGACACGTCGACGGCTCCGTAGCGACCGCAGATGTCGTCGAACGATCGACGCCGACGGGAGGGACGACGCCGACAGGACGGCGGGAGCGGCGAGAGCGGTCGGCAATAAAACCCGCGCGGCTCTCACCGTCTCCTGCCGACGAGGTACGGCGAACCCCTGGTTATTGGCCCTGTCCGCCGTGCTCGTGCGTGAGTGTCGATTCGAGTCCAGATTCGGTGCCCGTTAGCGCCCCAACACGACCGATCCAACGAAGTACGCCGCGAGCGCAACCGTAAGTGCCGCAGGGACGCCGACGAGGAGATCGGCTCCATCGAGCAGTATACCGACGACTATCATCACGATCGCGCCTGCCTCGAGCCCGAATCCGAACACGCCCAGTCGCGAGTTGCGCGATACTCGCTCTGCTGCATCAGACACCGAGATATCCGTGTCCGCTGTCTCCTGTGCCGCCGAGAGACCGACGAACCACGGGATGAACAGGTAGCTCCCCACGCCAGCGAACAGTCCGCCGATACCGCCGTAGACGATGTCGTCGAACACGATCCACCCGACCATCGTGAACGCGAGCAGCGAGGTGGCCCCGCCGCCGCCGCCCATCAACAGGAGCATTCGGTCGTCGATCTCCGCGTCGGTACCGTCGGCCTCTTGAGAGGGCATGTCATCTCGTTCGAACGATTCGACAAATAGTTGTCTACTTCAGTGGTCGGGTTGCCGATTCAGCCGTCACACCACGTGCTCGTCGGTGCGCACGGACCTGCTCGTCACTCCCCGTCGGATACCGCTCGGTCGTCGCCGAACCGAGGTTCGAACGGTCAGGTCTCTGCGAAGAGTGGATACCTGACAGCGTGTGGTCGGCCGACAGGTGGCCTCACAGGCGATCGGTGATGTCGAACTCCGGATCGTCGTCGGTGTCGTCCGTGCCTCCGTCGCCCTCGTCGGGGAGTTCGTCTATCCCCGCGGCCAGTCCCCCACCGAGTCCGTAAGTGTCTCGGACCGTTCTCGCGAGCACGCCGTCGCGCTCGAAGACGACGTAGACGGCGACGAAGTCGTGGGCGGCCGGCCGCAACACGAACACCGCTCGGGGAGCGTCGTCCGCGCGAGTCTCGTTGACCCGTTCGATCAGCGGTTCTATCGGAAGCCGCCCGGCTGTCACCTCTTCGAAGGTGTCGCTTCCGGGTGGATCCGCGAAGAGATACAGGGCCCCGTTCGGTTCGCCGTCAGTCGACTTCGTGGTGATCGATCCCACCCCCTCTCCCTCCGCGCGTATCCGTTGCCACGTCTCCACGGCCGCCTCGAACATCCCCTCGATGTCGTCGGCGAAGCGGAACTGAGTCTCGCGGACGACCGCGAGCGTCTCGAACCGGGCCTCACCGTCCGCCCACGCCAGCGTCGCGTCGACGATGGTCCCGGGAGAGAGCGACGCGACACGCTCGGCGAGCGCTTCGTCGTACCCGGTCGCGCTCGCATACAGCGGGTCGTACAGCTCTTCGGCGTCGGCGTCGGTCGGGTCGACCCGGTCTTCCGGCAGTTCGACGAGAACGAACTCTTCGGGGGTGTCACCCTCACCGTTCTCGCCGCCCTGCACCCCGCCCGTCGGCCGTGGACGGCGATTGTGGACGCGAAACCGACCGGTCGTCGTCGGATGCATGGTGAACACTCGGTCGCACGCCGGATAAGCCGGTCGGAAGCGGACCCGGGTTGGATCCGTGTGGTTATGGGCCCGGCTGCCGTACGAATCGACAAATGGGGATCCTCGAGGACAAGTCGAACGCCAGGCTGTTCTACAAGTACCTCTCGAAGGTGTACGACCGTATCAACCGGTTCAACTGGAACGAGGAGATGCGCTCGGAGGCGCTCTCGTGGCTGGAGTTCGGCGAGGACGACCGTGTGCTCGACGTGGGGTGTGGCACCGGCTTCGGCACCGAAGGACTGCTCGAACACGCCGACGACGTTCACGGGCTCGACCAGTCGATCCACCAGATGGAGAAGGCGTTCGAGAAGTTCGGGAAACGCGACCGGGTGAACTTCTACCGTGGGGACGCCGAGCGGCTCCCGTTCGCCGACGACACGTTCGACATCGTCTGGTCGTCGGGGTCGATCGAGTACTGGCCGAATCCGGTTCAGGGGCTCGAAGAGATGCGCCGCGTCGCGAAGCCGGGCGGACAGGTGCTCGTCGTCGGGCCTGACTACCCGCACAACCGCGTTCTCCAGCGTGTCGCCGACGCGATCATGCTGTTCTACGACGAAGCGGAGGCGGACCGGATGTTCGAGGCGGCCGGGTACGAGTCGTTCGAGCACCACATCCAGCGCGCGACGCCGCGAAGCCCGCGGGCGATAACGACTGTCGCGACGGTCCCGAACTCGTAAGCGCCGAGTAGACCGGACCAGTGAGAGTCGAGGAGCCGACACGATCAAAAATCGGCGCAGAATCGGTTCAGGCGGCCGACCAACCGTCGTCACGATCGCTGATGTTCTCCGGCCTCGTCTGACGTTACCCCGCGTCGACGTGTGTTTCCAGCGCTGCGAGCGGCTGTCCTCGCACCGAGAGCCGCACCTCGACGCGGTCGCCGGGAGCCGGAGTCGGGTCGTTCGTCGCCGCGATGCGGAACGAGACTTCGTCACCGACTACCCACTCGTCTCCGCTTGCGGCGTTGAACGACCCGGTTGGACCGGGACGAAACCCGGCGGCCGAAAAGAACGGCACGGCCGGCTGTCGCGCCAACGGCTCACCGTTCACCCACACGCGAACTGTGAGCTCACGGACGTCGATTGGCGCACCACCTCGATGTGTGAGCGTCAGCCGATCCTCCGATGCCGAAAGCGAGACGACAGTGGTCGGTGCTGGGTCGGGTGGCGCGTCGAACGCCGCGGCCGTCACGCCGACGGCGAGCAGCACGGTCACCGCAACGAGGAGGACACCGGCGAGCGGCGCGAGGGCCCGCCCGCTCGACCGTGCGCGTCTGGCCTCCAGCGGGGACGACGGGGAGTGGATCCGGATCGACACGAGGGGGCTGGTGCGGTATGCAATAAAAGGTCGCGCCTCACCACGCGAGGCGAGTGAGTGGCGAGCGGTGAGGCGAGCGACACGAGGACGAGGCGCGACCGAGCGGAATCAGAGAGACCGAGGCCGCGGTGTCCGGTCAGGAGCCGCCGTCGTCGGTGAGCCGCGGGGTATCGATCGGCTGGATGCCGTCGATTACGGCAACCCGCGGTTCGTCGATGACGGTAACCCGATACGTCTCGACCGGTGAGAGCGTCCGAACCGTTCCATCGGCGTCGGTCGTCCCGATGGTCTCGCTGTCTCCGCCGCCGACGCTCTTCGTCACCGTGACTCCGGTGACGGGTTGACCGTCGTCGTCGAGAACGGTCACGGTCACCGGCCCGCCGGGATAACTCCGGTCGACCGTGACGTTGAATCCGTCCTCGGTGGCGGAGACGGACTCGGCATCGGGGAACCGGTTGAGGTCGATCCGCTGGTGCTCCGTGAACACCTGTTCGGTCCCGCCGCTGACGAACGCTCGCAGCGTCCCGAGTTCGTGGGGGACAGTAATCCGTTGAACCGACCCGGCCCCGAACGCGTCCGGCTCGCGCAACGCAGTCGTTTCGGGGTAGCTTGCGATGGCTGCGTCGATTGCCGCCTCACTGGAGAGCGTGCCGCCGCCACGGTCCCAGCGGTCGTGCCGGAACGCTTCACGGACGTACTCGTCGCCGTCGACGGTCGCGAGCACGAGCGCGTTCTGGCTCGACTCGACGTGGATTTCAGCCTTAGGTGTGTCGCCCCGAACCGTCTCCAGTGCGCGTTCGCGGACGGGACCCTCGTACACCTGTAGTTGCACCTGCAGTTCGTCGAGGCGGCCGGGGGAGCTGAACCCATCCGTCTCCGCTGCCAGCTGGTCGAGCAGGTCCAGCCGCTCGTCGTACTCTTCGGCTATCGCCGCGATACGGACCAGTTCGTCGAGCAGTTCCCGGTCGCTGAGCTCGCCGTCGGCGTGTGCGTCGATCGTCGCGGTCTGTCGGCTGTCGAGGCTCACCTCGTCCTGTTCGACTTCGTTGATGGCGGCGAGGATCCGCCGCTGCCGCTCGGCGTTCGTCTCGGCGGCTTCGATTCGCTGTACGGTCGTCTCGGTCCGAAGCGCGGCGTCGACCTCACCGACCGTGAGACCGAGCGCAGTCCCGAGGTTCGCATCGCGGGGTTCGACTCCGAGTCGGGGATCGATCCCGGGCGGCGTCGACAGCACACGGAGCGTGAGGTTCGCCTCGTCGATGTCGGTCATCTGAGCGGGGCCGTCGCCGTGGTTCGACGCCAGAATCGGCGTCGACTCGCTCCGGTCGGCGGTCTGGACGCCGTCTGACGGGGCCGCAGGGGTATCGGCCGCACCGACGGGAGAGACGCCGCCGGCGATCGGCGCGACGACCAGCAGAGCGGCGACGACGAGGACGGGGAGGGCTCTCATCGTCGTCCGTTTTACCCGCGCTGGTAAAAAACCCATCTCAACGCG
>JARVCL010000145.1:0-7689 GCA_040405695.1 Halorubrum sp. | reverse complement strand
TTCCGCTCGCCCTCGTCGTTGACGACGTAGAGCCCGCCCTCCTCGACCACCTCAACTGCGTCCGCGACCGCGACCTCGTCGCCCGACTTCCACACCTGTCCGCCGTCCTCCGAGACCGCCGCGACGCCTTCCGGTCCCGCGATCCGGAACTCGTGTTCGAGCAATCCCTCATAAATGGAGCCGAGGTGCCGCGTATCGAGGTCGGCGTAGTCCGCCGGCACGTGCTCGCCCTCGTCGTTCTCGGTGGTCGACAGCCGGAAGATCACCTCCGCGATCGCGGCATCCGACACCTCGTTTTCGGCGAGGAACTCGTGGTCGTCGTGGTCGAATAGCCCCCCGTTGTACGGCGGGATGTCGAGCGCCTCCTCCCCGTCGTCGATCAGCTCGAAAAGCCGCGAGAGCCGGTTCCAGATCGTCGTGGAGAACTCGCTGTACTCCTCTCTGAACACCGCCCCCGATTCGACGTCGCCGCCTTCGACCCGCTCGATGATGTCGCTGCGAACTTCTTCGAGGCTGAAGTTCTCGTGGTACTCCGCGTTCGCGCTCGGCTCCTCCGGGTCGATCAGCCCGCGCGACTCCGCGTAGAGGACGAACATCAACCGGTACAACAGCACGAGCGACTGCTCTTTCAGTTCAGCCCGTGCTGACTCGTCCTCTGGGTCGATCGCCAGGTCGTTGCTCTCGACGAACCCCTTGCCGAGCACCCGAAGCGCGGTGAAGACGTTGTCCTGGAGGTCCTCGCCGAGCTCCTGTGCGGCTGTCTCCGACTCCGTCCACACGGTTTCGAGGAATGAGGTACCGGCAACCTCGGTGAACGCCTCGGGTCGAAAGAAACAGTAGAAGTACTTGAACTGCTGGAGATCCCCGGATTCGAGCAGTTCCGGCAGGTCCACTTCGTAGTACGTCTGCGTCTCGTAGTCCTTCGTTCCGTAGAGCCGCCACTTCCGCCCGTCCGTGAGGATCCCCCACTTGAGGTCTGATGGTGTCCGTTCGAGGTAGTATTTCACCTGGTGGGAGGCGTCACGATAGGGTCGTTCGTCGCTGAACCGCGCCTCGAAGTCGTGACCCCACTGTTTGGCTTCGAGCAGGGCTGACGCTCCCGAGAACATCCCCTCTTGATCATCGTTCTGTTTTCGGTCAACAGCCGCGTATCGGGCCTCCCGGGATTCGTAGAGGAGCCGATCGACGTATCCGCCGCCTCCGGGAAGCGTCCCCTCGGAGATCGTGTCGAACCCGAGGATGTCGAGCACCTCACCGATCCACTGGTCGATCAGTTCGTCTTCGCCGTGCGAGGCGACGTACTCTCCTTCCAGTTCCCAGAGCTCACGGAGGGCTTCGAATGCCGCTTCAGCCTCGTCGTCGGATTCCCAGTCGTCGAGATCAGCGACGCGTTCGTCGAGGTAGTATCCCGAGAAGAGACTGGAGTTCCGATAGGGGCCACTGCCGAGTGTGGCTTGGCTCATGTGATACTAATTCCACATGTTACCTGCCACAAATAGATGACGGACCGCCCGACAGATGGCCGGGACGTTGCTAATGCGAACCTGAGTCAAACGAACCCACTCACGACGCACAATCCCCGCCGAACGACGCCGACCCGTAATTGTCTTCCGCGCGTACCGTCTTTTATGTACCATGAATGATAATTTTGCGGAAGAGTATCCGGAGGTCGCGCCCTACATTCGCAAAGCGGTTGAGAAACACGGTGAAGAGTGGGTCATCGAGAACTACTCTCCCCATATCACGAACTTGGGAGTGGTGATGAACGTTCCACCCGTGGAGGCACTCCCCTTTTACGACGAAGAGAAGCACGATGTCCTAACCGATGAGGAGAAGCGCGAGCGAGCGGAGGCGTATCAAGCGTACCGAGAGAACCTCCGTGAGGGTACCAAACCCGACGAATCGTAGCGTCGTATTCTTGAGTGCGGTTGGAACCTCGTCACGTACACTTCAAAAGCCGTCGCTAACGAGTGATGACCGAGGCTTGTCCCCTAATTTACATCCGAATCGCGGCGAATTTACGCCCATGACGGACTCCTCGCTGCTGCTCGTCGTTGTGAAGTGCGGGCAGAAAGTGGGCCGGCACGAATTTGAATCGTGGTTACGGCCACCCGAAGGCCGAAGGATACCAAGCTACCCCACCGGCCCGCATGCGAAGGAAGGCCGTTCGTTCTTTTAATCCTTCCGAAAGCCGGAACCCGGCGGTGACTACTGCTCGAAGTACACGTCGTGGTGTGCCCGACAGCCGGGGTTGAACGCAGCCCCGCAAGACGGACAGGCGTCGTCGCTCGCGAGGTACTCGCGGGCCGTCAGCCGTTCGTGACAGACGCCACATAGGACTGCCGGCTCGTCGAACCGATCGCGAGGCCAGGGTTCCGCCTCGTGAGCTGCGGTCGCGTCGTGACAGTCTGCACACGGGTAGTACTCCTCACAGCACCCGAACCGCATGGCGACCACGTCTACCGGCGAGTTCCAGTGGGCACACCGTGTTTCAGGGTCGACGTCGACCCCGCGGAGCGGAACTGAAAACCGCTCGTCGGTACTGGGCACACGCGTCGTCACCCGGCTGCTGTCGTCGTCGGGAGTCATCGAACCACGTTCCTCAGTACGAACGGTATCCGTCAGTGTCGAGCCAGTTGTGAACGACGGCGACCGTGTGATCGGCGTGTAACCGCTTTGGCCCAACTCGGACCCGGCGGTCGGCCATCTCCCCGAGCAGCGACGACTCGCGGTCGGTGAAGTCGTTGTGATCCGAGAGAACAAACACGGGATCTGTCGGCGGTTCAGCCTCGACGAGCGGCTCGCCATCCTCGTGAAGCTGAACGACCGGGCCGACATCGCTCAGGCGGTCGAGCGTTGCTGACAGCCCCATTCGGCGGAGCTCTACGCCTGGAGAGACGTCCGCGGGCATGTGGCCGATGGCGTCCGCACGAGCGCCGAGCGCGTCTCGGATTCGAGCGGCGACGTTCCGCTCGTCTGGATGGAGATGCCGAAGCCGCGCAGCGTCGAACGTGACGGTGAACTCGTCGGCACAGACGAGATGAACGCGGACCGCACCGCGAATCCCGTGCGAGAGGAAGACCCCCGTCGCAACACACCGACAGAGCAGGTCGAGCCTTCCCGCGCCTGGCAGGTCCGACAGCGAAATGGCGTCAGGATCGGTCGGCACGTCGTGACCAACGACGACGAACTGTCGCATACTGGTCCCTTCGCCCCGACGCTTATAATCCGCCCGACCTACGTAGAAGCATGAGCGTCACCGGAATCTGTCAGGTCTGTGAGAGCGCTCCCGCCGGACACGCCTGCCGAACCTGCGGCCGGCAGGTGTGTGACGACCACTGGAATGACGGGGTTGGCGCGTGTGCGGCGTGTGCCCGCGGATTCGATGAGGGGGACAGCACCCCCGACGTTACCGACGGGTTCCGCTGATACGAGGCGTCGAGCGCTGGGTGATGTGCCGTCGATCGATCAGCGATGGCGATTCAGCCGCCGTTTGAGCCGCTTTGCCGCGTCACCGGCGGCACCGAAGTACGTGGCCTCCTCGTCGGGACACGAGGACTCCTCGCCGGCGAAGATGATCCCCCGAGAGGAGTTGACGAGACCGACCGGCACGTCTGTGTCGCCGTGGGGGTACGGGGCGAGACCGTGTTCCACTGCCGCCTCAGCGTCGCCGCCCTGTGCGCCCACGCCCGGGACGAGAAACGGCATCTCTGGGACGACCTCGCGCACTGCGGCGAGTTCGTCTGGTGTCGTCGCGCCGACGACGAGCCCCACGTCGCTGTCGGCGTTCCAGCTGTCCGCGAGCGCCGCGACGCGTTCGTACAGCGGTTCGCCGGACGCGAGTTCGAGCTCCTGCAGATCGCTGCCACCACGGTTCGAGGTGCGACAGAGGACGAACACCCCTCTGCCCTCACGAGCGAGAAACGGCTGGATGGAGTCACGTCCTAGATAGGGGTTCACCGTAATCGCGTCGACCCACTCGAGCACCTCGGCGTACTGCCTACTCGTATTTCCGATGTCGGCGCGCTTCGCGTCAAGCAGGACCGGTACGTCCTTGCCGGCCGCGTACGCCGCCGTCTCACGCAGGGCCCGCCAGCCCTCCGGATCCTCATAAAAGGCGGCGTTCGGCTTGTAGCAGGCGGCGTGCTCGTGAGTCGCGTCGATGAGTCGGCGGTTGAACGCCCATCGCGGAAGCTCGGCGTCCGTGAGGAACTCGGGAATGCGACTTGGATCCGGGTCGAGACCGACGGAGACGACGCTGTCAGTTCGTTCGATCCGGTCTGCGAGCCGTTCGAAAAAGCGCATACACAGAGCTGTGTGTGGTGTCCGGCTAAACGTTGCGCTCTGCGCGGCAGACCGCCCGTTCGACGGCTGGAATCGCGGGCGGCCGATCGGAGGTATCGGTCCGCTTACCCTCCCCACTTGGCGACGCGCTTCGGTCGGTCGGAGATCGCCATCACGTCGATGTCGTCAGCAGCGTGTTCGAGAGCTTCGAGTGCTGCGTTCGCGCTCGCGTGCGTCGAGAAGTACGTGATCTCCTCTTCGACGGCGACCTCCAGCAGGTCGCGCTGTCGGGAGACGATCAGGTCGATCTCGCCGCGCTTGGCGGCCTCGATCAGGTTCGTCGCCGTCGATAGCTCGAAGTGCTCGGCGTACCCGTCGACGAGCGCCTCGCCGGCGTCGGTGCCAGGGTCCGGGAACTCTTCTGCCGAGAGGTCGACGACCGCGGTGCCCGATGTCGGGATCGGCTTGCCGATCGCATCCTGTGCTTTGTCGTACGCTTTCCCGAACGATCGGGCGGTCCCCATCACTTCGCCAGTCGACTTCATCTCCGGCCCCAGACGGGGATCTGACCCCGGCAGGCGGTCGAACGGGAGGACGACCTCCTTGACGCTGCGGTGCTCAGGGATCTGCTCGTCGACCCCGAGGTCGGCGAGCGAGAGATCGTCCGTCATCACTTTCGCTGCGATTTTGGCGATGGGAACGCCTGTCGCCTTCGAGACGAATGGAACGGTTCGGGAGGACCGCGGATTCGCCTCCAACACGTACACCTCGGCGTCCGCTTCCGAGTCGTGGACGCCCGTCACCGCGAGCTGAACGTTCAACAACCCCTGTGTGTCGAGCGCGCGAGCGATATCCTCAGTGACCGTGCGGACCCGCGAGAGCGTCGCGTCGTCGAGCGAGCGAGGGGGGATCATACATGCGGAGTCACCGGAGTGGACGCCAGCGCTCTCGACGTGCTCCATCACCCCGCCGATCAGGACGTCATCGCCGTCGGCGACGGCGTCGACGTCGAGTTCGACCGCGTCCGCGAGGAACTGGTCGACGAGGATCGGCTTGTCTGGCGCGACCCGGACGGCCTCTTCGATGTAGCGCTCGAGCTCTGCGTCGTTTTCGACGACCCGCATCGCCCGCCCCCCGAGCACGTAGGAGGGGCGGACGAGAACCGGGTAGCCGATTTGATGGGCCAGATCGAGTGCTTCTTCGCGACTCGTCGCCGTTCCTCCCTCCGGCTGGGCGACGCCGATTTCGTCCATCAGGACGTTGAACCGGTCGCGGTCCTCCGCGAGGTCCATCGCCTCGACGCTCGTGCCCATGATCGCACAGTCGAGACCGCGGCGCTCGATCTCAGCCTGCAGCGGGGCACCGACGTTGACGGAGGTCTGCCCGCCGAACTGGACCATCACGCCGTCGGCCCCGGTCGTCTCGACCACGTCGGCGATTTCCTCTGCGGAGATTGGCTCGAAGAAGAGCCCGTCGGACGTGTCGTAGTCGGTGGAAACGGTCTCTGGGTTGTTGTTGACGACGTGTGCATCGATCCCGAGTTCGCGGAGCGCGCGGACCGCGTGGACCGCACAGTAGTCGAACTCGACCCCCTGGCCGATCCGAATCGGTCCGCCGCCAACGACAACGACACTCTCGACGTCGGGATCGACGCGCACCTCGTCTGCGGCTCCCGCTGTGCCAGACTCGGCGAGGAACTCAGGTAGCCGCGCTGAGTAGTAGTACGGGGTCGACGCTTCGAACTCACCCGCACAGGTGTCGACCTGTTTGAACCTCCGATCCGGAACCGTCGCCTCGACGTCGCTCACGCTCGCGTCGACGCCACTATCACCGGCGACCGCCGCGATCTCGGCGTTCGTCCGGCCGACGGACGCTGCAGGAGTGAACTTCCCCTCGGCGGCCGCCGCCGTCGCTTCCGCGACGTTCGCGAACCGCTCGACGTACCACCGGTGGATGTTGGTGAGATCGATCACCTCGTCGACGGTGTAGCCGCGATCGAACGCCTCGAACATCGCGTATGGGCGGTCGGGACTCGGGCGAGAGAGATACTCCGTCTCGAGCGTCTCGTCGTCGACCGTCTCGAAGTCGACCGCCGGGTCGTACTCCGAGGAACGGAGGGCTTTCGTCAGGCTCTCTTCGAAGGTGCGCCCGATCGACATCGCTTCGCCCGTCGACTTCATCGCCGTACCGAGTTCGAAATCAACGTCGTCGAACTTGTCGATGGGCCAGCGTGGCACTTTCGTCACCACGTAGTCGATGGCCGGTTCGAAGGCAGCGGTCGTCTCACCGGTGATTTCGTTGTCGATCTCGTGAAGCCGCTTGCCGAGTGCGACCTTCGCCGTGACACGAGCGATCGGGTACCCAGTCGCCTTCGAGGCAAGTGCGGAAGAGCGGGAGACGCGCGGGTTCACCTCGACGACGCGGTACTCACCTCCAGGAGTGCCGTCGTCGTGCCACGCGAACTGGATGTTACAGCCTCCCTGGATCCCTAGTTCCCGAATCACACCGAGCGCGGCGTTACGCATCTCTTGATGGCCGTCGTCCGGGATCACCTGCGAGGGCGTGACAACGGTCGACTCGCCCGTATGGATCCCCATTGGGTCGATGTTCTCCATGTTGCAGATGATGATACAGGAGTCGTCGGCGTCGCGCATCACCTCGTACTCCAGCTCGACCCAACCGGCGATGGACTCCGTGATCAACACCTCGCTGTTCCGCGAGAGCCGAAGCCCCTTGCGAACCCGCTCGACGAGTTCTTCGAAGTCGTCGACGACACCGGAACCGGAACCACCGAGGGTGTACGTCGTCCGGGCGATAACGGGGAGGCCACCGACCTCGTCGACCGCGCTCTGTACACGCGCACGGAGCGCATCCGCGTCGAAGTCGGTCACCGACTCGCCCTCGTCGAGCGCGATGGTCGTCGACTTCGGCACGGGCTGGCCGATCTTCTCCATCCGCTGGCGGAAGAGGTCACGGTCCTCGGTCGCGTAGATGGTGTCGAGCGGCGTGCCCATCACCGCGACGTCGTACTCCGCGAGGATTCCCGCCTCGGCGAGTTCTGCGGTGACGTTGAGGCCGGTCTGTCCGCCGAGGCCGGCGATAACGCCGTCCGGCTCCTCGATCCGAATAACCTCGGCGATCGCCTCGGTCGTGATCGGCTCGATGTAGACTCGGTCGGCCGTCTCCGGGTCGGTCATGATCGTCGCCGGGTTCGAGTTCACCAAGACGACCCGGGCACCCTCTTCTTGCAGGGCGCGACACGCCTGAGCACCGGAGTAGTCGAACTCCGCTGCCTGTCCGATCTGAATCGGTCCGCTACCGATGAGCAGAATGGTCCGGTCCTCGGTCATTACCGCGAGGGAGTACGCTCATCGTAATAAGGTCGGCGATAGAGTACGAATCTCG
>JARVCL010000144.1:0-7690 GCA_040405695.1 Halorubrum sp. | reverse complement strand
GTTGTCTCGACGTCCTGTTCCGCGAGAATGGTGTCAACGCGCTCGCGCATCTCGTCGAGTTCCTCGTGCGAGTCCGCGGCAAGTTCCATGTAGATGGCGATGTCGAAGACCTTCGTCGTCCCGCGAATCACGTCTTGGAGAATCCGTAGGAGGTCCTCGCGCTCCAATTCCTCTTGATGGGTGTCCGTCCGACCCTTTCGAGACTTGAGCGTGAGTGCCGTCGTGGTCTGCGTGTAGCGGCGCTGGAGTTGCTTGCGTGTCTTTGCCGGATCTCGTGGTGTAATGTGTAGCGAGAGGCGGAGGTTTACGTCCGCAATAGTAAGCGGTACGAGCCACCCGGGGTTGACTTTCCGAGGGAAGGCCGTGACGGTCATAATTTGCGTGACCGTCTCCTCACGGACTTGGAACTCAGGGTGGCGCTCCATTGCTCGCGGCGCGACCAGTTTCTTGTCAAGCGTCTCTCGCTCTTCGAGGGATTCGGTAGGGGAAACGAGCGGAACTTCTTCGACTTGGAGCTGGTAGGCCGCCCACTCGATGTTCTTCCGGGTAGCTTCCCGATCGAGGAGTTCCAGGTATTCGAGTGCGACCTGGGTTTCCTTGCCGGAGAGATCGTCGATCGGAATACGTTCAGGCTCGTCTTCCTCGGGTCCGTTCTTTCCGAGGAGTTTCTCGATGGGATTCATTTTGTAACCTCAGATTCATCTTCAATCGTCCCGGGGTCTGTAGTATCAGCGCCAGTATCAGCATCGGGGCCCTCTATATCGACGCCGTCGGTGTCGACCTCGACAACACCGATACCAGAGTCACGACACTCATCGGGGTCAACGCCAGCGTCTTCATCGTCAGTGTCATCGACAGAGGGGGAAGGAATGCCTGCGCCCCCACCGTCGGTCGCCACATCAGACGCGTCGGGGTCAGAGGCGACTACTAGGTTCGAGAGGTCCACCTTTTGTCGCGAACGTACTGCGAGGACGACAGCGATGAGCAGCGCGAAGATGCCCACCGCGTACACCTCAATCGTGAACGTGGTCACGGCGGGATTCGAGTCCCAATCTTGAGG
Organism: Halorubrum sp.; assembly: GCA_040405695.1. Lineage (GTDB taxonomy): Archaea > Halobacteriota > Halobacteria > Halobacteriales > Haloferacaceae > Halorubrum. Next base: position 6,630 of record JARVCL010000144.1, on the reverse strand, counting down.
GTACGCTCCAAGGAACAGAGTGAGTGCATAGCCTGCCGCCGCGAGGCCAGCCACTGCGAGTCCCTTCGTTCTTCGCTCCGAAGGGAACAATACGACAAGACTCAGCACGAATCCAGGCAGACTCGCCGCAGCCGTCGCGAACGACACGGTCCGAGCCAGCCAGTAGATGTCCGTACCGCGTTCGGCGATATTCATCGACCAGATGAACGTGGCGAGCGCCCCCACACTGAGTATGAGGCTTAGGAGGCCCAGAAACACACCCGCGTAGACCGCTCGCGGGACGACTGGGAGTGATCCGTGTCCAATAGGCCCGATATTACGAGCGTACCAGCTCAGGATACGCGATTCTGCGACGCGCTCAACGGAGTCTGGGTGTGCATATCCACCATCACCAACCGCCGCCAGCGGGTCGGGATCAAATTCGGAATCTGGTTCGGGTTCGATTACGGGATGTTCGTCGGAAGCGCGATCGAACTCGTAGTCACCATCCTCATTCGCCTCGGCCTGTGCCGCTTTTTCGGAAGTATAGGCTGCGTTGGCGACCTCCTGTGCCCTATCGGCCGGGAGTGAGAAGCTACCTTGCTCGAACGAGATAGGTGGCTTCTCTCCGTGATAGACTTCGTAGAGGACCTCAAGGACAGCCGGGCGAGTGTCCAGAATCTCGGCTTCCACCTGCGTCTGGGGGAGCTTCGACGCCACACGCTGGGCGCGGGCTTTCACTTCCTCGATATACTTGGCTTCGTCGTCGACCTTAACGTCGTTCCCGCTAGGCATCAACGACTGAATCTGGGCCTTGAGGCCATCGTCAGCCTCCTCGTCTTTAGCGACTGCGACCGCGAAGTAGAAGTCGCGGTCACGAATCTCCGCGACATCGACGACACCCCGGAGCCACTCAGTGTGGTACTTTCGGCCGTAGTCGAGCAGCGGAGACTCATCCAACGGGTCAACATCTTCCTCGTCGTCGCCCGAGTTGATGAGCATATTTTCGGCTTCCTCAAACTGCTTGAGGTAGGGTTCGGGATCGTATGCCGTCGTCATCGAGAGGATCTGTGTTGGGAACTGAACCCCGCGAAGGAACGTCAAGAACGATAGATAGAGGCTTTCTTTGTGTTCTTCAGAGAGGATTAGCCAGTCTCGAGGCTGTATCTGCATCACCATCGCATAGGTGGTAGGCGTTTCCACGACGCCGCCATCACGGACATTCTTGAAATCCATGAGGTCCAGCGTCGAACCGGCGTCTTCGTATTCAGTCATTTGTTTGTCCTCCATACGTCGCGATCGGCCAATCCGCGTCAAGGCCGTCGTCCGAGTCCGTTGGTTCGTCCGTCTCCGTCTCCGCACCTATCTCGTCAGCATCATCACGAACTCCGTCAGCATCGGCGACGACTGGCTTTGGTCGTCGCGTGATCCACGCCTCGAAGGGTTCGTGATACGCGAGATCGTTCTTGTTATGCTCTGGAGGCTTCCAGACGTAATCCGTCCGCCCACGCAGATGCCGTGCCATTGCTGCTGCATATTGCAGGGGGCGCTGTCCCGGCGGGGTGCGACTATAGATGAACAGTCCCACGAGGAATCCGACGAACACTAACGGGAGCGTCACCAGCAGCGGGAGGCCGATAGTGTAGAGGATAAGCGGGAGAATAAGGGGCGGCCCCATCGACTCGGCCAGTTTCCGAGCCGAGACACCGAACATCTTCGAGGCGAGAAGATTAGATGCCACCGGAACGTCCTGGCTCATTTCGCCACCTCGTCAATCTCGGAGTCACTGTCACTCTCTGCTTCGGCTTTAGTGTCGGCCTCAGTCTCGGGTTCCGCTTCGAGATCGGCGTCCGATTGATCAGGGGCCGAAACCACATGCTGGGTTCGGAGTGCCGGCGGCCACGTTCGTTCAGCAGCGAGAAGCCGCTGTTCAGCTTTCAGCATCATCCCACGCCAGGTCAGTCCGAGACCTTTCCGAACCGAATTTAACCATTCATACTCCTCCTGAGATGGGATATTGATTCGCGTATTGTAGTCCGAGGGACTCGACGACCGACTCATCGGAAATCACCGTCGTATTCGTCAGCATAGCCCTCGTAATCATAGCGCGGGTCGACCATATCCCACTCGTCGTGGTCGCCGTGGTGTCGAAGCACATCTTCGACATCATCGTGTGCGTCCGCGGGGTGAAATGGTCCACCACCTTCGGCGGTCTGTGCCGCTTGAGCATCCCAACGCTCGTATTCTCTTTCCCGGGTACGTTCGGCCGCAACCGACCGCTGCATATGGTTGGGAGCGGGGGTGCGATTCTCCTGCACCTGAGCGACGGCAGCACTCATGTCAAAGTGCTCGGCATCCTTATGATCACTATCACCCTTGCTATCGACGTCACTACTGCCGTTCGCGTTAGCGTCCACATCCGTATCTGTGAAGCCAGACAGTGGGATTTCGGTCGTTGAGCGGGCACGTTGCCGTTCGCGAATCTGCTCGTGCAGTTGCTCGGTGACATTTGTTCGCTCGGTAGAAACGCCAGCGTGGTCACCCGGTCGAGAGTATGCGAGTTCTGGGTGTAACTCAACGAGGGCTTTGAGGAGGTCTATACTTTCTGCGTGTTTGGCTCCCTCAAGGAGGACGCCGCGCCATATCATCCCGTGCCGATCACGGAGGTCGCGTAGGCGGTCAGCTTCTTCCCGAGAGTACCAGTCGACTTGAATTTCAGGCATGGGAGGGTGCTCGCATTTCCGGGCTAGAGGACGTGCCCTGTTTGGAGCTCACCGGACAGACGCAGTCACCCTCGCACGTATCGTCACGTGCAGGCGACTCGCGCTCGTCCTGGAGGGGCGAGCCGTCACTCGACGTATCGGTGAGCGACTGAATTTTAGCAGGACTTGCCATCGGCCTTCATAAGCAGCAGGCAGTTAAGGACTTTTCAAATCTACAACAACTGTGGTGAATGTAGCGCATGTGGAGGGTGTGGGTAAAGAGAATATTTAGTCGCAGATAGCCTCAGATTAGCCACTCCAAGCGTCGTCGGCACCGCTGGCGACGACAGAACACCATCTCATGAACCCCCTCCAACTAGAGGCGCTTGAACTGTTTATCGACTGGCTCATTCCCGTCGGTGGAGTACTGTCAGCAAGTACCGATGTTTCCCATCTTACAGGGTCATACATTCGAGGAATCACCGGCCCATTCGTACCACTCGGATGGTATCGGGCCATCTCCACGTTCACGCGTATACTAGCAGAACTCGTCGGGTATAGCCACGGTCCTCTCCTACATCCTGTCGTTGATACTGCGGCGAGCGCACTCCTGCATACCGACACCCACACACAGCAGGCATCGGTTATCCCACTCCAGAGTGGCCCCGACCTCAGCACGCTTATTTCCGATCTAAAGGCCGCTGTTACACTCCCTGGTTGGGTCGGGAGCGCACTCAAGTGGACGGGTCTTATCACGCTTGTCATCGGCATAATTGCGTACTTCATCAGCCCGTCCATCAACAACCGCCGTCGAGGGTTCGCGATGGCAACAACCGGGCTCGTCCTCACAATCATTGGGTTCGCCTTCCCGATCTTCATCAGCCTGATCCACTATGTCCTCTCAGGCTGATTCACGTCGGGACGGAGAGACTGGATCGGTACACGAGGACAGTTGGGCCGATAGGCTTAGAGGACGTATATACGCCTTCTACGCCGCGTGTGCAGCGAAACTCACTACCACAACTAGTGTGGGGATGAAGACCACCGCGAACGCTCTCCGGGACTGGTCACACGGATTCCGCATCCTCGTGACGGTCCTTTTAGCGACCAGCCTCGTGATCGCACCCGTCACCGTTGTCTACGCCGCAGGTATCGGCCCAATCTATGACATTCCGAGTCCCGAGCCTGGCGTCGATAAGACCTACGACGAAACCTATCGTGTTCTCGCGAACAACGACGTGAATGTCGATCCCGCGGATGTCAGTTACACCGGCTACTTCGAGAACGACTACCCGGCCTACCCAGTCGACCTCGGGCGCGCTACACTATCACCCTCGCAGTCGCTTCGGTATTCCACAACAAGCGATGTCTACATCACGGACCTCTCCGATTACAACGCGATTCCCATCCAGGATGAGTGGAAACCCTACTCCAGCATGCCGTTCTACACAGAAACGCAGTTCATCAACGTGCATGAGAAGAACACCTACGACGGGCCCAAAAGTAACGACGGTGAGTGGTTCGTACGTGTCACCAACCAGTACGGTGAGTGGCGGCCCGTCTATAACGCCGACGTGAAATGGGATCCAGACGCGGAAGAACTCTACGTCTCAAACCCTGACGACGCCCTCGTTCACCAGGCCAAGCACGAGAGCATCATTTCACGGAACCTCCACGCGGCCGAACAATACACGAGGTACGCACAGGACTCAGATCGGATCGCCATCCCGAAAATGAACGGCGGGGAGATTTACCCCACCTCGAGCGGCGCGAGTATGTCCCGAAAATGGGGGCAGAGTGACTTCAATACAGTCCGCGAGTCATGGGTCGGCATCAACGACCTCTTTGGCGGTGCCTGGTATCGTGATAGATACGTTTCCGGGTCGACACCAACCCGGGGTGCGTACGTTCCCTACGACCACCGAGCCGTTGCCCCAGCGGATTTCAGTCGAAGTGCCACGTGTACGAGATCGCACACCCACGGTGGCAGTACCCACACCCACACATACCCGAAGACCGAGTGGGCCGAATACGATCTCCTCAATTCGACGGCGAACGTCACATCCGTCCGACTCGATCGTCCCGGATTCACGGGCGAGTCCGAATGGAATCGATTCGGTAAGGTAACCTGGATCGCGATTGAATCTATATCGAGTAAGAATCTCGAATATCCTCGAGGGGACTACACTCTGACGGCGACCCTCGAAGTCACCAGCGAAGTTGAAACTCGGTGGGGTGTCACCAGCTCGAAATGTAGTGAATGGTCGCGAACGAGTGTAAGCACGAACACTCACACGACGAAATACAGCGTCCCAGTCACCATCACGGACTGGGATTCCCCGAATCTCGAGATCGATGTCGCTCATATCGACGGCGCTGGTCACGACCGCCTCGCCGTGAGGTGGAGGGGCGACCAAGATTTCCCAAGCGACCCTTGGAGAAGGATCAGTGTCAACATCAACAACAAAACCATCCACCTCACCTCTCCGTGGCGGTTCTACGGTATCTCCCGCAACGACGAGGTAGAAGTCCTCACCGGAGGCGGGTCAACCTCCCACAACGCGACGCACACCCATAACGACCGCTGGCCTGCCATCTACCGATACGAAACAGGCGTCGCCAACGTCACCGCCGCTTTCCCACGGAAGGGTGAAGACAACCAGGTATGGGGATACACGAAAACCGTCGATAGCCAAGTTTCGACGACGCTCCCAGGAGCACCACTTCCTGCCAACGTCAACGACCCCGATAACGATCAGCCGACTGACCTCTACACACACCACGTCATCGACGTCAGATCGAGTGATCTCGACACAGGTGAGACTGTCACCGTCGACGCCTCAAATCCGTTCGGTGCTCCACTCGACGGGAAGACAGTCTCCGGCGAAGACCAGCTCAAAGTCTACAGCCAACCATACGAGTCAACCGTCCTCCAGATAACAGAAGTTAATGTCTCGTCTACCGGCGCGGATCACGATGGCGTCCTCGTTCTCACGGACACTGACGGCAACTCCATCAAAAATAAGGAAATCACTGTCACCCAAGGTGACGGAACGACATCGACGGTTACGACCGACGATAATGGCCGTGCCAAGATCGCGTGGGACGGAACGGTTCTCCGCGCTCGCTACGACGGCGACGTGTTTTGGTCACCCGGCGACCCCTACTACAAGAGTGACCGACTCCTCTATATCCTGCCGCCCTCACCCCTCGATTTCGAGGCCGTTGGCGCAGTCGGGGAATACATCTCGGCATCAATCAGTAATGTTCTCATCTTCGTCGAGTGGCTCGCCCTCGGGATCTTCGCCGTGTGGTGGGTGCGGATGCGTCGTCGCACCAGCAAGGGGAAATCAGGATGAGCAAGGTTAGTGAATTTACTGAGCCTGCAATCGAACTCCTCGAAATCGCGACCATTATCGGGCGCTACGGAACCCTCATTACGCTCGTCATCGGTATCATCGGCTGGTGGGGTTACGCGAAAAGTCCTCGAGCGGTGGCCCGCTTCCGGGGGATGGCTGTCGGCGGTGGAGCCGGCTACATAGCGATCGTCGCTATCGACGTCATCTACGAGGTTCTCGTGTTCATCCTCGGAAGCAAGTTCCTCCCGGATGGGTGGCCCTACGGCGCCGTGACCGGCGTTCACGAAAGCAACCTCTCCCAGCTCGCCACCGCTCTCAGCATCGTCCTCCACAGCCTTGGCCTCGTCTTGTTCATCATCGGTGTGACGTGGTGGGCGTTCGGCAGCCGCGATTCGCGTGCCGAGTCTCGCGGCCGTCGTGGGATCGTAATGGGGCTCACTCTCATCGGTGGAAGCATCGGAGGCAACGTGTTCAGCGTTTTCGCGTGGATTTTGCTATGACCGGCAACGGCCAACGCTCGGACGCCGGAAGAGATTGTGATGGAAATCTCGACCGCAGGCAAGAACAGGGACTTGATCAGGAGCAAGAAG
>JARVCL010000143.1:0-7694 GCA_040405695.1 Halorubrum sp. | reverse complement strand
AGCGAGAAGGGGACGACGACGCGATCTCCGGGGGCGAACCGGTCGACAGCCTCGCCGACGGCGACGACTTCCCCCGCGGGCTCGTGGCCGAGGATCTGTCCCGTGGGGACCCGGTCGTTCGCCCACTCTCCGTGGCCCTTCCAGGCGTGCCAGTCGCTTCGACAGACCCCGCAGGCTTCGACACGAACGACGACGCCCTCGCGATCCGGTTCGGGTTCGGGCACATCTCTGAGCGCTAACGGTTCTCCGTACTCACGAAGCACTGCCGCGTTCATATCTCTCGATTCAGCCGGTTGCCACAAAGAGGTACGCTCTGTGATCGACCCCTCACTGCTTCGCTCGGCCTTTCGACCCCGGTCGTTGAAGCCGGAGCTTTGATGTGGGACTCCCCGTCAGTTGTTGTCGGCGAGAAAGGTCGTTCCTCGCTCGTACCGAACGACCTTCGGAGTCGGCATCCCCACCATTCTGGGGCCGGGGTCCTGCGGCCCGTGATACCGGCGACTTGTGCGACGGTATCGCTGGGTGTTGCTACGGCGGCCCAGAAAGAGTGTCTCGGACAGCGAATCAGATTGCAGAAGCCACAGTGTCCGTGTCCCACCATGTCGGCTTCTGCTCACGGGCCGCAGCCCCGTTCGGATGGTCAGCGGGATCGACGGTCCTACACGACTCGAGGCCGGGGACTCCCCCCGAAAGATGCTGACCCGTCTCGAATGGTCCGGACTAGACGGCGAGACGGCTCGGGCGTCCGTCGTGTCCGCACAACAGTGTTCCGAGAGCGACGCGCCGGTGTCTCGGCCGTCGTCATCGCTCACCGACGCTGCTTCGCCATCTCCAGCGAGGCGACGAACCCGAAGTAGGCGGGGATTCCAGTGAGCATGAACATGTAGTACGCCCACGTCGGGGCGTCGACGAAGACGAGGTCGAACAGCAGCGAGACGACCGTCACCCACGCGAGCGCGAACACGAGGTCGTGGAACATCCCGGTGCGGTTCTCGGAGACGTACGAGCCGAGACGGTCGACAACGCTCGGGTCGGGGTCAGTCTCCTCCGGTGGATCCGTGTCGGTCATAGGTGTGTCTCGGGTCGTGTGTGGATCGGTCTTTCGGGATCGGTTCAGCGCGCCTCCGGCCGGTCCGGCGTGGCTCCAGATGATCGTGTGTCTCTCCGATTCGGCTCGCGTTCGACCGGTTCGCTCGTCGGCAGATCGTGTTGCCTGTGTGAGTCGACTATCGGCCTTCGACGTAGTCGACGACGAACACGGGGACGTGTGTCGACCGCAGGGTACGCTCTGTGACACTCCCGAGGAGCGCCCGGCGGACTCCCGACCGGCCGTGGCTCCCCATCACGATGAGGTCGATGTCGTTGTCCCTGGCGTAGTCGGCGATCACGTCGTGTGGTTGCCCGCCGGCGTGTCGCTCGACGCAGTCGAGCCCGGCGTCGTCGGCACGCTCGCGCACGAAACTGGTCGCCTCCTCGGCGTCCTCGCGAAGCTCCGTCATCTCGCCGAACTTTCCCTGTCGGATGCGGTCGACCTGCTCGGTGCCGAGGCTGTACGCGACCATGTCCGTGTCCGCCACGAACAGCGCGTGAATCTCCGCGCCGTACTTCTCGGCGAGGTCGATCGCGTGGGTAACCGCGTTGTTCGCCACGTCGCTGCCGTCCGTCGGAACGAGTATTTTGTCGTACATGATCAGTCGTCAGCGGGCGCGTCGTCTATTTTCTCAGAGACGACCTGTGCGGCCGTTTTGTCTTTCGGCATCGGTTCGGGGCTGTGGCACTGTCTGACCATCCGTTTGGTTCGCAACGGCGGCTCGTCGGTGACGTACGAGACGAAGATCGTGATGGCGAAGACGAGCGGGACGCCAACCAATCCGGAGCCGACTGCCGGCATCCACGTCGAGAGGAACTCGATCCCGAAGCCGGCGCCGCCGTTGACGAGCCCGAACTGCCCTTCGTTGAACATCGGGATGAACCAGATGACGATCCCGCTCGTCATGCCGGCGAGCGCCCCGGGGCGATTGGTGTTCTCCCACCAGAGTCCGAGGAAGAACATCGGGAACAGCACGATAGCGGCCAGCGAGAACGCGAATGAGACCAGCGCGGCAATAGGTGCCTGTGGGTTCAACGCGAAGAGGATCGTCAGGACGCCGATGCCGACGATGCTCAGTCGTCCGACGAGGACCTGCTGGCGCTGCGTGGCGTCCTCGTTGATGATGTTCGCGTAGATGTCGTGTGAGATGGCGGAGGAGGCCGCGATGAACAGTCCGGAGGTCGTCGCCACGGCAGCAGCGATACCGCCGGCGGCGATGAATCCGACGAGCCACGTCGGCAGATTCGCCAGTTGTGCGGCGAGGACGACGATGACGTCGGCCGCAGCGTCGCTCATTCCGGGGTCACCGTACGTCGGACCGAACTCGGAGTTGGTGTACAGGTCGGTCCCGAACGCGGCGAACGCGGGTGCAGAGAGGTACAACACGGCGATGAAGAACAGCCCCCACGTACACGACCAGCGAGCGGTCCGCTCGTTTTCGACCGTGTAGAACCGAACGAGCACGTGCGGAAGGCCGCAGGTCCCGAACGCGAGACTGAAACAGGTCGCGATCCACAGGTAGTAGCTCCCCCCTGCAAACGGCGCGGAGAACTCGGCGCTCAGATCGCGTATCAACATCCCATACTCGATCTGTGGGAGAATCGTCGAGTAACCGCCAGCCCAACCGGTAGCCAGCAGCCCGATGAGAAACGCACCGATGAGGATGACGTACTGGAGGGCCATGTTCTTCGTCGCGCCGAGCATCCCGGAGAGTGTGAGATACGCGATGGTGATCACCATGAACAGCACCATCATCGCCTGATACGCGCTGAGTCCAGGGAGCGCGACCACGTTGTTGATGTCGCCGAGGACGTACATGCCGACGAGCCCCATTCCGCGGGCCTGTCCGAGCGCGTAGACGAACCCGATCAGGAACGTGGTGATTGCCGCGAGCGCGCGAGCGGTGTCGGAGTTGAATCGGTCGCCGACGAAGTCGGGTGCGGTGTACTTTCCGAACCGTCGCATCTGTGCAGCCATGAAGATGAGCAGGACGAAGTACCCCGTCGTCCAGCCGACGACGTACGCCAGCCCATATACCCCTGACAGCGCGATGAGGGCGGCCATGCCGAGGTACGACGCTGCCGACATCCAGTTCGCGCCGATCGCCATCCCGTTCTCGATGTTGCCGATCGAGCGTCCAGCGACCCACATGTCGTCGGTGTCGGCGACCTTGAACGCGAACCCGACGGCGAGGAACAGCGCCATCATCGAGACGACGATGATACCCGGCACGAGTTTGAACCCGATGTCGAGCCCCTCCGGAAGGAGTTCATCCGCCTGTGTGAGGACGGGCGACGGCGTCACTCTTCGACACCCCCGTCGGCCGCCGTGGCTGCCTCCATCTCGTCGGCCGCCAGCGCCTCGTTATCGACCTGCTCGATGCCGTACTTTTCGTCGATCGCGTCACGCTTTTTCGCGTACCACACCGAGAGCAGCAGCGCCGCGGTCGGCCCGCCGATCGCGATCGCGAAGTAGTGGAACGGGAAGCCGATCACCGGCATCGTCGTCGTCATGAGATTCGGCGCGATCCGGGTCGCGGTGATCGGGCCGAACGTGGTGAGCACCCAGACCGCGAAGCCGATCCAGATCACACGGAGGTGATCCCGCATGAACGGTGTCGCCGGGTTGAGGAGGTTGATCTCGACTTCGAGGTAGTCGGTTTCCTGTTCACGTATCACGTCGCTCGCGCCGCCGTCCGGCCGAAGGCGCGCGTCGTCGGTGCGGTCTCCCGCTGTAGATTCGTGTGAGTTGTTCTCTGTCATAGATCGGGTCCGTCGTCTCGTTTCGTCGTTGCTCGTCCGGGTTCGGTCACGAGGTGAACACGGCGAAGTGGGGACGAACGGGCGTCGAGCCCGCCGTCACGCCGTCGTGTTTAGTCCCCCGCTTGCCCCTGAATGTCGGCGACGATCTCGGGGTTGCGGAGCGTGCTGGTGTCGCCGATCTCCTCACCGTCGGCGATGTTCTCTAACAGGCGACGCATGATCTTCCCGGAGCGGGTCTTCGGCAGATCGGGCGTGAACACGACCTGTTCTGGGCGGGCGATCGGGCCGATGGCCTCCTCGACGCCGGTGACGATCCGGTCGCGGAGATCGTCGGTCCCCTCGTAGCCGTCCTCGGTGATGACGTACGCGTAGACGGCCTCGCCTTTGATCTCGTGGTTCCCGCCGACGACCGCAGCCTCGGCGACGCCCTCTACCCCGACGATGGCAGACTCGAGTTCCATCGTGCCGAGGCGGTGGCCGGAGACGTTGATCACGTCGTCAACACGGCCCAGCACCGTGATGTAACCATCCTCGTCGATCTTCGCGCCGTCCTCTGGGAAGTACACCCAGTCGTCGGGGTCGTCGCTGTCGGTGTCCGAGTATTCCGCCCAGTACTCATCGATGAACCGTTCGTCGTTGCGGTACAGCGTCCGAAGCATTCCCGGCCACGGCTTCTGTACCGTGAGATAGCCGGCATCGCCGGCGTCGATCGGATCGCCAACCGCGTCGACGATCTGTACGTCGACGCCCGGGAGTGGTGGTCCAGCCGACCCCGGTTTCATCTGTGTGACCCCCGGGAGCGTGGTTACCATCATGCCGCCGGTCTCGGTCTGCCACCACGTATCGACGACCGGACACTCCTCGTCGCCGATGTGCTTGTAGTACCACTTCCACGCGCGCGGGTTGATCGGTTCGCCGACCGTTCCGAGCAGTCGCAACGAGGAGAGGTCGTGTCGGTCCGGATACTCCGTTCCCCACTTCATGAACGCGCGAATCGCGGTGGGCGCGGTGTACAACTGGGTGGCGTCGTACTCGTCGACGATCTCCCACAGCCGGTCTCGGTCGGGATGATCCGGCGTTCCCTCGTACATCATCGTCGTCGTCCCGAGCGCGAGCGGCCCGTAGACGATGTACGAGTGACCCGTGATCCAGCCGATGTCGGCCGAACAGAAGTACGTGTCTTCCGGCTTGATGTCGAGGACGGCCTGTGACGTCCACGATACCCACGAGAGGTAGCCGCCGGTGGTGTGTTTCACCCCCTTCGGCTGCCCCGTCGTTCCCGAGGTGTACATCAAAAAGAGCATGTCTTCGGCGTCGCGGGTGACGGGTTCGACCGTGGCCCCCGCGTGCGTGTCGACGAGGTCGTCGTAATCCAACTGGCCGTCGGTCAGGTCGTGACCGAAACCGTCGTCGTTGGGGCCGAGTCGATCGACGACCACGGTAGTGGTATCTTCGTCGACGCCCGCGAGCCCGGTGTTCGCCTTCTCAAGGTGGTCGAGCGGATCGCCGCGACGGTAGTACCCGTCACAGGTGATCAGATACTCGGAGTCGGCCGCGTTCATCCGTGTCGCGAGCGCGTCTGCTGAGAAGCCCGCGAACACGACGCTGTGTGGTGCGCCGATCCGAGCACACGCCAGCATCGCCACCGGCAGCTCCGGGATCATCGGCATGTACATCGTGACGACGTCGTCCGCTTCGACCCCCTGAGCGCGGAGCGCAGCGGCGAACTCGTTTACCTCACGGTGAAGCTCCTCGTACGTGTACGTCCGGTTTGCCTCCGCCACCGGTTCGCCGACCCACTCGATAGCGACCTCGTCACCCCGCTCGTCGAGATGTCGGTCCAGACAGTTCGCGGAGACGTTCAGCTCGCCGCCGGTGAACCACTCATAAAAGGGCGGGTTCGAGTCGTCGAGCACCTGATCGTACGGCGTCTCCCAGTCGAGGAGATCGGCCGCAGCCTCCCAACACTCCGGCCAGTTCTCGTCGAACTCCTCGTACACTCCCGGGTCGGTGACGTTCGCCCCCGATACGAACGATTCCGGCGGGTCGAACACCTCCTGCTCCGCGAGTCTCGCTTCCAGTTGTGCGTCTTCCTCCGTCATGGGTACGCTCGTACACAGCGAACACCCCTACATAAACGATCACGCTAAATACGAAAAAATCGTGAAGGTGTGTCATCGTCGCCACGGGTCAGCCGCTGTCGCGCTTCTCGTCGTCGAAGAGCGTATCGAGTAGCGCCCGCTGAGCTTTCCGGAGGTGGTTGTGGAACGTCGGCGAGGAGACCTCCATCGTGTCGGCAATCTCCTCGGCCGTACTTCCGCGAGGCCAGTCGAAGTAGCCGCTGTGATACGCCGCCGACAGCGTCGCCCACTGGCGGTCGGTGAGTCGCTCCGTCACGCCGTCACGCAGCGTCGATTCCGTGTGGTGTGACCGAGCGACGGACTCCTTGCTAACCAGTCTGACGTCTGGATAGGTCGCCCGTAACCCGTCGGCGATCGGCCTGATGTCGGTCCCGTCGGGCAGGTCAGCGACCACACGAACGCGGCCGTCGCGTGCGACCGCATCACGAACGGTCGCGCCACGCTCCGTGAGCGCCCGGACGAGTGTTCCGCTGGACGCCCGAACCGACACGGTGCAGCCGTCTGCACGGGTTTCTACGACGCGCAGGGTCGAGACGCCGTCGGCGGCCTCGACGACGGTGGCGACCGCCTGAGGGTCCGCCTCGGCGACGCGAAGGAAACAGCGAGAGGCGCTCTCGGAGATGCTCACCGTCGAGTCGAGCTCGATTCGACAGTCGAGTGTGTCGCTCGCGCGAGCGAGAAACGCCGCCGGATCGGTCGTGTGGAACTCGACTTCGGTGACCGCGTCCGAGTGGAGGAGGTCGCGCCACCGACCCGCAGTGACCGCCCAGCCGAGACACCGCCCGAGCGTGGCGAGTGCCTCTTGCTCCACGATGGCCGTCGTCTCCTCGTTGGCCCGCCAGAGACACAGCGCGCCGTACGTCGTCTCTCGGTGGGCGATCGGTACGGCGAGCAGCGAACTGGTCCCCGACCCATCGGTCGCCGTGTTCACCGCCGTCTCGTTTCCCTCTCCGTCGACGACTCCAACCACCGGCTCCCGCTCGGTCATCGCGCGGGTCCACGGCGGTGTGGAGCCGTCGGCAACCGTGGGAAGCGCGTCGAGCGGACCGTCTGTGTGGCTCGTGCTCACACACCCGTCGTCCGACGCGTCGGCGACTGCAACGACGCCAGAACCGGCTGGCTGGTCGCCCCCAACCCCGCGCACGATCCAGACGCCACGCCAGTGGGTTCCCGCACTCAACCGCTCGACGACGGCCTCGAAGAGTTCAGTTCGGTCAGTCGTCGACGGAATCGCCGCGAACGCGTCGTGGATCGTCACGAGGGCGTCGTCACTCGTAGCCGGGTGGTCGTGTTCGCGGTCGGACCGTCGAGTCTCGTTCTCGCTCACATCCGTGACCGCCTTCGCAATAGCCTCCCCAGAGAGCGAATCGAGGTACGGCTCCAGTGCGTCCATCGTCTCCCACCCCCCAGCTTCTCGAACGACGTGCGAATCGACGCCACGGTCGAGCAGTCGGCGAGCGAACGCCTGCCGAAGGTCACGCGGAGTGATCGAGGCGAGCGACGAGTCGCCCGTGCGTTCCGCCGCGCGGTCGGCGGCCTCGCTCACGAGCATCTGCACCCGTCGAGGTGAGACGTCGACGAACGGTTTCGTGGGAGGTATCTCGACGCTGTCGGCGTACCGACGGAGTTCGGCGGCGAGAGACCGCGGGGCGAACGTCTCCCGGACGATTCCGTCCGTGCTCGCGGCATCGTCTCCGGCTC
>JARVCL010000142.1:0-7741 GCA_040405695.1 Halorubrum sp. | reverse complement strand
CCCACACGGATTCTTACCGTGTCGGGGTTCGGTGGAACTGCAAACCTGAAATCTCCAACGCTCAGGATTCCTCCGCGTTTACGCGGAGGAGGATGTCAACCCGCTGGATGTGGCCGACTTCACCGAGAATCGAGGCAACCACCTGAGGATCGGGTCGAGGTGGTCGACCGTGATCCGCTCTACCTGTGGGTGGCCGGTCACGGTCTTCTCGAAACCATCAGGGTTTAGCATGCGCCTGTCTGACGAACGTGTATGCACGGGAGCGACGCCGACGACACGGGCAGTGGCGAGACCACGCCGGACGACCCGATGACTGGCGGCGTCGCCGACGAGCGGCGGTCAGACGGCCGACCCGACACCACTCCGCTGGAGACGGTCGTCGACGAGGCGGCCGCGGTGACACCGACAGTCGATCGGGTCACGCTCGAGGGTGTCGACCGCGCGGACCGACCGAACCGGATCTCGTCGGTACTGGTCGGCGTCGCCGGCGAGGCGCACTCGGGAGCGACCGTCGACGTCGCGCGACGAATCGCCGAGACGACTGACGCGTGGATAGACCTGTTTCACGTCGCATCCACGCGTCCGACGGGCGGGAACGACACTACGAGTGAAGATACTGGCGATGTGTTGCTGGCGGCCGCCGCGGATCGGCTCTCCGGGTTCGACCGTGTCGACCGATGGCTGGTCGAAGGGGACACTGCGGCGGACGAAATCGTCGATCAGTCGCCGTACTACGACCTCGTCGTCGTCGGCGCGCCGACCACCGGGACGGTCGAACGGTTCGTCTTCGGGTGTACGACCGACGCGGTCGTCGACAGATCGGCGGTCCCGGTCGTCGTCGTCGAGTCGGACGGACCGACACCGCTCGAGTGAACGACCCGGTTCGTCGAGCTATCGACCTGCTCCGGAGACGCGTCTCCTTCGTCGTCGAGCCTGTGTCCACCGCGACGACGCCTCACGGTGACTCGCCGTGTCGTGCCCCTCTCAGTTCATCTTCCCCCGACAACGTTAACTTAGTGTACATACTTGTACATCGTAACACGAACCCATACATTGGTGAACACTATGGATATACAGAATACGGTCGAACGCGTCACGGATGGCGAGGACCTGACGGTCGACGAGGCCCGCGAAGCCGCGCGGCTCGTCTTCGAGGAGGCGACCGAGGCACAGATCGGTGCCTTACTCGCCGCACTCCGGGCCAAAGGAGAGACGGAGGCGGAGATTGCGGGATTCGCTCAGGGGATGCGCGATGCCGCACGGACGATCGATCCGGATCGCGACCCGCTCGTCGACACCTGCGGGACCGGCGGCGACGACTACGACACGATCAACGTCTCGACGACGGCCGCCATCGTCGCGGCGGGCGCAGGGGTTCCGATCGCCAAACACGGCAACTACTCCGTCTCCTCCTCGTCGGGAAGCGCGGATGTCCTCGAAGTTGCGGGCGTGGACGTAGAGGCCGAACCGACCGCCGTTGAGGCTGCCATCGAAGCCGATGGGATCGGGTTCATGCTGGCACCCGTCTTCCACCCGGCGATGAAAGCTGTCATCGGTCCGCGCAAGGAACTCGGGATGCGAACAGTGTTCAACGTGCTTGGCCCGCTGACGAACCCCGCCGGTGCCGACGCGCAGGTGCTCGGCGTGTACGACGCTGACCTCGTCGCTCCCATCGCCCGAGCAGTCGCCCACATGCCCGTCGATCGCGCGCTCGTCGTCCACGGCAGCGGGATGGACGAGATTGCGCTCCACGACGAGACGGTTGCCGCCGAGGTCGACGGCGAGTCCGTCCGAGAGTTTACGATCACTCCCGAGGACTTGGGGCTCACCCGATCCCCGATAGCGACCGTTGCAGGCGGTACGCCAGCCGAGAACGCGGCCGACCTCCGTGGGATCGTCGATGGCTCCGTGACAGGGCCGAAACGCGATCTCGTGCTCGCGAACGCAGGCGCGGCACTCTACGTCGCGGGCGAGGCGGCGTCACTCGAGGCGGGTGTCGAGCGGGCGGGTGCCGCGATAGACTCCGGTGCTGCCGAGGCGAAGTTCGCGGCGCTGTGTAGCGACGAAGAACCGGTGGCCACAGAGTCGTCAGGCGGCTCTCTGTCGGCGAACTCGGAGGATCACTGATGGCGCGGGCGAAGATCTGTGGGCTGACGCGAGGGGTAGACCTCGCCGCTGCTGTCGACGCGGGCGCAGATGCTGTGGGCGTCGTCTCCGAGGTCCCCGTGGACTCTCCTCGCGAGGTCGACCCGGCGGCGGCGGCGAAACTGCTGGCCGACGTGCCGCCGTTCGTCACTGCGACGCTCGTGACGATGCCAGACTCGGTCGAGCGCGCAGTCGAGCTCACACAGACTGTCGGACCAGACGCGATCCAGCTTCACGGCGAGTGGACGCCCGACGAGCTCGGGTTCATCCGCGCAGAGACCGAACGGAAGGTGTTGTTGGCGGTCGACGCCGACGATCCCGCGAGAGCCGAGCGGTTCGACGGCGTGGCGGACGCACTCGTCGTCGACTCGGCCGACGACTCCGGCGCAGGCGGCACGGGCGAGACCCACGACTGGGGGCGCACGGGTGACCTGGCTGCCCGGCTGACCACTCCTGTCGTGCTTGCAGGTGGGCTCACCGCCGAGAACGTCGCCGAGGCGGTCCGAGTCGCCGAACCGTTCGCCGTCGACGTCGCGTCCGGCGTCGAACTCGAAGACGGACGCAAGGACCACAACGCGGTCGCCCGGTTCGTCGCCAACGCGGACCGCGAGGTGGAGGTCGTATGAGCCGTCTCGATCGCTCCAAAGCGGCGTTCGTCGACCTCGCCGAGAGCGCTGACGGTCCCACGGTCGTGCGCGTGGCCGCCGAGCTCGACGCCGACACTACCCCACTCGCCGCGTACACAGCCCTCGTCGGCGGGGGCGACTACGGGTTCCTGCTCGAATCTGGGCAGAAAGTCGCGTCCAGTGACCCCGACGGCGCGTTCACGGCGAGCGGGAAGGCGGGCAGACACGCCCGCTACTCGTTCGTCGGCTACGACCCAGAGGCGGTCGTCTCGGTCCATCCAGACCGGACGGACGTGACGCGGCTCGGCCCCGCAGCCGACCTGATCGGCGACGGGGATGATCGTGAGAACGATGACGGAGACGCCACCGGGACCAGATCGGACGCCTCTCTCGGACCTGCCGTCGGCGACACGGTCGACCGAATTCGTGCGGCGTTCCCGGACGTGGCCCGACGCGGGTTCCCAGACACGGATCGGCAGATCCTCTCTGGTGGGTTCGTCGGCTTCCTCGCGTACGAGGCGGTGTACGACCTCTGGCTGGAGGAGGTCGGCGTTGAGCGGCCCGAGACGGAGTTCCCCGACGCGGAGTTCCTGTTGACCACCCGGACCGTCGTCTTTGACGAGAAAGAGGGAACCGTCGAACTCGTCTTCACCCCCGTGATCGGAGCGGCCGACAACCCGACAGCGGTGTACGACGCGCTTGCAGCGGAGGCCGACCGGGTCGTTGGCACGCTCGCCGATGCCGCCCCGCCAGACCCAGACGGAATCCGCGTTCGAGCGGAAGACGCGGGACCGAAAGCGGAGTACGAGACAGCGGTACGGAAGGCGAAACGGCACGTTCTCGACGGCGACATCTACCAAGGTGTGATCTCTCGGAGCCGCCAACTCCGCGGTGACGTCGATCCGCGGGGGCTGTACGCGGCGCTGCGCGAGGTGAATCCCTCACCGTACATGTACCTCCTCAAACACGGTGACCGGAGCATCGTCGGGGCGAGCCCGGAGACACTCGTCTCGGTGAAGGGTGACCGTATCGTCTCGAACCCCATCGCCGGCACGTGTCCACGCGGGAACAGTCCGGTGGAGGACCGGCGACTGGCCGGCGAGATGCTCGCAGATGGGAAGGAACGCGCCGAACACACCATGCTCGTCGACCTCGCTCGAAACGACGTCCGGCGGGTGTCCGAACCCGGATCGGTCCGCGTCGAGGAGTTCATGAACGTGCTCAAATACAGCCACGTTCAACACATCGAGTCGACTGTGACGGGGACCCTCGCGGCCGACGCCGATCCCTTCGACGCGACTCGGGCAACGTTCCCCGCCGGCACACTCACCGGCGCGCCGAAGGTACGCGCGATGGAGATCATCGACGACTTGGAGCCCACACCCCGGGAGGCGTACGGCGGTGGCGTCGGCTACTTCTCGTGGACCGGCGACGCCGACTTCGCGATCGTCATTCGTACGGCGACGCTGCGGGAGGGGGTCGGCTCCCGTGAGGAAGACGAAATCACGATCCGTGCGGGGGCCGGCCTGGTCGCTGATTCGGACCCGACTGCCGAGTACGAAGAGACCGAACACAAGATGGAGGGCGTGTTGACAGCAGTCGACAGGATCCGTGAGTCAGCGCCCGTGGACTCCGAAGTTGGGGGTGTCGAGCGGTGAAGGTCGTCGTGGTCGACAACTTCGACTCGTTCACGTACAACCTCGTCGAGTACGTCTCCGAACTGTCTCTCGGCGGCCGAGACGCCGCCGGCGGTGGCAACAGTGGTGACGACGCTGAGGCGTCGACCGCAAGGAGAATCGCTAGCGAAACTGACGACGACCCGATCGATATCGCGGTCCACAAGAACACCGTGTCGCTGGCGACGATACAGGCGGAACAGCCGGACGCAGTGATCATCAGCCCCGGTCCTGGCCACCCGAAAAACGAGCGGGACGTCGGTGTGACGGGTCCCGTGCTTCGTGATCTCTCGCCAGATGTTCCGACACTCGGGGTCTGTCTCGGACTGGAGGCCGCAGTCCACGAGTACGGCGGCACGGTCGGCCACGCGCCGGAGCCGATCCACGGCAAGGCGTTTCCGGTCGACCACGACGGTGAAGGCGTGTTCACGGGGCTCGAGCAGGGGTTCCGCGCCGGGCGCTACCACTCGCTCGTCGCGACGGAGGTTCCGGATGTCCTCGACGTCACCGCGACGACGAACCACGAAGGCGAGTCGATCGTGATGGGTGTCCGTCATCACGAGTATCCGATCGAGGCCGTTCAGTTCCACCCTGAGAGTGTGCTGACCGCCGTCGGCCACGACGTGATACGTAACTTTCTCCTGTCCGTCCGGTGAGAGCTCCGAGTGATCGTGGCCAGATCCGGACAGGACTTACCCACTCATGGCTCGTCGTGTGCGGCCAAGCCGACGAGGTGTGTGACCTCGGGGAGCAGCACCTCCTCGACCCCGAGGTGAACCGCATTCTCGGAGCCGGGAAGACAACAGACAACTGTCCCGTCTGCGATTCCGGCGGTTGCTCGGGATCCGACGGTCCGTGTACCCACCTCCTCGTACGAGAGCCGTCGGAACAGTTCGCCGAACCCCGGGAGCCGTTTCTCGAAGAGCGGCCGAACCGCTTCGGGTGTCACGTCGTCGGGTGTCACACCTGTGCCGCCGGTCGTGACGACGACATCCGTGTCCTCCCGTCGGGTGAGCCGGTCGACGGTTCCTTGCACGCCATCGAAGTCGTCGTCGACGAGCTCACGGACGACAACCTCGTGGCCGGCCGACTCGAACATATCGACGACCGCGTCGCCGGACGTGTCCTCCGCTAACGAGCGCGACGAAGAGACGGTGACGAGTGCGACCTCGACGCTGCTGGCGTCGTGTGCGTGGTGATCGTGATCGTGAGTCTGTTCGTGCTCGTGCCCGCGAGACTCGGCCTCGTCGGTTGTGTCGTCGCTCATAGGCGCGCTTCGGCCTGGTCGGCAAAACACCCGGCGGTCCGGTAGCAAGTACGGAGTCCGTTCGGATCGAACTCAGTCTCCGGTTACGGCCAGTCGTCGCGGGAAGCCGTCTCGGGCTCTTCTGTCTCGTCGGGTGACGCCAGCGTCCAACCTGCGGCCTGCGCTGCGTCTTCGACGTGGAGGAACTCCCAGCCGGTCGCCTCCGCGACGGCGACATCCTCGTCGTCGACCCCGACGAAGACGTGCCGGTCGGTGTCGAACTGACTCTTGATGTTCTCTAAGCTCTCTTCGACACCGCGCGGACCGGAGAAGAAGTCTTGGCGCACTCGGTGTTTTCTGGTGAAGTTGGTGACGACGTACGTGGGCTTTTCGCTGACGACGCCGACGTACTCGGTCCACTGCCGTGCCCCGTTGAAGACGGCGTTCGGATCGGCGAGCGCCTTCAGCGCAGCCAGTTCGAACGCCAGCGTCATGTCGCTTGATCCGCCGCTATCCATAGCTACCGTTTCTCACGCCGGACGAAAACAACTTCGTTTCGAGCGCCACCGTGACCGACCCGCTGTCGCCGTCATCGAGCCCGAACGAGATAATACTCCGTGAACCGGACCACGTCGCCGTCGTCGAGTTCGCCCGGCTCCGGTGCGGTCCACGGACCGCCTGCCAGTTCGACGACGGTCGACTGCGCGTCGTCGCTCAGTTCGTCGTAATCTCGGACCCGTGCGTCCGACGGAACAGTCCCAGTGCGGCGCAGCCGCATCCGTCGGCCCCCCTCTCTAATTGCCATGTGATATCATATACCATGATTAATCATAAACGTTGGGTCGGTGCGGATAGGCCCCGCTCCGAGGCGAGCCGCGCAGCTCAGTCGATGTCGTCGCTGGCGAGAACGCAGGTCTGGGTCACTCGTCTCGACGCGGAAGTGAAACGGAGACCACGGTTCCCCGGGGGTCGGCGTCACGCACCGTGGCGGACCCTCCCGACTGCTGGAGCACCCAGTACACCATCCAAAGGCCCAACCCGCTCCCGTGGTACAGCGCGTCCACGGCCTGCCCCGACTCCAGCACGTCTCGGTTCATCCCCGTCAGCCCAGGGCCATCGTCGGCGATCCGCACCTCCACTCGTTCGTCGTCTGGAACGACGGTGGCCCGTACAGACGGGTGATCGCCGTCGTGGTGATCGATTGCGTTTCGGAGCAACTCCTCTATCGCGCGACCGATCCGGTCGGTCGCCGACACGACGACCGTCTCGTCCGGAGTCGTGGCAGTCACCGTCGCGTCCGGAAACGCAGCCGACACCGACTCGACGATCTGCTCGACTGTGGTGTCGATATCCACCGGCCCAGCGTTCGGTGGGTCACTCAACACGTCCGTTATCTGACGGGCCTTCTCACTCGTCGTCAACAAGTCGTCGGCTCGCGAGACGATCGACGACGCCGCTTCGGCCGTCTCACCACTGTCGGACCCTGCCGGACCTGTCTCTTCAGTGAGAATCTGGCTTGCTCGGCCGCGAATCACCGTCAGCGCGTTCCGGAGGTTGTGCTGGAGAACCCGATCGACCACCTGTAGCTGTCGTGCTCGGTTCTCGCTCTCGGTCACGTCCCGAAGCACACCGACGACTCCCCCGGTACTGTCTCTTCCGCTGGGAGCTGAAAGCGGGTAGTACCGCACGTCGAACGTGCGAGTTCCGCGGTCGGGGTGTGTCCGCGTCGTGCGGTACTCGACCGTTTCTCCACGCAAGGCCCGATTCACGTTCTGCCGGACGGTCGAGTGCTGATCGTCGTCGACGACATCCGTGAGCGAGAGACCGCTGACGTCTTCCTCGCCGATACCGTGGAACGTGCGGTACTGGTCGTTCGCGAAGAGGAATCGGCCGTCCGGGTCGACCGCCGCGATCAGATCGGTCGCCCCGTCGATGGCGCGGGCGAATCGCTCCAGTTCTCGCTCTCGTTCCTTTATGTGGCTCACTTCGCGACAGATCGCGAACGTACCGACGAGTGTTCCGTCGGCGGCGTAATACGGGAATCGTCG
>JARVCL010000141.1:0-7744 GCA_040405695.1 Halorubrum sp. | reverse complement strand
GCGAGAAGGCCGTGAAGATGGATGAGCTCCTGTTTCTTCATGAGTACACAACCTTTGCTACCGGAGGCTTATATTATTATCTTGAGTCCCGTTACCATGGGTCTCTGCGGTGTCGACCCTCAGCACCACTCGGTGGCGCCGGTCAGCACAGTCGCTGTCGAACGAGAGGTGTCGATCCGCCTCGGGCCCCGGCTCCGCTACTGGAACTGTTTCACCGCCTCGAGATCGCGTTCGGTTCGCATAAACTGCGTGAGTCGTTGTGTCGCGTGGCAGGCCGGACAGCTGAAGTTCGTGTGTACCTCCGGCAGATCCGCAGGGTTGTCCTGCCACTCTTTCCCGCACTCGGGACAGACCAGTCTGACGAACGCTTCGACCATGCGTAGCTCTACATCCCGTCAGAATAAAAACGTGGGTGGCCGCCCGAGCTCCCGCCTCAATCACGCCGTCAGGTGATCGCTCGCCTCAAGGAGTTCCTTGTAGCGGTTCCGAATCGTGACCTCAGAGATGTCTGCCACCGCCGACACCTCGCTCTGTGTCACCTTTTGATTCGACAGCAAGGCCGCGGCGTACACCGCTGACGCTGCGAGCCCGACCGGCGACTTCCCGCTCGTGATTCCGGCCGTCTTCGCGCCGTCGAGGAGCTCCCGTGCGAGTCGCTCGACCTCCTCGGACAGCTCCAACTGCGAGACGAATCGAGGGACGTAGCTTCCGGGGTCAGCCGGCTGGACCTCCAACCCGAGTTCGCGAATGACGTACCGGTACGTCCGGGTGAGCTCCATCTTGTCCACGCGCGAGACTGCGGTGAACTCGTCGAGGCTACGCGGATTCCCGGCCTGTCGAGCGGCAGCGTACAGCGACGCCGTCGCGACGCCCTCGATCGAGCGGCCCGGAAGGAGATTCTCGCTCAGCGCGCGGCGGTAGATGACCGACGCGGTCTCTCGCACCGTCTCGGGGAGACCGAGCGCCGAGGCCATCCGGTCGATCTCGCCGAGCGCCTGCTTGAGATTCCGCTCTTTCGAGTTTCGCGTACGAAATCGCTCGTTCCACGTGCGGAGCCGCTGCATCTGTCGACGCTGACGGTTCGACAGTGACTTCCCGTATCCGTCACGGTCCTGCCAGCCGATGTTCGTCGAGAGCCCCTTGTCGTGCATCATGTTCGTCGTCGGAGCCCCTACGCGGGACTTGCTGTCCCGCTCGGCGGAGTCGAATGCACGCCATTCCGGCCCGCGGTCGACCGAGTCCTCCTCGACGACGAGTCCACAGTCGGTGCATACCGTCTCACCGTGTTCCGTGTCCGTCGCCAGCCGTCCATCACACTCCGGGCAGGTCGTCGCTCGCTCGGTGTCGGTCCGCTCCGTCTCGCTCGCCTCGTCTTCGTGTGTCGCTTCCGCTCGATCGATCGATTCGCTTCGGTCGTAGCTTCGAATGCGTGTTTCTGTCATGGGTGTTCTCCGATCGAACTCCCGACGAAAATACTGGGCCGGGGATGCCCGATTCGTTAACCAATAGTAAGTGTGTCTTATATATAAACCTTTGCTACTGAAAATCTGATAAAACATAAAAAACGCTGTGTTACGCCTTCTACCGACGTTGGAGACAACGACCGCCGTTAGCTGCTGAAGCGCCGGTAGAGGCATCGGCAATATATATCGCTGTTGGCGACAGCGGAGGCGGCACGGCAACGGGGTTCGCGGGTGCGACCCCAACCCACTCGCGGCCGACGCCAACACGACGTGTGTCTGTGTGGTTCGGCCGGTCGCTATCGATTCCGACGGACTGGAAAGGCGACGCGATCGGGGTTCTGGTTGAACCGCTTGAGGACCCATTCGTACAATTACCTTTTTCGCTGGCCACACCGTGGGTGCGTGAGGTATCGTCCCCGGAGTTCCACCCAATACCCCTGCTGGCTCACGTTCACCGTCGGATGAACCGCTGTGACGATCGCTCTGCCGTTCTGTCTGGCGAGCCGTCAGGGCTCTGTTCGCTTCTCTACCCCCGCGTTCCGCGCTATCGCGCCTGCAAGCACCTCGGTCGCCGCCGCACAGTCAGCCCAGTCGGTCCACTCACGAGGATTGTGTGAGATTCCATCGCGGGACGGGACGAACAACAGCGCGGCATCCGTCACTCGTGCAACACGCATCGCGTCGTGTGCGGCTCCCGAGTGAAGCGTCAGTGTCGATCGATCGGCCGCCTCGGCGGCGTGGTGAACGGCTTCACGAAGCCGGTCGCTCATCGGCTCGGGCGCGATGTCGAACGGCCGATCGAACGAGGTCTCCACGCCGCGCTCGGCCGCCAGTCGGTCGAGCGACGCCCGCGCGGCCGCCACGATCGTCTCCATCGCGTCGCGAGTGACGTCTCTGATATCGACACCCATGTCCACACAACCCGGCACGACGTTCGTCGCGTTCGGCGAGACGGACAGCGATCCCACTGTGCCAACCGCCGTCTGTGAGGAGGTTTCCGTCTCGGTCGCCGCCTGCTCGATATCGAGGACGAACTCGCTTGCCGCCGCGAGCGCGTCTGTTCGTTCGGTCATCGCCGTCGCACCGGCGTGGTTCGCCTCACCGACGATGGAGACATCACAGTGGGTGATTCCCGTGATCGTCGTCACGACGCCGACATCGACGCCGGCGTCTTCGAGCGTCGTATCCTGCTCGATATGGAGTTCGTAGAACCCGTCCCAAGAGGCCGGATCGACGGTGCCGTCGCCACGGTATCCGATCCGAGAGAGCGCCTCTGAAAGCTGTTCACCGTCGCCGTTCTCCAGCGAGAGTGCCGCGTCGAGGTCGGTTTCGCCGGTTGCGACGCTGGAGCCTAAGAGGCCGTTCCCGAACGTCGACCCCTCTTCTTCGGTGAAGCTCACGACGAGAATTGGGCGGTCTGGTTCGACTCCTGCGTCCTGCATGGCTCGCACGGACTCCAGCGCGGCGTAGACGCCGAGTGGGCCGTCGAAGATACCACCTTCTGGGACGCTGTCGAGGTGACTCCCGGCAGCCACCGGCGAGGCGTCCGCGTTCGCGCTCTCCGGAATCCACCGTCCGGCGATGTTGCCGACGGGATCGACGGTTACGTCGAGCCCGGCTTCCTGAAGTCGGTCGACGAAGTAGTCCCGTGTCCTGCGGTTCGCCTCGGTGCCCGTCAGGTTCGTTCGACCGAACGCCTCGGGGGCGTCCGTTTCGATTCGACCGAACGCGGCGGTTGCCTCGATGTCTGCACGCAGCCTGTCGATGTCGACGGCACGTTCCATACCGAGTCCGTCGCTCCCCCCACAGGAAACCCTTTCAGTCGCGGTGAGTGAGCCAGTGAGCTGTCGATCCGAAGGTAATTCCGGCGGCGAAGGCCCGCCTCCTCAGACGTCCGCCCGCTGAACGATCGATCGCGACAGCAAGTGGCGTCCAAGCCAACACGAGCGCGGCGTTGCGGAGCGGTGACACGCGGAAGCCGCCACCGGCCACGGTCGTCTGTGCCTGTCTGTAGAGGAATCCGCTCGCGAACCCGACGGTCAAATACGCGACCGGAATCTCGCCGTCAGAGCGCCGTGCCACCCCCACTAGCGCGAGTCCCGAGAGCAGTTCGACGACGGCCTCGACGGCACGGAGTCGTGTCCCCATATGCGGGGGCTGTCACCGAGGTTTGGTAGCTCTTTCGCCGAGTCTACGGCGGCGTCGATTAGGCACGGT
This sequence comes from Halorubrum sp., assembly GCA_040405695.1. Lineage (GTDB taxonomy): Archaea > Halobacteriota > Halobacteria > Halobacteriales > Haloferacaceae > Halorubrum. The sequence goes on along the minus strand of JARVCL010000141.1, from coordinate 4,064 downwards.
CACAAAGCCTTTGCCGGTCCGTCCGCTGGCAGTGAATATGCTGTCTGCCCTCCCGCTACAGGCGGCCGCGTCAGCGATCGCCCTCCTCTTCGGGCTCCTGATGTTCGCGGTGTACGTCGCGATCATCGCTTGGACGTACAACGACGCCAAACAGCGAAGCGACCATCCCGCCTTCCTCTGGGCGCTCGTGGTGTTCTTTGCTCCTTTCCTCGGGCTCGTGCTCTACTGGCTCCTCGGCCGGAACAGCTACTGACGCGGCGTCGCCACCGGGTTTATGCCCGGCCCCGACCGACTACGTCTCGAACTCGTGTCCGTCGTCACCGCCGATCCGGATCCGCCCGGCGACCTCACTCTGCTGTTCACCCTCGGGGCGGCACGGTCGCTCGCGGACCCCGCCGCGGCCGTCGCCGACGCCCGCCAGTGGAGCCGCTACGTTGGGGTGATCGCCAACGACACGGGCGCAGTCGACCGGTTTTGCCGACGACACGGCATCGAGAACGACTACGACCCCCGCGACTGGGACAAGTGGGCAGGGACCGAGGCGATCCGCGAGGCGACTGACACGCCGAGACACGTGCTCGTCGGAACGAGCCGAGCCGACCGGCAGCTGGCGTCAGTGACCGGCTGGGAGTATCGATCGATCGAGGAGGCGGCGAACCGAGCCGAGTGGGAACTCGGCGACCCGGGCGTCGGCGATGTCGCAGACGACGGCCCGATCAGACGCCTTCGACGCTGGATACACGACCGGATCCGCTGATCAGCGAGACGCACCCCAGTCGTCGAATCCGCGCAGACCCGCCGGCGCGTCCAACGTGATGACGCGTCCAGCAGCGACGATCCGGTGGGACGCGTCTGGCAGCGACGATCCGGCGGCGTGTGCGCTCACGGGCTGTGGAGCCGCTAACCCGGTAGTCGATCCGGTACCGCTCACGGCGGACCCGTGTGCCGGACCGTCAGCGCACGTGAACCGCCCCGAGTTCCCGCAGGCGACCCGCCAACTGCTCGGAGAGCGCGTCCCGCTCGACACGCCACTCCCAGTTCCCCTCCACCGTCCCGGGTTCGTTGAACCGCGCCTCGCTGCCGAGTCCGAGCAGATCTTGGACGGTCGTCATCGCGAGGACGGCCTCGGAGCCCCACACGTCGTCGAGGATCGCCCACTCGATCGGCTTCTCGTCGCCGATGCCGAGGTTGTACTGTAAGCAGTCGCGCTGTTCGGCGGGGAGGTCCTCGTAGTACCCCACCCACGTGTCGGTGTCGTGTGTCGAGGTGTACCCGACGACGTTCTCCGGGTAGTTCATCGGCTGGTACTCGTTGCCCCCCTCACACCAGTCTGCGTACTGTGGAACGCGCATCCCCGGGAAGCCGAACTCGTGCATCAGCTCGTCCATCTGTGGGTCGTCGAACCCGAGGTCCTCTGCGATGAACGGAGCGTCGCCGAACGCTCGCTCGACCGCCTCGAACAGGGCACGGCCTGGCCCGTCGTACCAGTCGCCAGCCGCCGGGTCGTCGGCGTCGGCGGGGATCCCCCAGTATCTGACGAACCCGAGGAAGTGGTCGAGCCGTGCCACGTCGGCCAACTCGAACAGCCGGCGGAACCGCCGCATCCACCAGTCGTAGTCGGTTTCTCCGAGCCGTTCCCAGTCGTAGACGGGGTTCCCCCAGCGCTGGCCGTCGTCACCGGGGTTCGGCGGGACGCCTGCAACCACGGTCGGCCGGTTGGTCTCGTCGAGCTGGAACGCCTCGGGGTTCGCCCACACGTCCGCGGAGTCGAGCGCGACGTAGATGGGCACGTCGCCGACGAGTTCGACACCCTCTGCCGCTGCCCGCTCTCTGAGCGCCGCCCACTGTCGGTCGAACGTCCACTGGCAGAACTCCCGAAACCGGATCGTCTCGGCGTGCTCCTCGCGGGCCGCCGTAAGCGCGTCCGGGTCTCGGGTCCGCAGCGGCTCCGGCCACTCGACCCACGTGTCTTCGGGCCGTGCGGCCGAAATCGCGCGGAAGAGCGCGTACTCCGTCACCCACGGCTCCTGCTCGCGGAAATCGTCGAGCACGGCGTCCGGGTCCTGCTCCCCGTCACCCGCATCGAACCGCTCGAACGCCAGCCGCAACAGCGGCTGCTTGTACTCCCGGACCGCGGGGTAGTCGACGCGGTCGGTTGGGAACGCGGGGACCGGCTCGAGGTCGTCACGGGTGAGTAAGCCGTCGTCGACCAGCCCCACTAAGTCGATCAGGAGCGGATTGCCGGCGAACGCCGATGGCGACTGGTACGGCGACTCACCCGCCGCGCCGATCGTCGGCCCCACCGGACACGTCTGCCAGTAGTCGACCTCGGCGTCGCCGAGAAACGAGAGAAACGTCGCCGCGCCGTCGCCGAGGTCGCCGATTCCGTACGGTCCCGGGAGCGAGGTCAGATGACAGAACACACCGTCGGAGCGATCGAAGGTCATGTGTCCGACTGTACCCCCCACCGACTCAAGCGTTGTGTCCGCGACCGGATTCGCAGGCTGCGATACGGACGTATGACGTCGCCTGCGTCTCGAAGACAGCGTCCGCCGTGCTGTCTGCGCTGGTCAGGGCGCGTCGGTATCGGTCAGTCGCCAGACGACGGCGTCGGCGGTCGCGAGCGTCGCCTCTGTCGTCGCTGACCCCGGTTCGACGCCCGCCTCCGGCGGTGCGAGTGCAACCGACCACTCCTCCGACCGGCCGGTCAGACGCTTCTCGATGTCGTTCTCGGCATTCCCGGCTTCGTCGAGCAGCCCCCGGACGCTCACGTCGACGGGCGTCCCCTCGACGTTACAGGCGACGAGGAGTGTCTCGTCGCCGTCTGGCGACCGCCTGACCGCGTAGTACAGTACTGTTCCCTCGGTCGGGTGTCGGTAGCCAAACGCTTCTCCCGACTCCGGGTCGATGTCGCTGCGGAGCCACGGCCGTTCTTGGCGGAACTCGCGAACCCCTCGGTCGAACGCGGTTCGGGAGTCTGCCTGGTCGTCCGCCCAGCGGTCGAGCACGAGGTACTCACTCACGTCCGCGCTCCACGCGAACGAGAACGCTTGGAGATCACTCGCCGTGAGTTCAGCGTCATCGCCGCGTCCTCGCAGCGGCGTCTCCTGTACGGAGAGCAACCTCGCGATCAGGTCGACATCGTAGTCGGTCGCGTTGACGAGGGCGGCGAGCGTCGTCACAAACTCCTTCAGCGCCGCCCGCGTCTCGAACCCGAGCGACTTCAGCCGCGAAAACGCATCTTCGTCGGCGAACGCGCTCTCTGGGACGTGCCAGTCGATCCACGGGGCCTCTTCAGCGACCACCTTCACGTTCCACACCGGGTCGGTATCCCGGACGAACCCCCACGGCGCGCGGTAGTTGGCGTGGAGGAAATCCATCGGTACGCCCGGCATTGCGACGTGGAACCAGACGAGTGCCGCGGGGCTGTCGTACGCCTCCCGAATCGTCTCCGGTGGGGTGTCGGCGAGATACGGGTTGATCAGCGCACCGCTCCAGTCGTCGGTCACCGCTACCTGCGACCCTCGTCGCAGCGTATCGTGATTCGCGACACCCGTGATCCACTGGCTGCCGAACTCGCCGACCTCCCGCATTCGCCACCACTTCGTGGCCCAGAAGGTGAGAAGTGCCGGCTTGTTGTGCGCGAACGTAACGGGTGACCACTGGAACGCGTGCGGGTGCTGATCGATGAGCGTACGATACGTCGAGGCCAGCTCCCAGTCCTCCCGGGGCCACGGTCGGCCGTCCTCGTAGATCATCCAGGGACGGTACTTCGTGCCGCTGACCTCGTGGACCACGCGGTCCATCTCGGCGAGGAACGCGTCGTCGTGGACCTGCTCGCCCGTCTCCTCGTCGTGATACGTGAAGTCCTGTGCGCCGTCGATCCGAATCCCGTCGGCTCCGAAGTTCGCCTTTCGACGCTGTAGTTCGAGGAGTATCGCCCGGACGACGGGCTGTTGATAGTTCAGGTGTAAGCCGTACATCCCCGGCCCCTCGAAGAAGGGGTCCGGAAGCAGTTCGGCGGCTGCGTCGTCCGCGTGACCGAGCGCGACGTCGAAAACGAC
>JARVCL010000140.1:0-7758 GCA_040405695.1 Halorubrum sp. | reverse complement strand
CCATCGGCGTCGCCTGGTTCGCCCGTGGTACGTGGACGGAGCGGTACATAGACGATCCCGATCCCAGTGGCGACCCAGTCAGCGAAGGCTGAACTGTCGGTCGCCGTAGGCTGAACTATCGGTCGCCGTAGGCTGAACTATCGGTCGCCGTAGGCTGAACTATCGGTCGCCGTAGGCTGAACTGTCGGTCGCCGTAGGCTGAACTACCAGTTAGGGAGGCTGTGGTGCCTGATCGTCGAACCACGGAATCCAGTTGGGGCCGGCCACTACGACCCCCTGCGGGCGGTTGAAGCGTGAGTCCGCATAACCTGCGCTCTCTAGGTGCGGCGGTCTCAGTGTCGAAACAGCCGAATCGTCTCGTCGGTGCGCGTGAGACAGAAGCGTGACCCGTTGTTCTCGGGGAACCGGGCCGTGTCCTGCCGCGTAATAAACAGTCGGTCGAACGGTTCCGAACAGACCGGACACGAAACATCCTTTCGATTCTCCCAGAGGCTCGTTTCGCCTGTGTCCCGGAGCTGTTTCAGCGCGTGTCGGTGATCGTGGAGGTCGAACCGCGCCATACGGTTCTGTTCGTGTTCGGGCGCTTGAACGTACCCCCGTGAGTATCAGCTGTGATTCCGTGGAGGGGGGGTCGAGGGCACCCCATCACCCACGAGCTCACGACTCGATCTCGTCGAGTCGTGATCGAGCTCGATCGATCGCGTCGGTGTCGCCGGTCCGGACGTACTCCCCCACCCCGTTTGCGACCTCGATCAAGCTGTCGGCGAGTGATGGGTCGACATCCCCCTCTAGCGCCTCAACGTGCTTGATCCGATCCCGGAGGCGTTCGAGGACTGCCCGTGCAACCCCCGCTCGTGCCTTGGGGTTCTCGCCCGACGCCGAGACCGTCCGCGACTCGTCCGACTCGTCACCTGCTGACGATTCTAGTTCGTCGAGGAACGTCAGGAGGTCGCCGCGGTACTCGCTCACCACCCAAGCGACCGCGCTACCGCGAGCCGCCCGCATCGACTCTGGGACGGCGGTGCTCGAGGGGCGCTCCCCGTCGTCTGCTCCGGCGAGCAGCGCGAGGACGTACTCCCCGTCGGCATCGGCCGGGTCACGACGGCGTTCGTACACGTCGACCGCCTCGAGCAGCTCACGTGGCGCGAGAACCGTCCCGTCGAGAGGGCGCAGTTCGCCCCCCTTGATGAACCCCCGCTTTCGGAGGTACTCTCGGAGATCGCGTTTCAGGTCGTCGGCACCCTCGGTCGGGACCGTCTCCCTCGCTTCCCCGAACCGGGCCCGGTGGGTGGAGAGGTTGAGCGACACGGGGGCGTCGGTGTGTGTTGCCCGTTCTTCAACGCCGACGCTCCGAAGGCTCCCGCAAGCCGGACACGCTACCGTGCCGGTCTCGTAGTACGACCAGCGACTCCCGCAGTCACGACACTCCCGTTCGCCGCGGACGTTCATTATCCGGGTGTGGGTCGCGTGTGCGGTAAAGTACTGTGGCTCGTCGACTACGAGCGCAGCTCACATACTGACCGTCGATTGTGGCCTACGCGATGACCCGTTGGCCGTGGCCCGCACGACGGCCTATCGCTACAGGACCCGGTCCCACTGGTCTTGTCGTAGTTCAGATAGGGTGTCTGACAGAGATCGGCCGGATACCCCCACCGCTTCGATGACTCGGCTACATCGCTCAGATGACTCGCTTTCCGAACGCGCTAGCGGCGAGTTCGGTCGCGAGCGCCGCCGTCTCGTTGTTCCGGTCGAGCGTCGGGTTGACCTCGACGAGTTCCATCGAGCGGAGACAGTCTGCGTCGTCGACGAGTTCCATCGCGCTGTGCGCTTCTCGGTAGGTGACACCGCCACGGACCGGTGTCCCGACGCCCGGTGCTTCGTTGGGGTCGAGCCAGTCGAGATCGAGGCTCACGTGGACGCCGTCGACTCCCTCTCCGGCGATCGCCATTGCCTCCTCGGTGACGGCCGTTATGCCCCGTTCGTCGATGTCGGACATGGTATAGGCGGCGATATCGTGCTCTCTGATGGTTGCCACCTCTCCGTCGTCGACGGAGCGAAGCCCGACGAGAACGACGTTATCGGCGGAGAGCCGGGGGGCATTCGCCCACTCTGTGCCGTCGAACTCGTCGATTCCGAGAGCGGCCGCCAGAGACATCCCGTGAACGTTCCCCGACGGCGTCGTCGACGGCGTGTTGAGATCGGCGTGGGCGTCGAACCACACCGCACCAATATCTCCGTCCCGAGCGGAGCCGACGAGCGATCCGATCGCTATCGAGTGGTCTCCACCGAGCGCCAGCGGCGTCTCACCGTCCGCGAGTGTGCCGCTCACCTCGTCGGCGAGCCGCCGACAGACATCCGCAGTTTCACGGAGGAACTTCGCGTCGCCCACTGAGGGGGCTTCCGCGTCCGGGTCCCGCTCTTCGGCTCGTGGCACGGCAAGATCCCCGCCGTCGACCACGTCGACCCCCGCCTTCGCGAGCTCGCTCGACAACCCTCCGTACCGGATCGCGGACGGCCCCATGTCGACACCGCGTCGGTTCGCCCCGTAGTCAGTCGGTGCGCCGATGATCCTGACTCTCGTCATACGGAAACGCGAACGGCTCGTGGCTTGAATACCGGGGGTCGACTCACACTCGGACCAGCAGATCGCTCGAACCCGGAACCGGTACGGTTTCGTCACCCCGAACGAATCGGCACGCATGGCCGACGCGAGTGACCGTTCGGACGGCGACGGTCCGGGTGCTAACGATCCGACGGACATCGATCCCGAGGATATCGGTCCCGCAGGCGCGCTGATCGCCGTCGCGTTCACAGGGGCACTGATCGGACTCGTCGGTGCCGGACTCACCTTCTTCGTCGGAGATGCAGGATTCGTATTCGTCGTTCTCGGTGTCGCGGTCGTGTTAGCGAGTCCGGTCGCGTACCTTCGGTTCCGAACCGTTGGCTGACACCGACTATTCTGCATCCATTTATAAACCCGTTCCATCGCATTTATGCGGGGCGGCCATCTACGCTGAAGTATGTCATCGATAGAGCTCACATCGAGCCAAAAGAGCATTCTCACGGCGCTCATCAACCTGTACGGGCAAGAAGAGGACGCAGTCAAGGGTGAGGCGATCGCCGAGGAGGTGGACCGTAACCCCGGGACGATCCGCAATCAGATGCAGAGCCTGAAGGCGCTCCAGCTAGTGGAGGGAGTGCCCGGCCCGAAAGGCGGGTACAAACCGACGTCGAACGCGTACGAGGCGTTAGACATCCAGCGAATGGACGAGCCCGCGCACGTCCCCATCTCACACGAGGGTGAGCAGGTGGAGGGCGTGAACGTCGATGGAATTGACCTCTCCAGTGTCCACCATCCGGAGCTCTGCCGTGCTGAGATCCACGTACAGGGATCGGTCCGGGACTTCCACGACGGTGACGCGGTGGCCGTCGGTCCGACCCCGCTCTCGAAGCTTGTCATCGAGGGAACGGTCGACGGAAAAGACGACACCGCGAACGTCCTTATTCTTCGAATCGACGATATGCGTGCGCCCGACGAGGAACCCGCGCACTGAAAACGCCGCCAGCACGCGACGGGTTATTACCGATATCGAGTCGCTCCACCGCCGACACCCAACGTCCGCTGCCGACATCCGGCCGTCATCTCCAGCACCCGGTCGTTCACTGCAGATATCTGTCCGTCCGTGGTGGCACCACCGCCCGAAGTGATCGATATCGACGACTCGTGGTCATGTCGGGGAGTTCGCTCTCTCTCGTCTGTGCTCTCTGCTCCGGCGTGTAGTACGCCCCCTCGGACGCGGTGACCTCCGGCCACAGAGCTGCCGTCACGATCTCACCGAACCGAGAGCGCTCGTGTTACATGTCGCTGAACGCGCTGACCCCCCGACCAGCCGAGGAGACTTTCGATATCCACCGCACCGCGATGGACTTCTTCAGGAGCTTCGCCGGCGTGCCGCCGAACGTCTTGATCGGCATTCCGATCACGTCGTGGGCGACCGCTTCCTCACCGACGGAGATGACCGTCCCTTTGTCCGAGTGCTGCCACGACTGGAGCGGTGCGCCCCGAGCGGCGCGGGCGAGGTTCTCGCCGGCCACCTCCGCGGCCTGCCATGCGGCCTGGGCAGTCGGCGGCGCGACGTCGTCACTACCCTGATCGATGAGCGCGGTGTCGCCGATGGCGAACACGCGGTCGTCGCTCGTCGTGAAGTCCGACTCCGCGAAGATGCGGTTCGAGCGGTCGTCTTTTTTTACGTCGACGCCGTCGAGTTCCGGCTGTCCCGTGATCCCGCCGGTCCAGACCAACACGTCGTAGGGCAGTTCCTCGAGCCCGTCCTCCTCGTCACCGAAGTACACCGCATCCTCGTCGGCCTTCGAGATGAAGTCACCGGTGCGAATCTCGACGCCAGCGTCTTCGAGTCGCTGTCGGAGCGCGCCCTGCAGTTGTGGGTCGTTCCCGGGGAACACCTCGTCGAGACCTTCGACGAGGGTAATGTCGATCGGAGCACGGTGTTCGTCACGGTACTCCGCGATTTCGCCCGCCGTCTGGATTCCAGAGAGTCCGGCACCGCCGATGACGACGTGGGCCGGCTCCGACCGAGTCGCGTTCGCGGCAGCTTCGCGGACGTCCCCGTGGATCGCCTTCGCGTCGGCGAGTCCCTTCAGCTGATGGGCGTGCTCTTGTAACCCGTCGATACCGAAGAAGGCGGTCGTGGAGCCGACCGCAAGGAGCAGGTAATCGTACGCGATCGCCTCTCCGTCGTCAGTCTCGACGACGCGCTCGTCGGTGTCGACGTTCACGACGCGTCCCTCGTGGAACGTCGATGCCTCGGACATGATCTCCCCGACGGGAATCGTTATCTTCTCTTCGACAGCGGGATTGCGAATCGCACGGTGCACCTCGTGTAAGACGAGGTGGTAGTCGTGTTCAGAGATCCAGGTGAGTTCTGCTTCCCCCTCCCCGACCTCGTCTTCGAACGCCTTCACCGCCCCCGCGCCGGCGTACCCGGAGCCGACGACGACGATCTGGTCTGCCATACTTCGAGTTCTGCAGTCCGGGCGTAAAGCCACTTTGAAACCGGCCGGAAGAGCCAAGCGACGGGGCGGTCGGCTATCGTGTTATAAAACCGCACCTGCGCCACCGATTTCGAACGACAGACTACAGCGAGAGACCGGCGTGCCAGCGCTCCGCGTCAGCGTCGCGTTTGATCTCGTCCATGCGTGCGAGCAGCTTCACCGCGAGACTCGCCGTCTCAGCCGCCCGCGACTCGCCTTCAGTCCGGAACTCGCCGGTCACTCTGTTCGCGTACACCGAACACACCGCGCCGGCACGGAGCCCGTAGACGTTCGCAACGGTGAGAATCGCTGACGCCTCCATTTCGACGTTCTTGACGTTCGCCGCCTGTAGTTCCTCGATCAGCGCGTCGGAGCCGGCCGCCTCGAACCCCTCGAACCCCGGCCGCCCCTGTCCGGCGTAGAAGGAGTCGGCGCTCATCGTGATTCCGGTGTGGTAGTCGTACCCGAGCCGTTCTGCCGCGGCGACGAGCGCAGAGACGACTTCGCCGTCGGCGGTCGCGGGGTAGTCCTCGCGCACGTACTCGTCGCTCGTTCCCTCCTGACGGACCGCGCCGGTCGTGATCACGAGGTCGCCAACAGCCATGTCTGATTGGATAGCTCCGCACGACCCGACGCGAATGAACGTGTCGACGCCGACCCGCGCCAGTTCCTCGACGGCGATCGTCGCGGACGGCGAGCCGATTCCCGTCGAAGTAACCGAGATTCCCGTGCCGTCGTACGTGCCGGTTGCGGTCCGGTACTCGCGATGGTGGGCGACCTCCTCGTGGTCGTCCCACAGCGCGGTCACCTTGTCCACGCGCTCGGGGTTGCCAGGCAGGAGCACCGCGTCGGCGACGTCGTTGGGACCCACCTCGACGTGATACTGGAGGTCGTCGCTTGGGTCCTCGCTATCTCCGGTCATAACCGGTCGTTGACGCGGGTTCCTAAAAGAGAGGCGGTTCGTTTTCACACGAATACACGGGGGAAGTACATAGCCGTCGCCATGGGAGACCCCGATCGGAGAGGGTGAACGGGAGTCGCTTACGTGTCGGAGTGCTCGCGGTCGGCCGCGTCGAGCGTCGACTCACCGATCGTGTTCGGGAGAAGTTCGCCGAGCGTGTACTCGGTGACTTCGCCGTCGCCCTCGTCACAGACCACCACGAACGACTCGTCCGCGAACTCCGCGAGCGTTTGTCGGCACATGCCACAGGGCGTGACACCGTCGCGGACGCCCGACGTAACCGCGATCCGGTCGAACGCTCGATGGCCCGCTTTCACCGCCTCGGCGATCGCGACTTCCTCGGCGTGGAGACTGTTCGAGTAGTTGGCGTTCTCGATGTTACACCCCGTGTAGACGGTTCCGTCGGCAGTCTCGATAGCGGCACCGACGCGATACTCGGAGTAGGGAACGTGCGCGTCGTCGAGCACGTCGCGAGCGGCCTCGATCAGCGGATCCATGGTGGATCGTCGGGGCGGTCTCGCATAAACGGCGGGTTCTCCGATCTCGGCGGACCGTCGTGGAGGGCTACTTTCCGGTGTCGTACTTGTACGTCGCCGAGTCCGGGTCGATCCCGAAGTCCTCGGCGGACTCGGCCGGTTCGTCTTCGCCGCTACTCGTGCCCCGTTCCGCGTTCTTGAACGCGTCTCGGAGGTGAGCGGGCATCTCGAACGCGTCCGTCGTGAGTCGGAGCGGTGTGATGTCGCCGTCGAGCGTCTCGCGCTTCTCGGGGCGACGCTCGATCAACGACTCGGGGAGAGCGTCGCCGTCGATTGGTTCGAAACCGAACTGCGTGAGGTACTCCGGCTGGTCGGTGAGCACGTACACGTGATCGAACCCGTCGGCAGCCGCGGTGTCGACGAGCCGCTCGACGACGTGTGCACCGACACCGTTGCCGCGCCACGCCGGCAGCACCCCGATTCCGGTGAGTTCGATCGCTTCTTCGCCGTCCGCTTTGTGAACGCGTAGTCGACCAAATCCGGCGCGGTCACCGGTGTCCTGATCGACCGCGATCACGTAGTCGCGAGACCGGAAGGCGACATCGTCGAGACCGACCTCCTCGATCGCGTCCAGCAACCACGCCTCGTCACGGTTCTTGGCGTCGCGGACGTACATACGCGTTCATACGACAGCCGCATTGAAAACGGTTCCCCGATAGCGGGTCCAACTCTGGCACGCGTCTCACCGCACGCTGGTCTGCGCGCGCTACTGATTCGCCGAACGGGCGTCGAGCGCGACGGGGATCGATCGGCTCGCGACGTCGCCCGCGAACGCCTCGCCGTCCGCCGCTAGCGCGGGGAACGTGTCGTAGTGGATCGGCACGACGATCTCCGGGTTCATTTGTTCTGCGAGAGCAGCAGACTCGTGTCGGTCGGAGACGATACCGCCGCCGCCGATGTTCGCGAGGAAGACGCTAACGTCGAGTTCGGCGAACCCATCGAGCGCGTCGCTATCGCCAGGCCAGAAGACGGTCCGGCCGCCAACGGCGAAGAGGAACCCGCAGCCAAACCCTTCAGGGTGTGGGACATCGCCGTTCTCATCTGCACACGGTCCGTTCGGGTCGTTGTACGCTGCGACGGTCCAGACGGTGACCGATCCTGCCGGTGTCGAGAGTTCGACCTCTGTTTCGTCGTCGACCCGAATCACCTCGTAGTCGGTCGCAAGCGACTCGATCGACTCCACGTCTCGGTCGATCCGCTCTGGGTCGA
>JARVCL010000139.1:0-7760 GCA_040405695.1 Halorubrum sp. | reverse complement strand
CCCGGCGATCGTCGCGAGCGACGGGCTCCTCGGCGAGGCGTTCGCGCTCTTTTCGACCGACGAGCGGGCGATGCGAACCGTCGCCGAGGCGATGGTCGAACTCGGTGAGGGCGAGGCGACGGAACTCGCCGACCGACCGACGACAGAAGCCGAGTACATGGAACTGGCCCGCCGGAAGACGGGGGCGCTGTTCCGGGCAGCCGCGGAACTCGGTGCGATCGCAGGCGGTGCGGACCCCGACGCAGTCGATTCCTTCGGCGAGTACGCTGAACGGGTCGGTGTCGCCTTCCAGATGCGAGACGACGTACTTGACGCCACGGCCGACGCCGCCGATCTCGGAAAGCCGACCGGACAGGACGCAGAGATGGACCGGCCGTCGGTGCTGCAAGTGACCGCGTTGACCCCTGCCGAGATCAACGAACGGGCTCGCAACGAGTCGGACCTCGCGCTCGCCGCGCTGGACGACGCGGCTCCGCCGGAGACGAAGGCGATCGAGTACCTCCGAGACCTCGCTGAGTTCGTCGTCGTTCGGGAACGGTAGTTCGAGCCGTTCATTTCTCCTATCCCGAGACAACGCCACACAAACGACTTCTCATCGGCGTGTATTCGATGAGTCGTCGCCGGGTGCACCCATCTCCCACTCCTCCACCGCGTCGGTAACGGCGGTTGGCTGTTCATCTCGGAGACACGCCGAGCCATGAGCGGTGTCCGGGAGTTCGGGGTTGACCGCCTCACAAACTGACTCGTATCGCGCACGAAGCAACTCGATCGCATCGTTGATATCGCCGTCCGCGAGCGCCAGAAGCGATTCGGTTAGTACCTCATCGTCCTCGTCGGGAAACTCGTGTGAAAATAGATCGTCTGTAAGCTGATCGACGAACGCGGCGGTGTCCGTTCGGTCGGGATCGTCGACCTGTTCCCAGCGGAGATCGGGGTCGAGCCGACCGGTCTCGAGAAGCGTGCGGTACTCGACGATTTCGCGATATGCTTCCTGTGGGAGGTCGATCGTCGGTGGCTGGATGACGATCGGACACCGGGTCCGGAACGAACAGCCCGAGGGCGGATTACGCGGTGAGGGAACGTCACCGGAGATCGTGTGTCGCTCACGCTCTCGTTCGTCGGTAGATGCCCGGGGAACACTCCCGAGCAGCGCGTTCGTATACGGATGGTTCGGATCGTCGAATATCTCGTCGACGGGACCAATCTCGACGAGTTCGCCGAGATACATGACTGCGACCCGATCGCAGATATGACGGATAACAGACAAATCGTGGCTGATGAGCAGATACGTGAGATCGAACTCATCCTGCAGGTCGTCGAGGAGATTGAGCACCTGTGCCTGCACGGAGACATCGAGCGCGCTTGTCGGTTCATCGAGCACGAGAAACTCGGGTTCGAGCGCGAGTGCGCGGGCAATCCCGATCCGTTGGCGCTGGCCGCCAGAGAACTCGTGTGGATACCGGTCAAGCTGATCGGGGGAGAGCCCCACACGACCGAGCAACTCCCGTGCGCGCTCGATCTGCTCGGCGTTGGTCCCGATGTCATGGATCTCGAGCGGCTGCGTGACGATGTCGCCCACCGTCATCCGCGGATCGAGACTGGAGAACGGGTCTTGAAAGACGATCTGTGCCTCCCGGCGAAACGCCTGCATTTCGGCACCTTCGAGGTCGTATACGTTGTCGCTCTCGAACTCGACGCGTCCTCCGGAGGGTTCTTGCAACCGGAGTATTGTCTCGCCGGTGGTCGACTTTCCACAGCCGGACTCTCCGACGAGGCCGAGCGTCTCGCCTCGGCCGATGTCGAAAGAGACCCCGTCGACGGCTTTCACAGCGGTCGGTTCGGTCCCGAACAGCCTGTCGAACAGCGAGTCGTCCTCCCAGAAGTACTTCTGTAGACCGCGGACCTGAACCAGCGGTTCGTCTGTGTTCTCTGGTGGTCGGCCTTGAGTTTCGCTCATCGGTTCGCACCTCTGGCCTCTGTGTCTGCACCGCGCTCACCGACTCCACTACCACCGTCTGCGGCGGCTTCTCGTTCGGTCGTCCCGCTCTCGAAGTAGCCGTCCGGCAGCGCCACGGCTTCGTTGTACGGCTCGTCGGCGAGGTAACACATCGTCGTGTGGTTCTCCGACCCTACTCTCGCGTCGAGCTCTGGCGGCTTCTCAAGACAGGTTTCCATGGCTTTTGGGCACCGATCGGCGAAGTAACACCGATCTTCCATCTCGTGATCGAGAAGGCTCGGGACGTTGCCGGCGATCGGTTTGAGCCGATCGCCAGCTCCGTCGAGATTGGGAACGCTACCGAGCAATCCCTTCGTATACGGATGAACGGGCGAATCGAACACGTCCGTGAGCGTGCCGCGCTCGACGATCTCACCCGCGTACATCACTCCGACCGTATCACACATTCGAGCGACGACACCGAGGTTGTGGGTGATTAACAGGATCGTCATTCCCGTCTCTGATTGCAGGTCGTCGAGCAGGTCCAATACTTGCGCTTGAATGGTGACGTCGAGAGCGGTCGTCGGCTCGTCTGCGATCAATACCTCTGGCTCTCCGGCGAGCGCCTGCGCGACCATCGCTCGCTGGAGCATCCCACCGGAGTACTCATGGGGGTGTTCATCGGCCCGAAGAACGGGGTCGGGAATGCCAACCATCTCGAGGAGCTCGATCGCACGCGCTCGGCTCTCTTCGCTGACGTACTCCCGCGATGACGAGACGAAGCTCATGAGATACTGCCTGAGTCCGTATCCTTGCGTCCGCGAGGCGACCGACCGCGGGTTCGACCGGGCTCGACGCTGCGCCTCGACCGCCTCAGCTATCTGCTCGCCGACGGTCAGACTTGGGTTGAAACTGCTCATCGGGTCCTGAAATATCATGCTGAAATGCGTCCCTCGAAGGGTCCGGCGGAGCCGATCGGGAAGCGCCAGCAGATCGACTTCGTCTCCGTTGACCGCTTCCGGAACCTTCTCTTCGACGGAGTCAGCGAGGCCGGCGCTCCGGTACCAGATCTGCCCATCCGTAACTTGTCCCGGCGACTCCAGTAACCCGAGTAGCGATAGCGCAGTGACGCTTTTTCCCGACCCGGACTCGCCGACGACCCCAAATACTTCGCCGTCTGAGATTTCGATATCGACGTTTTCGACGGCGTTCACCTGCCCTTCTTCGGTGAAAAAGCGGGTCTTCATTCCCTCGATACGGAGGATGGGACGGTCGCTCATTATATCCCACCTCCTTCGCCCTCGAGTCCTGGGTCGAGCGCATCACGGAGCCAGTCGCCGAGAAGATTGATACCGACCACTGCAAGCACGATAGCAAGGCCTGGCATACTGGCGATCCACCACGAGGTTCCGAGATAGTCACGACCCTGTGCAATATCGAAGCCCCACGACAGCGACGTTCCTGAGAACCCGAGGAACGACAGCGAACTCTCGAGGAGGATGATCGCCGCTACCTGTATCGTCGCGAGGACGATGATCGGGGTGAGGCTGTTCGGGAGCACGTGTTTACGGAGGATCGTTCGATCGCTCGCACCAAGACTGCGAGCGGCCTTCACGTACTCCTGTTGTCGTATCGACAGCGCCTCGCCGCGAGCGATCCGAGCGAACCACACCCAATTAACGACACCAACGACAATGGTTAAAGTCACTGGAAAAACGAAATTTTCTGGCATATTGGATACTACTCCGAGTTGGACGAACGGGTCCGGTATTAGTATGGTCAACGGTCCGAGCAGTCCGACCAGCGCGATAGCGAGGACGAGCGCCGGGAACGCTAGCATGATGTCGGCGAACCGCATCAACACGTCGTCGATGCGGCCCCCATAGTAACCGGCTGTGAGACCGACGCTCACGCCGGTAACGACTGCAAACATCGTGCCGAACAATCCGACGAGGAGCGACGTACGTGCGCCGAACAGCACGCGTGAGAGGAGGTCTCGTCCGAGCGCGTCGGTCCCAAGCGGGTGCTCCATAGTTCCCGTGACAGTGACCTCGACGATCTGGCGTTCACCGTCGACGAACTGGAACTGCTCGTCGGTCTGTGTGACGCCGACCGGCGGCAGGTTCGACTCCTCTAACTCCTGTTGAGTCGGGTCGTGCGGAGCGAGGAACGGGGCGAACGTCGCGGTAACAAACATCAGGAGGATCAAAAACAGGCCGATCTTGGCCATCAGGCTGCGGCCGAACTCCCTCCGGAGGCTCTGTCGAACGCGGTCAGAGAGAATTCTGCCACTCATAGCTCCACCCGCGGGTTCAACCGCGCGTACAACGCGTCGACAGCGATGTTGATGATAACGAACCCGACGCCGATCACGATGAGCGCGCCCTGGATGATCGGCCAGTCACGGACGCGAATGGCATCGATGATCAGCGTGCCGAGTCCCGGCCAATTAAACACGAATTCGGTAATCACTGCCCCACCGATCAGTGTCCCCAACTGGAGCCCCAACACGGTAATAATTGGTATCATCGTGTTTCGGAGCGCGTGTTTGTACGTTACGAGGGTCTCTGGGACCCCCTTCGCGCGCGCGGCTTTCACGTACGCCTGCCCGAGCTGATCGAGCATCCCGCTCCGGGTGAGCCGCACGATCATCGCCGTGAAGTACGTTCCGAGCGTGATCGCAGGCAGAATCATATGGCGGACCCAGGTGCGGACACCCGTGGTTTCGAGCTGGAATATGAGCATTTCGAGGGCGGGAAGGAGACCGATCGGTCGCCGACTCGTCGGAAGGATTCCCAGTCCGACGGAGACGAACAGAATGAGCATGATCCCAAGCCAGAAGTTCGGCGTGCTGATCCCGACTAGGGAGAACGCGGTTGCCGCGTAATCCGTGGGCTCGTGACGGCGGGTCGCAGAGAGGACCCCGAGCGGGATCGAAACGAGGATCGCGACGACCGTGGCGGCGAGCGCGAGTTCAAACGTGGCCGGCAGCCGCGCGAAGATGATGCCGCTCGCCGGACGGCCACGGATGTACGAAAAGCCCATATCGCCTTGAATCAGGCCGTACACGTACTGTCCGTACTGGATGTAGATCGGCTGATCCAGGCCGAGATTTCTTGCGATCTGCGCGCGAAGCTCCGGGCTGGCGTCGAGCGGCGCCACGAAATCAACCGGGCTCCCGGGCGTCATGAACCGCAGTAGGAACACGACAGTGACGACTCCCCAGACGACCAGAAGCCCCTGGAGCCCACGTCGGATCAAAAACTGGTACTGTGACATTAACTGAATCTCTATGAAACGGTCGGACGGGCTACTCGCCGGTGATCACCGGAGCGACATCTCGTAGGCCCGTTGGTACTCGTCGGGTGTGGGATCCCAGCTGAGACGCTCGTTCAGACCGTAGATGAGGTACTCGCGGTTGAGGAAGACGAAGACAGCGAGTTCGTGTGCGCGCTCACACGCGTCCCTCAGCAGCTGTTCACGGGTGTCCGCGTCGACTTCCGTTTCTGCCTGGCTGATGAGGTCGCCAAGCTCCTCGTCGACGAACGTCGTCTGTGAGGTCCCCTCGGTCAACCACGGCAGCAGATTCTGTTGTGCATCGAAGGTCGTGTTCCCCCAGCCGATAAGGAAGAACGGCGGCGTCGTTGTGATGTCGCCATCGAGGAGCTGTCCGGCGAGCTCGCCGAAGTCACGCATGTTGATCTCACAGCTGACGTTGTCGAGGTCGTCGATGAAGTTGACACACGACTGTGCGATCTCGTCGCTCTGAAGGTACCGTCCTGCAGGGACGTGAAGCTCTATCTCGGCGCCCGCGTAGCCGCTCTCTTCGACGAGTTCTTCGGCGCGCTCCGGGTCGTACGGGTACGGATCGAGATCATCGTTGTGGCCGAAGTACCCCTCCAGCGTCGGTTGGGCGGTCGCATCACCGAACCCGGAGAGTATGTTCGAGATGATCGAGTCGAGGTCGATCGCGAAGTTCATCGCCTGCCGGAACTCCTGGCTGTCGAACGGCTCGACGTCGTATCGCATCGGGAGCATAAGGATACGCGTGCTCGGGCCGTCGGCGATGTACGTGTCGTCGTCGCCTTCGATCCCGCCAGCATCCGTCGGTGGGACGGCGGTTGCGAGGTCGATCTCGCCAGCTCGAAGGCTGTTGATTCGGGTGCTCGACTCCGCTGAAGCGTCGATTCGAACGCTGTCGATCTCGGCTTCGCCGTCCCAGTAGTCAGAGAAGCTGGTGAAGTCGGTGTACTCGCCGTCGACGAACTCCTCGAGCTGATACGGGCCCGTTCCGTTGATCTCTTCGGCAACTTCCTCCGACGCTCGGTCCATGACCCACTCCTCCTGAACGATCGGGCAGTAGGAGGCGAGGTTGGCGAACACCATCGGGTTCGCCTCCTCAGTGTGGATGATTACCTCGCCGTCTTCGACCTCGGCGCCGGTGACGCCCGCGAGCTGATCCGCCTGCGGACTCTGGAGGTTCCCGGCGTCTTCGTCGACGACTCTGTTGATACTGAACGCGACGTCACCGGGGGTGAGCTCACCCCCCTCATGAAATGGCACGCCGTCGCGGATCTCCAACCGGTATCGGTCATCGTCGAGGACCTCCCAGTCGGTGACGAGCTGGTCCACGAGGTTTCCGTCGCGGTCGCGACCGATCGAGACTTCGTAGGCCTGGAACAGTACGTTATCGGTCGTCGTCTCTCTGTGATCGTGCGGGTCCAGTGTCGTCGGGTTCTGCGTCTGGGTGATCTGAATGTGGCTGTCGTCATCGTCAGCAGCCTCATCGTCGTCAGTGCCTGCCTCCTCGTCTATCTCCTCGACATCTTCTCCTGCACATCCCGCGAGCGCTACCGCTGCTCCTCCGGCTCCGTATGTGAGATACTTTCGGCGCGTAATACGATCGCTGTCACCGTCTGTCATACCGTCCGGTACACACGGACAAATAAATACCCATCGGCATCCTTCGACCCCGTTTTACCGGCAGGGGTCGACTCCGTTTCGGTGAGTGTCGGTCCCTGATCACCGGATTCGTCTCTCTTCGTCGCAGGGTCCGTGCGATACAAAGCGATATATGGCGTGCTGTGCATCCACACGATAATGAGCGGAGCCAGCCGTCTGGAGCGGTGGACTGACGTGATCGCTGATACGGAAGCGACCGCGACCGAGTACCGCGAACGGAACTGGACGGCGATCGCGGTCCATCCCGGAGACGTGAACCCCATCATCGACGAGAGCCGGGTGGACGTGTTGCTACCCGGCTCGACGTTCGACGACGTGCGGTCAGAAACGGCCGACGCCACCGTCGACACGGTCCGGGTGTACGCCGCAGACGAGGCGCACGTTCGGTATCGGCTGGTCGTCGCGGAGGACCCGGAGCGCTCGTTGGCCATCTGCGTTCCGACATTTCTCTCTCGGTCCGACCTCGTTCAGCTCCGCGGAGCTGTAGGCGACGATCCGATCACCGTCCGACTCCGCCCGTTAGACGACCGCGACGTCGTCGACATCACGGTGACCGATCCGACGCTGTTCTTCGCTCCGGACGAGTCCCACTAACGGTTGTACGCGTGGGCAGACACTCCACCGCTACAGCACTTCGACGCACTCCTGTGTATGCGATCACGAGTATCCGTACCAACCGCGCAGAGAAGGCCGCCCTCCAGCCGCAGGCGGTCGCCGTGTTGCGGATGTTGAGAGAGACGCGGACGGACGAGGAGCTGTCGACCGTCAGTTACCCACGACTAAAGTCGTGGGCTTGTGTGCAGTCGGACCAACCCCACAGAGACAATTTAATTGTCGGTGTTCCTCGTCCGCAATTCGAGAG
>JARVCL010000138.1:0-32269 GCA_040405695.1 Halorubrum sp. | reverse complement strand
CCGACGCTCCACGGATGGTCGGCCGCGATCGACTCGAAGGCGTCTACGGTGTCGTCGGTGGTGTCTGCGTCTTCCATGTCACACCAGACGAACGCCCCTCGTTCGTGAGCGCGGGCGACGATCTCCCGATAGTGCTCTTCGAACAGCTCCGCAGAGATGTCGAGCCCGATCTGTGAGGGCTTCACCGAGATGCACGCGTCGAGATTGCTCGCCGCGATGTCGTCGAGCAGTGCGAGGTACGCCTCAGTGTCTGCGCGGGCATCTGCGGGGTCGTCGTAGTGCTCTCCGAGCAGGTTCAAAATGACGGAAACGTCGTCCGTGTTGCAGGCTCGCGCGTGTTCGAGGGCCTCTGGAACCGTCTCGCCGGCGACGAACCGCCGTGCGATCGGGGGAATCATACCAATAGATGAGCACCCGTCAACTTGAGCGTTGTCAAATTGTGTCACCCGGGGCGGATCGTCGGCAGCGATCCGGGCCACGGGGACACGGAAGACGTGGAGTGGCACCGGTCTCTGGCCATCTCGGGAGCGCTCGCGGGAACCGGACGCGGCGGACGAATCCACGGTTTATATCACTCGGTCGGTCCTGAGACCGGATATGGTGGGTTCGCTCGTCGCGACGGCGTTTTGGGCGATGTTGCCAGCGTACGTGCCGAACAACGCCGCGGTGCTCGCCGGCGGCGGTCGCCCGATCGACGGGGGCCGTGAGTGGCGAGGTGCGCGAGTGCTCGGCGACGGGAAGACGTGGCGTGGCACCGCCGTGGGGACGGCTGTCGGCGTCGCGCTCGCGCTCGTCCTCAACACGATGGTCGAGCCCGTGAGCGGCGTCGTCGGTGTCGACCTCCCGACGTTCGATCTCCTCGCCGCGGTCGCTTTGGCGTTCGGAGCCATGTGTGGGGATATTGGCGCGTCGTTCCTCAAGCGCCGGTCGGGTCGTGAACGCGGCGCTGCGTTCCCCGGCCTCGATCAACTCGACTTCGTCGTCGGGGCGCTCGTCGCTGTCTTCGTTCTCGCGCCGGGGTGGGCGACGCACGTCTTTACGCTCCCGGTGCTCGCCGTCGTGTTCGTGATGACTCCACTTCTTCACGTCGGCACGAACGTCGTCGCGTACGTCATCGGCGTCAAGAACGAACCCTGGTAGCGCGGTATCGACGGAGCCACCGCCCGAATTCTGGGCCGCCGCCCGTCGGGAGCAGCAGTCATCGTTCGCTGCGCTACCGACAGTGCGCAGCGCTACCGCCGAGTCCAACGTCGACGGTGCAGCGATGGTCGGATTCGCATCTCGCCGGAACCACGGAAAGATACTTATATCTGTTTGTCATACGTTAGCATGCAATGTCCAGCGCACCCAGCTCGAACGACGACGTGTTCGACGAGTTCCTGTCTGACCGCGGCCACGAAACAGAGATCGTACGCTGGGAACGATCGTATAACAAGCTTCAGTGCCCCGAGTGTGGTGCGCTGCACCCCGAAGGAACCGACAGCTGTAGTGTCTGCGACTGGCGGCCGACCTGAGCGGGAGGCTGTCCCGTCGCCTACGAGCGTTTTCTTTCCGCGAGATTGCGGCGGTAGTATTATATATAACGATCGGTTAGTTGCCACTATGCCGACCTGCCAGAACTGCGGTTCGTTCGTCACTACCGACTACGTACGGGTGTTTACGCCCAACGATGTCGACCGGCCTCGCGTCTGCCCGGCGTGTGAGGATCTCGTCCGTGACGGCGCTGACGTCCGCGAGGCGCGCGCGACCAGAAGCTGACGCACGACAGACGACCCACGCTCGACGCCGTCGACCGCTGAACTGTCCTCCAACCGACCACGACCACACTCTGCCGCTTCGATGGTTCGACGCCTCAAGTCGTGTCTGTTGTCACCCGGATGGAGCCGACTGGCCCGACCCGACTGGCCGGGACCCGTTCGAGGGCCGTTCGCGGGCGGCGACACGAGCCACGGCGTTTAAGAAGAACCGCGTTCAGTACTCAACAATGAACAATCCGACCGTGACTCGACTGTTCGGCGGCCCCGGGAGCGGGAAGACGACCGCCCTCCTCGACCGTGTCGAAGAGATACTGGAAGACGACGGTGCCGACGTCCGGGATGTGCTCGTCGTCTCGTACACGCGTGCGGCCGCCGCCGAGATCCGCGAGCGGCTCGCCGAGCGGCTCGACGTCTCCCCGCGCAGCCTCAAGGGGAACGTCTGTACGATGCACGCGAAAGCCTACGAGCTGCTCGACCTCTCCCGTGGGGATGTCGTCGGCGACGAGGACAAGGAGGCGTTCTGTGAGGAGTACGGGATCGAGTTCGAGGACCAACACGGCGGTGCGGGCCGCCGAACCGCCCGGTCGACGACGATCGGCAACAAGATCATCGCCACCTCACAGTGGCTCCAGCGCACCGAACGCGACGTGGCCGACTGGTACGACGTGCCGTTCCAGTGGGACGTCGAGGAGGTTCGACTCCCACCCGAAGAGGATCCCAACGCACAGCAAGGAAACAAGTACACGCCAACGTGGCCCTCCGACGACGACCGGATTGACATTCCGGAGACGATCCGTGCCTGGCGCGCGTACAAAGGTGACAACGGGCTCGTCGGCTTCGCGGACATGCTCGAACGCGTCGCGGGACGGTCGCTCGTTCCCAACGTCGAGTACCTGATCATCGACGAGTTCCAGGACATCACCACGCTCCAGTACAACGTCTTCGAGGAGTGGCGTCCACACATGGAGAAGGTGCTCATCGCAGGCGACGACGACCAGGTCGTGTACGCGTGGCAGGGGGCCGACCCCGACCTTCTTTTGGAGACCGAGGTGGACGAGGACGTCGTTCTCCCGAACTCCTACCGCCTCCCCTCGGAGATCCTCAACGTCGTCAACGCGGAGATCCGCCACATCGAGAAGCGCCAGGAGAAAGACCTCCACCCGCGAAAGGAGGGTGGCACCGTCGAGGCGATCGAGTCGCCGTCGATGCTGGAACTCGTGCGAAACGTCCGCTACACCGTCGAAGACGACGAAGGGAGCGTGATGTGTCTGTTCCGTGCGCGCTATCAGATGTTCGATTTCATCGACGAGTTCATCGACCACGGCATCCCGTTCACGATGCTGACCGACGGGCGCATGTGGACCGACCGGATCCAGGATTACGTTGCCGCGATCGAACACGTTGCCGACGAGGAGCCGGTGACATTGCTGGAGGCTCGCCGGCTCGCGGACATGCTCCAGGAGTCGGCGTTCGGGACCCACGACCGTGACGAGTTCTACGACTTCCTCGACGACTGCGAGGAGGCGGCCGACGCCGACGACATCGCGACGATCGAACTCGACCCCGACGACGTGACCGAGTACATCCCGTTCATGCCGGACCGCGCGAGCGCAGACGACATGGTTCGGAAGGTGACCAGCTTCCAGCGAAAATCCATGGGGGCGTACTTCGGGGGCGAGTACGAGGGGATGGACCCGAGTCGTGTTCGGGTCGGCACGATCCACTCCGCGAAGGGCCGTGAGGCCGACCATGTCTTCGTCGCGACGGACCTCACGGAGAAGGTCGTCGAGCAGATGGCCGCCTCGATCGACGATCCGACCGATATCGACGGCGTCGACGAGTTCACGAAGTCGACGAGCCCGGTCCCCGTGCTCACCGACAACGAGCGCCGTGTCTTCTATGTCGGCATGTCTCGGGCCCGCGAGCGGCTAGTGATCATGGAGAGCCTCGTCGGCGGCGCGCCGACGCTCCCGATCAGCGTCCTCCTGTTCAACGAACTCCGTGACGAGCCGGCGGCGGATCTGATAGAGGAGGTGCAGGCCGAACTCGCCGTCCCAGAACCCGAGCCGTGACCGGGCGGGAGGCACCTCCGGACGCAGATCGGGCGTCACCCGACATCCGGAACGAGAACGTGGACGGAGTCGACGAGGGCGACACCCACGGAACCGCTACGGCCACCGACGACCTCTCCCCGCTCCGGACGGACCTGACCCCGGTCGTCGACGCGGTTCGAGCGGCGGACGCCGCCGGCTTCGTGGCGATCGGCGACCGGTTCGACGACGACATTAGATACCTGACCCGTTTTTCCGGACCGGATCGCGCCTACGGGCTCGTCGTGCTCCCCAGCGACGGGGACGCTCCGCCACGGGCGACGCTCCTCGCACCCAGGCTGTTCGTCGAGCAGGCTGAGCGAGAGTTCGTCGACGCGGCGGCCACCGACGACGACGGAGAGGCGCCGACAGCGCGGTCAGGCGGTGATGAAGAGCCCCGCACGACGACTGCTGAGAACGACTTTCACGACGGTATCGTCCGTACGGTCGACAGCGATCGTCTCGGCGACCCGGCGGGCGTCAGGGCCGCGGCCACACTCGACACAGTAGCGACTCCCGATCCGGAGCGCGACGGTCCACCGTCCGTGCTCGTGCCCGCGTCAATCCCACACGACGCTGCCGTACACCTCGAGCAGGCGGGATACGCCCTCGAATCGACGACCGTGGTGACGACGGCTCGGGCGACCAAGACGCCCGCGGAGGTCGCGCGGATCCGACGGGTGCAGCGTGCCGCTGCGGCCGGGATTGCCCGTGCTGAGACGGTTCTCGCGGCGAGTGAGCCGGTCGAGAGCGGCGGTGAACGTCGCGAGCTCAGATGGGAGGGCGAGCCGCTCACGACCGAGCGACTCAGACGAGCCGTGAACGCGACGCTCGCAGCACACGGCGTCCGCGCCGCCGGCAACACCGTGATCGGTGCTGGTCCGACGGCGGCCGACCTCCACTACGTCGGCACCGACCCGATTCGTGCCGGTGAGACCGTCCTCCTCGACCTCTCGCCACGCGGCTCCGATGGCTACTACGGCGACCTCACGCGAACGTTCGTCGTCGACGGGGACGGCGGCTGGGACCGCCGCGCGTACGTCGCGGTCGAGGCGGCCCGCGAAGCCGCGCTGGCCGAACTCGCGGCTGGGGCTGGGGTGACCGCCGCAACGATCCACCGCGAGGCCGCCGCGGAGCTCGCCGCGTACGGGTTCGACCCGTCGGCGGACGAAGGTGCGGCGGGATTCACCCATGGCACGGGCCACGGCGTCGGTGTCAGTCTGCACGAGTCTCCGTCGCTGTCGGCGGACGTGCCGCTGGAGCCCGGCCACGTCGTCACCGTCGAGCCCGGCGTGTACGATCCGGACATCGGCGGAGTCAGGCTGGAGGATCTGGTCGTGGTGACCGACACCGGCTACGAGCTTCTCGCCGAGTATCCGTTCGAGTCGACGCCGACGGAACGGACGTAGGGCGGGCGCTCGTCACCGCGTTACCGAGTCCGTCTCGTCGCGCTCGGCAGTCGTCGTGTCGGCCGACCCCGCCGCGCCCTCGGGGTTCGGTATCGACGATTCTCCCCCCGACGTCGACGATTCAGCCTCTTTCGGTCGCGTGTCCGTCGCGTCCGCGTCTCCCCGGAGCTGTTTCGGGAGGAGTCCTCTCAACAGCCCCGCGAGGATGCGTCCGGGATCGAGAAAGTACTGTGGGAGCACGACCATCGCGACTGCGACGACGAGCAGCCCCGCGCCCAGAGCAGTCTGCCCGGCGAATAGTTGCATGACGGCGTAGTTCGCGAGCGGAATCGCGAACACCAGCGACGCCGCCAGTCCGATCATGTCGAACACGCCGAGGTTCATCATCACACAGTACCACTTCGGCGCTCATAAGGGTTACAGACCGGGGAGACCAACGCCGTCTCCACACGTTGATTCGTCTCGTCGCACGCTCTCGACTGCGTCGGGAGACCCCGAAGACGCACACGTTTCAGAGCCCGCTTCGCGCTCTCGCCGGAACCCAGAACCGATATCCGTCGGCCGACCGGAGTACGGGTATGTTCACCGGTATCGTCGAGGGCACCGGAACGGTTCGCGAACGAACCGAAACGGACGACGGCCTTCGCCTACGGATCGACGTCGACGAGATCGAAGCCGACCCCGATGGGGGTGGAGCCGGCGGGTTCGACGAGCTTCACCACGGCCAGTCGATAAGCGTCAGCGGCGTCTGCCTGACCGTCGAGGCGTACGGGAATCCACCAGGAGATCCGACGTGGTTCGAGGTGTTTCTCGCGAGCGAAACGGTTGCGAAAACGTACCTCGGCGACGTTCAGGAGGGTGACATCGTCAACCTCGAACGGGCGATGCCCGCCGACGGTCGGTTCGACGGACACGTCGTACAGGGGCACGTCGACACCGTCGCCGAGGTGACCGAGGTCGCGCAGGTCGGCGAGGACTGGCGGTTCACCTTCTCGATCCCCAACGACCACGGGCGATACCTCGTTGACAAGGGCTCCGTGACGCTCGACGGCATCTCGCTGACGGTCGCCGAGAAACGAGCCCACGAGTTCGACGTGGCGATCATCCCGACGACGTACGACCTGACGACGCTGTCGGCGAAGTCGGTCGGCGACCCCGTTCACCTGGAAGTCGACGTGATCGCGAAGTACGTCGAGAACATGACCGAAGGGTACTGACCCGAAGTCAGAGCTCTCTTCGGGCAGAGTCGGGTCGAGTTGTGGCGGGTCGAGCCGGGTCCTACACCGGTCTCAGGCGTCTTTCGCGCCTCGGACCGTCTCACGAACGGCGTCGACGCCCTGGTCGTGGAGCAGGTCCCCGACGACGATAACGTCGCTGTGGGCGGCCATCTCGTTGGCCGACTCGTAGTCGTGGATCCCCCCACCGTAGAACAGCGTCGCGTCGTCGAGCGCGCCCTGAGCCGCCGCCACCGTCTCCGTATCGCCGAACATTCCCGAATACTCGACGTACACGATCTCCTGCCCGAACATCCGTTCTGCGACCTTCGCGTACGCGGCCACGTCGTCCGGGTTGAGGTCACAGTTCGCGTTCGTCAGCTCCGCGACCGCCGCGTCCGGATTCATCACGATGTACGCCTCGGTGTGTGTCCGGTCCCAGTCGAGGTCGTCGATTCGGACCCACTCTTTGTGTGCGCCAGTGATCCAGAACGGGCCGCCGGCGTTGAACACGGTTGGGATCAGGTACCCGTCGAGCGCTGGCGAGTCGATCACGACGCCGGGGTTCGACGGCTCCTGATACAGCGGGACGTCGTATTCGGCGGCGGCGTCGACCACACGGGTCATCTTCTCTGCGGTGACATCGAGCGTTCCGCCGATCTCGATCGCGTCGGTCCCGGTCCGGCAGACGTCCTCGAAGGTGTCGTCCTCGTACAGCGCCTTGTCGGGGTCGACCTTCAGGACGTGGTCCCAGTCGTCCCACGGGTTACTCATCGAGAATGGGTCCACCGGGCAGGAGTAAAAAGGTGCGGAAGCGTCCCGACGGCACGACGTGGCGACCGAGAGAGACCCAGACACACTACAGCAGGTCGTCGAGTTCGTCGGTCTGGAACGCGTCGGCAGGATCAGGCTCGGATTCGGGCTCGTCACGAACCGCTTGACGAGCGCGTTCGAGAAACGCCTCGATCCGGCGTGACCGCTCGACGCCCGCGAGCAACACGACCGCGGCGAGCCGATCTGAGCCGAGCGGGAAGTCGCCGCCGCGAACCTGCATCGACCCGGTCTCCTCTTGGAGCCACTTTCGTGCCTTCTCAGCCCCTTTCCTCGATATCCGATCGGGATCGCCGGCGATGGCGACGAGACCGGCGTCCGCCGCTGTCGCGTTCGGCAGCGAGAGTCCCGTCATCACCGCGCTTCGAACCGTACTCATCACGGTGTTGACGTTCTCTCCGGGATCCTCGGCAGCGGGGGCAGACCCGTAGCCGACGGCCGCTATGCCGCCCGCCCGGAGCGTGTTGATCACCTCGCTTGTGTCGACGACCGATTCGCCGACGCCGTGCGTCGCCTCGCCAGCAGCCAACAGGAGCCCGACTCGACGCGCCATCGACTCGTTGATCGCGGCGTAGCCGCTCTCGACGCTCTCGCCGGCGGAACGCCAGGCGTCGTTGTCGAGGAGGATCGTCGCGTCCGCCTCTCTGACCAGCGTTTTCAGCGACCGCCCGGCGTTCACCTGATACATCGTCCCCTCGTCGCGGCCCGGCAGCACGCCGAGCGCGTAGACGGGAACATCGTACACCTGCGCGAGCTCGCGAACGAGCACCGGCGCGCCGCCGGAGCCTGTTCCGCCGCCGAGCCCTGCGACGACGAACACCGCCTCGACATCGGCGGTCATCTTCGGGGCGAGCGCATTGAGCACCTCGATGGCGCCTTCGTCCATCACTTCGGCGCCGAGTTCGTTGTCGCCGCCGACGCCGTGCCCGTTCACACGCGACTGTCCGACGAGCACCGTATCGAGGGGGAGGGGATCGAGGTCGGCGACGGCGGTGTTGACGGCGAGCGCGTCACGAACCGCGCCGAATCCCATCTCCGCGTCGAACTGAGAGAGTGCGGTCGTGAGCTTCCCGCCCGCCTGACCGACGCCAACGAGGACGGCTCTCATGCGCGTCCCTTACTGATCCGACACTAATACGCTTTCCCCGTCAATTTATATACGAACCCGCGGCCAGCCGGGGTATGTCGGAGGAAAACGGCTGGACAGGTCCGGCTGCCGGGACGTGGACAGGCGACGAGTCGGAGACGGTCGACGAGGCGACACCCAATCGTGAAGCGGTGGCCGCAAGCGACACGACGGCCGACCAGCGACGCCTCACGGAGCGGCTGGCCGCCGTCGAACGGGCAGTCACCGGAGTCGACCGCCCCGTCGCCGACCTCGCTGACGCCGCCGGCGGGGCGAGCGCCGCCGAGGAGCGCGAGACGCTCGCCGAGCGACTCGACGACGTGGAAGCGCGCGTCGAGGAACTGGAAGCGGCGACACAGGCCGTCCGTGGCTATGCCGGCGCGATCCGCGCGGTCAACCGCGAGGTCGAGCGGCGAGCCGACCTCGCGCTGGCCCGGGCAACCGAGGCCCGAGACCAGTCGCAATCACGACGACGGGACCTTACGGAATCGGGTGAGCAGGGGTACGAGAATGCTGCAGACGGCTCGCTGGAGGGATCCAGCGACGCCGCCTCCACGGACGCCGTGATAGAGGCCGCGATCCCCGGCGACGACCCTGCGACCGAGCGCGAGCCACACGACACAGAACCGTCGACGTCCGACACGGACGACGACCGCGGACCGCTCGACCGGCTCCGTGATGCCCTGTGATTCGTGTCGTGGTGACCGTCGCCGTCGCGGTCGCGTTGCTGGCCGCCTCGACCCCCGCCCTCGAAGACGCTCGGACAGCGACGACTGTCGACCGAATCGAAACGGAGGCAGAACGGATCGAGCGGGCTGCTGGGGGCGTGGCTGCCGGCTCCATCGCCGTGGACGAGACGCGACTCGCCGCTAGCGCCGGTCACCGTGTGCACGCGCCTTCGGGATTTGCTGCCGCACCGATACACCGGCTGACGCTCGCGAACGTGGCCGACGTCGAAGATGGGTCTGTGGGGGGTGCATCGATGTCCGTCGAGGTCGAAGCGCACGACCCTGCGATCGACGTCGTCCTTATATATCGCCTCCGTGATGGACCGGCGAGGATGGTGCCGGTCCACAACCCGAGTGACGCGATTGGACTCACCGTGAGCGATGGCCCCCTAGAACTTCGGACGGCCGGCGCGAGTCGGATCGGATTTCGGTTGCTCGACAGCGACGACGGGCCGACTGTTCGCGTCCTGCAGACAGGTTGAGCGACTGGAGTCAGCCAGCTACTTATATACCATGCCGCGGCCACGCGGCGCATGACGCTCACTCTCCCGTCGTTCGCCCGAATCGGTGACGACGACGGGTGCCGCTGTGACGCCTCGTTTCACCATCCGGTCGGCACCGGCGTCGACGACCGGGTCGTGCTCACGATTGATGCGACCGCCTGTCAGGGGCGTGGTGACCTCGCCGACTGTAATGACTGCCTGGCGACCGTGATCGATGCGCTGACCGAGCGTGACGCCGACGTGATCCGGACCGAACACGGGGGGCGAGTCCGGTCTTACACCGGCCGCGCCGCCGCGTGTCTCCTCGCCGCCGGACGGTTCCGCGAACAGATCGAGGCCCACGAGACGCGACTGGCCGACCGGGTGAGACGTGATCCGGTGGCTGCGGCCCGCGAAGCGCTCGGCCGGGCCGGACCGCCGCGGCGGATAGTCGCCGAGACCGGACTTGCGGCGACGGTCGGGGGTGCAGAGCGAACCGCGGACGTTATCCGAGCACACGTCGGCCCGACGGTCGCGGCGACGCGAATCGCGTCGTCGCCGCCACCGGGCGCGACCCTCGTCGATCGGTGGGAACTCGACACCGGCGCGACCGTCCGCCGGTACGCCAACGACGGCGACCTCGACACCTATCATCTCACTCCACCGTCTGTGAGCCTCGACGCGAGTGCCGTTGAGACGCTCGATGCCGCGAAAGAGCGGCTTCTCGCCGACTCGAACGGTGGTGACAGGGCAGCCGGCCGGGCCGTGCGGGCGATTGCGGGAGACGGAGACCCGGTTCCGGCGCTGGCGACGATACTTCGACGACACACCCACGGATACGGTGTGTTCGAACACGTGTTCGCGGACGACCGGGTGAGCGACGCCACGGTGTCGGCACCCGTCGTCGACAACCCCCTGCGCGTCGTCGTCGACGGCGAGCGTTGTCACACCAACGTCCGACTGCCACCCGAAGGTGCCGCCACGCTCGCGTCGCGGCTTCGCCGAACGAGCGGCCGGGCGTTCTCTCGCGCGTCGCCGACGCTGGATGCGACCATCGAGACCGAGTCCGGAAGCGTTAGGGTGGCGGCGACGACGAGCCCGGCGAGCGACGGACTCTCGTTCACCTTTCGACGTGGAGATCCGGACGCGTGGACGCTGGCCCGACTCGTGAGCGCCGACACGCTCTCCGCAGACGCGGCGGGACTGCTCTCGGTTGCGGTCGAGCGGGGAGTGACCGGGCTCGTCGCCGGCGGGCGTGGTGCTGGTAAGACGACGGCGCTCGGATCGCTTCTGTGGGAGCTTCCGCCCGCTACCCGCGCAATCCTGATAGAGGACACCCCGGAGCTTCCAGCCGCGAGACTCTCGATGGCCGACCGCGACATACAGCGGCTCCACGTCGGTGACGGCGCAGCGCCGTCGCCAAGCGAGGCGGTCCGGACCGCGTTGCGGCTCGGCGGCGGCGCGCTCGTCGTCGGCGAAGTTCGAGGTGAGGAGGCGGCGGCGCTGTACGAAGCGATGCGGGTCGGTGCGGCTGGGGAGACGGTGCTCGGAACGATACACGGAGAGGATCCCGCATCGGTCCGTGAACGCGTGGTGACCGACTTGGGCGTCGCTTCGTCGTCGTTCGCCGCCACGGACCTGCTCGTGGTGCTCGACGATCACCGGGTAGAGACGGTGTGTGAGGTGAACGCTCACGCCGACGAGGTCGCCTTTGAACCGCTGTTCGCGCGCTCCGACGGCCGATTGAAGTCGTCGGGCCGGATGGCCCGAGGCGAGAGCCGCCTCTTGGCGTCGCTCTCCCGCGACGGGGAGTCGTACGCCGAGACACGGGCGACCGTGAACCGCCGTGCAGACGCGATCCGAGAGGCGGTGGTCGCCGAACGGACCTCACCTGGGCGGTACGCGGGGGTCGGTCGGTGACCCGAAGCGCAGTCGCGGGCGGCACACGAGACGGCGACGAGCAACGCGGAGACGAGTCGGCTGACCTCCGTCGTGCCGTCGCGTTTCTCGGGTGGAAGATGTCCCCAGCGCGTGTCGTCGAGATCGGGTATCGAACCGCCCTCGCTGTCGGCGCCGTGGCTGCTGTCGCGGGGACGCTTCTCGCAGGGGTCGTGGTCGGACCGCTCGTCGGCGTCGTCGTGGGACTAGCCGTCGTTCACACGGTTCATCGCGGTCCCGTCTGGCTCGCTGCTCTCCGTCGGACGCGGGCACTCGGGGCCGCACCGGGGTTGGTTGGGCGTCTCGTGTTGCGGATGCGACTCGATCCTTCGACAGAGCGGGCGGTCGAGTTCGCGGCGCGGACGGGCCGGGGACCGCTCGCCGATGGGCTCGCACGACACGAGCGGCAGTGCGTGACGGGACCGACCAGCGGACTTCGATCGTTCGCCCGTGAGTGGCGACCGTGGTTTCCGGCGATCGACCGGGCGGCAACGCTCGTGCGAACGGCGGCGTCCGCGCCGCCGGAGCGTCGCGGTCGCTGCCTCGACCGCGCGCTGGACGCAACGCTGTCTGGAACCACGGAACAGCTCGCCGAGTTCGTCGGCGGCGTTCGTGGCCCGGTGAGCGCGTTGTACGCGTTCGGGGTGCTCCTGCCGCTCGCGCTCGTCGCTCTGCTTCCGGCAGCCGCGGCGTCCGGCGTTCCGATACGACCGGCGGTCGTCGCCGGGCTGTACCTCGTCGTCCTCCCAGCGGGACTGCTCGTCGCGTCCGCGTGGCTGCTCTCACAGCGCCCGGTCGCGTTCCCGCCGCCTGCCATCGACGGCAGCCATCCAGATGTGCCGGTGCGAGCACCGCACGCGCTCGTGGCCGGCGTCACAGCCGGTGTCCTCGCCGCGGCTGCCGGGTGGGTCGTCGCCGAGTGGGCGGCCCCGGTCGTCGGCGTCGGCGTCGGTCTCGGGGCTGCGCTCGTCGTCGCGGGTGGTCCTCGACGCGCGGTCCTCTCTGACGTCAGAGCGATCGAGTCTGGGCTCTCAGACGCGATGACGGCGATCGGCGGCGATATCGCAGAGGGCGTTGCGGCCGAGCAGGCGGTCGCGAACGCCGCAACTCGGCTCGACGGCGCGACCGGCGAGCTGTTCGAGCGGGCCGCGACCCGGAGTGCTACGCTCCGAGTGGACGTTCGAGAGGCGTTTGTTGGAGACGGTGGGCCAGCGGCCACGGTTCCCTCACCGCGGGTGCGAGGAGCTGTCGCCCTCTTGGCAGTCGCCGCACGCGAGGGACGACCCGCCGGCGATGTCCTCCTCGAACTGGCTGACCAGCTCGAACGGCTCCGCGAGCTCGAACGAGACGCGAAACGCCAGCTGGCGACGGTGACCGGAACGCTGTCGAACACCGCGGCGGTGTTCGCCCCTCTCGTCGGCGGCGCAACTGTCGCGCTGGCGACGGGGATCGACACGGCGGGAGCGGGTGGACTCGGTGCTGTGAGCGGAGTGGAGGGAATACACGCCGCGGGCGTTGGATCAGCAGGTGAAGGCGAGTCGATCGGTGGCGAGGGCGGGATGGATCGCGGCGAACAGCCGACAAGAAACTCGCTCACCGTCCCGGTTCTCGGACGGATCATTGGCGTGTACGTACTCCTCCTCTCCGCGACGCTCACCGCGTTAGCGACTGGGCTCGAACGTGGATTCGACGGAACACTCGTCGCGTACCGAGTCGGCATCGCGTTGCCGACCGCGACCGCGACGTACCTCGTCGCGTTCGTCGGAGCCGGACTGCTGCTGTGATCGACAGGTCGTGGCGGTGAGGACGCGGTTCCCGACGACTTATATAGGAAACCGGAGCCAGCCGGCGTATGTTCGAGTTACACCTCGATGCAACCTACGCGTGGCTCGGTCTCGCGCTAGTGAGCGTCGTGACCGTCGGCGTGGTCGCCGCACTTCCTACGTCGCCACCCCCAGACGCGGCCAGCGTGGCACACACGATCGATTCGGTCGCGGACGGCGAGTACGTCGCGACCGCCGAGCACGGTCTCGCGGCCGACCAGATCCGGTTAACGCACCGAACGATAGCGCTCGAGAGCGGGGATACCACCGCCCGAGCGACGCTACATGGGGCACCGGTCACACCGGTCCGTCCTCGCACTGCCGGCGGGGACGCCCGGCTACAGCGCGTCCTCGACGGGGTCCCACCGGACGCCGTCTTCGACGACCCGGCAGAACTCATCGTCGCCATCGAGCGTGCACAGACGACAGCGCACCAGTGGCGTCTTGCTCCTGACAGGTTGACTGTGAGACAGGTACACTACGGTGATCTCCGTGTTACGCTCGTCGGATGATGGATTCGCGGCGACAGACCGCGCCGCTGTGGAGCCGACGGCCGCCCTCGTCGCGGTGTTCGCCGTCGGTATTGCCCTCGGACTGTACGTCGGGGTGCTCGACGACGTGACCGCGTCGTCGGGCGGTCCGGGCGACGCGGACGCGCTCCTCGAGAGCACCGAGCGTGAGCTGACGGTCGGCGGCGTCGTGCGTCCCGACCGTCTAGAGGAGGTCAGAACGGATCGGGTGCCGGCGACGATCGAACTACGAACCGCCAGCGGGACGTGGCGAGTCGCGTCGGAGACGGCGGGCGTCACCGGACCGACTCGCGCCGACACCCGGTCGGATGCGGTCGCCGAGCGACGTGTTACCGTCCGCGTGGGCCCTGGGACGAACGCTCCCGGCACGCTCCGGGTGGTGGTTCGGTGACGAGCACTGTGCTCGACGTGACGGTCCTGTTGCTCTGTGTCTCGGCCAGCGTCGTTCTCCTCGGTGGAACCGACCACGGCCCTGTCGTGGCTACTCCCGAGTACACCGCGGCCGACGAGGCCGACCGGCTCTCGACGGAGACCGCGACGGTCAGGTACCCGACCTCAGGAGCCGAGGCGGACGCCAGACGCGTCCACGCGACACTGGTCGAACTCCTCGTGATGGCGAGCGCAGCCGGTGAGGCGGGTCCAAACGCATCGATGGCGGCGAGCGACGTCGAGACGGCCAGTCGGTTCCGCACTCGGGCAGTGGGGACCGTCGCCGACGCGATCGGCCCACAGACGCGGATCGATGTCCGTCACCGGGTCGACGCTGCCGCTGAACCGAGACAGGCCGACGATGCACCGCTGTCGCTCCGATGGGGCTCGAGTCTCGGCCCCGTTCGAGGTGGCGCCGACGCGGACGACCGAACAGAGGCGGGATTACAGCCGCTTCCGGCGTACGAGCCGATCGGGATTGGCACCGAGCCGCCTGACGGCGTCGAGACGACGGTCGCCGTTGTCGGTCACCCGACTCCCCATCGGGCCGGTACCGAGGATGAAGGGTCCGGTCGGCTCCACGTGGTCGTGCGAGTGTGGTGATCGTGGGCCGGACACGGGACGGCGACGCAGACACCTCGGCGTTTCGACACGACACCCGCGCGCGGATCCCTTTCGCACTGATCGGCGTGTTACTGTTCGCCACGAGCGCGGCGTACGCGACCGGATTAGCTGGGCAAGGACTCGTGAACGAGGACCGAAGCGTCGAACGAGCCGTCGAGCGCGTCGACGCGGATACGACGGCAGCGCTGAAAGCCGCCGCCCGCGAGGCCGCACACGCCACCGCCGCTCAGCCGGTGACACGGGCACCGAACGAGACAGACGCCCCGCAAACGGCTCCGGTTCGTTCCGAGTCGGCGTTCGAGGACGCCTTCCGGATCCGACTGGCGCTCGCGGCCGAGACATCGCTCGATGCGGTTGCGACGGATGTCGCCGACGTCTCTGCGGCGGCGACGTTTTTGAACCCTGACAGCGACATCGATGTCGACGACCTTGAGAGCGCGCGCAATCGGGTAACCATCGACGCGGTCGCGAACGGGACTGCGACGCGGGTGACGTTCGAGGACGTAACGGTGACCGCGATGCGCGGGAACCGGCGGGTCGCCGAGATGACCCGAGATCGGACGGTCGTCGTTGCCGTGCCGACGCTCGGGGCACACGAGCGAACCGAACGGTTCGAGGCGCAACTGAACCGCGGTCCGGTGGAGGGTCCGGGGCTCGGCAGACAGCTGACAGCGAGCCTCTACCCGATGACGTGGGCACGTGGGTACGCACAGTACGCTGGTGCACCCGTCCGAAACGTCCTCGCTAATCGCCACGTCGAGCTGTCGACGAACGCCGGAATCGTCAGAACACAGCGGGACGTGTTCGGAACGAGTGATCCCGCTGCGCGTGGCGGTGTCGCCGAAGCGACTGCCAGAACCGGCATAAGGGATCTGCTCGCGCCGACCACACTTGACGAGTCTGCCTGGTCAGATCTGGTTCTCGATACCCCGACACCAACTGATGACGGTCCCCGGGACGGTGACGGGTTCGACGCTGCCGCGACACACACAGACGAGACCACGTCCGTACCCGTGGGACACGCGGCCGATGTCGCCGCTGTCGGCGTTCACGACGACCTCGAAGGGGCTCTCGGGCGGAGCTACCGCGTTGAGGCGCTCCTCGACGCGTCCGCCACTCAGGTGGTGAACGGCGGCGTGCCGCGACCGCCGCGACCGGACGCGACCCCCAGCGAGGGCGAGTGGATACACGTCGACACGAGTCACGGCGAGACGACACGCGTCGTGGAGCGAGACACCGTTCCAGACGGCGTACCGACTGGTACGGTGATCCCTGGCGAGCCGGTGTCGTTCGGCTCAGCGAGCCGTGAGGTGATCGTCGACCGCACGGTGACCCGAACGTGGAACCGAGTTGTCGAACGTGACGCTGGCAGCGAGGACGGTCGTGGTGCCGATGCCGATGCGGGCCGAACGTCAGACGACGGGGTCGACAGAACGGCTCCGGTGGCCAACGGCGGCGGAGCGACACGCGTCGGAATCGTTGCGGGCGTCACTCGCGATCTACTCTCACCAACGAACGCGCGCCGAACGGGTGCAGACGACAGGCGGTCCGGAACCAACGTCGTGGAGCGAACGACGACCAGCGCGACAGTGACCGACCGCTATCGGGTCGCAATCTCGGTAGACGGGCTCTACGCCCCGAACGATGACGCGCCCGATCGGTCGGTTGCGACGTTCGGTGCGGGCGGAGACGGCGGACCGGACCTGGTCGGAACGCCAGCGACGGCTCGATCGGTGCTCGCCGTCGACACGCCCACCGCCGTCGACAGCGTCGCTCGTGCGGCCGTCGACGGCGACGTCCACCGGTCGACCGTCGTGTTCGGCGAGCCCTCGGCGAACGCTGTGAACCGAATCGGCACGGACCTCGGCTCGCTCCGTACTGTGGTGCGTGACATCGAGGCGGAACTCTCGATGGAGGACGTGGCGGCCGGCGAATCGAACCCGTACGAGCGTCTCGTCGCGGCGGTCCGGGCACGCGAAGACGAACTCGTCGGGGCACCGGTCACGTACGACGGCGCGGAGGACCGCGCGCGAGTCGCCGTGCGCGTCAGATACATCGACGCGGTCGTTGACGAACTGGAGTCGGCCGCAGCCGACGACGAGGCGGCGACGAGCGGGTTCTTAGACCGCGTCGAGGGGATCTTCGATGGCCCGTCTCTCGGGGAGATCCTCGCCAGCCGTGAGGCCGCCCGAAACACCGGCACGTATCGGGTCGGGACCACAGGCCCCGGCGGGAACGTGACGTTCGTTCCGACGGGGTCTCCTGGCTACCTTCCACGAACCGCGATCGATGGGGCGAGTGTCGAAGCCGTCGATGGCACTACGACCCGCCCGCTGGCGACACGAAACGTAAACTACGTAACCGTTCCGTATGGGGATATCGCTGGCGGCATCGTCGACCGGGTGCTGGGAACCGAAGACACGGTCCGGATCGGCGTCGCCGGGCGCGCGCTGCTCGCGGCAGACGACGTCCTCGACGACACCGACCACGGGGACTCGGACTCAGAGTTGAGAGCCGACAGGGACGCGCTGACTCGACGAACCGAGGCGTCGATGTCGGTCGCAGATACCCGACTCGTGTCGGCGCTCGGCGACCGAACCTCCCTCTCACTCGCGGAACGTAGGTCGGTGCTCGACGCTGTCGCTAGAACGTATGACTCCCCTGGTGAGCGAGCGGTCGCGATCGACGACGGCGAGTACGCCGAGCGGGTCACAAACGAGGCGGCGCGGCGGGCGTCGCTGTCGGACGGAGAGCGAGCGGCACTCGCCGTCCGACTCGGTGTCACACTTCGGACTGCGACCGGACGGGATGCGGTTCGAGTTCCGACCCGATTCGTCGACGGACCGACGGAGCGGGTTCGCGAAGCGGCCCGAGGAGAAATCGAGGATGTGGTCGAAGACGGGATCCAGCACGCCGGGGACGAGGCAGCAGCGCGGTGGGCACCGACACCGGTTCGACGCGTCGGAGCAGGCCTTCCGGTCGCGCCGGTCCCAGGGTACTGGGTCGCAACGGTGAACGCGTGGCGCGTGGAGGTACGCGGCACGTATCCGCGGTTCACGATCCGATCTGACGTCGGGACGCCGGAGCAGCCGTTCGAGTACGTCCGTGAGGACGCGGTGGTCACGATGACCGTCGACGGCGACGAGATTGTGCTCGGATCGACGGAGCCGATCGCGTTCGAAACCGGTACGATCGTCGCCGTCGCGGTGCCACCCGGGCCGCCGGGCGTGGGGGATGTCGACGGCACCCGTGACGAGACCTCTGCCGGATGGTAGTCGCCTGTGGTGTCCCTGATGCCCCCGACCGGTGGCGTTTTGAGCCGCGACGACAGATCGGTGGTATGTTCCACCAGATCGTCGACGGAGCGGGATCAGGTGTCTCCACGAACGACGACGGGGCGATCGAGGCGGCGACGCTGTTAGCGTCCTTCGAGACGGCGCTCGCTGCGGCTGTCGAGACGACCGGTACCGACCGGATCCGTGCGGAGACGCCACTGGATGAGACAGCCGTCGACGCGGTCGCTGCCGGCGACGTGGGGAGCCTCACTCTCGAGGAGGGCGTGGCAGTTCTCGCCGCGAGAGACGGCAGCGATCCAGCGCCGATGGTCGCCGAACTCCGCGATCACCTGCTCATGGGAATGGCGACGGCAGTGCTCGACGTCGACACGGTCGCGGCGTCCATCGACGCCGACCTCACCGGCCAAGAGGTCCAACAGACTCTCGAGGGTCGAGCCGAGATGACTCTCGAACAGCTCGCGGAGGTCATGGCCGTCATCGAGAGCCGTAAGCCATGAGGGTCGTCGTCGTCGGCTGTGGGTATGTCGGACTCGCACTCGCCCGCCAGCTCCACACTCGCGGACACGACGTGACGGGAGTCAGGCGTTCTGAGGGCGGTCTCGAAGCGATCCAGGCGGTCGGCGACGAAGCTGCTCCAGCAGAGCGCGACAGGGATGTCGGCGGCACACCGACCGGAGGAGTCGACGCCGTCCGTGCCGACGCCACCGAACCGGACACGCTCGCCGCGCTCCCCGACGCCGACGCGATCGTCTTCGCGGCCAGTTCTGGCGGCCGGGGAGCGGCGGCCGCCCGTGAGGTGTACGTCGACGGGCTACAGAACGTCATCGAGGAGTACGGTGGCCGATCGACGACGCCGGATCGGCTCGTGTACACATCTTCGACGGGCGTGTACGGCGACCACGGCGGCGACTGGGTCGACGAGGAGACTCCGATCGAACCGACGACCGAGAAGACGGCGGTGCTGGCGACGGCCGAGCGAACGGCGTTGTCGGCGACCGAACACGGGATCGACGGCACCGTCGCTCGGTTCGCTGGACTGTACGGCCCCGACCGGTACCGCCTCCGGCGGTATCTCGACGGTCCCGTGACGGCCGGCTACCTCAACATGGTGCACCGCGACGACGCTGCAGGGGCCATACGGCACCTCCTCGAAACGAATCAGGCACGCGACGAGGCGGTGGTCGTCGTCGACGACGAACCCGTCGACAAACACGTGTTCGCCGACTGGCTCGCCGACGAGTGCGGTGTTGACCGACCGCCGAAACGCTCGAAGGCGGAGCGGATCGCGGAGGGTGACCTCTCGGAGGCCGCTCGCCGACGCATACACACCAGCAAGCGGTGCTCGAACGCCCGACTTCGGACGCTAGGGTACGAGTTCACGTACCCGACGTACCGTCAGGGGTATCGAGATGCGGTCGCTGCGTTCCGGCGAGAATAGGGCTCGTAGCCGCCAATTCGCGGATCTGACAGAGGATTCAACGTATTCTACGTGTGTTGGCCGCTCGAAGGATCCACGAACCTTCATGTGCCGTCGGTGAGTCGCGTCTGACGTATGGGGATTATGGGACCGGTGAGCGGCGTTCGTTCCGAAGCGGAAGCGCTCGTCCGCGAGAGCCCGGAGCTGGTCGCCGTGGCCGTGGTGGCGGGTGTCAGTCTCCTCGTGATCACCTACGCGCTCCTCCGTGCCCGCCGCCCGGCAGGTGTCGAGTTCCGACGGCTGATCGCCGACCAAGACGAGATCACCGTCCTGATGCACCCGAACCCGGATCCAGACGCGATGGCTGCCGCGATCGGGGTGGCATCGCTCGCCGATCAGCTCGACGTGCCGGCGACCGTTCAGTTTCCCGGACAAATTCGCCATCAGGAGAACCGTGCGTTCAGAACCGTGCTAGATCTCGAACTCGATCGGATCGATCACGTGAGTGACCTCGCGGCCGAGACTGTCGTGCTCGTCGATCACAACGAGCCACGGGGGTTCGCCGGCGCGGACGGTGTGTTGCCGACGGCGGTCGTCGACCACCATCCTGGCGACGGAGCCGGCGACGAGTTCACCGATGTCCGAACAGACTACGGCGCGACCGCCTCCATCGTCGCAGAGTACTTCGACGACAACGGAGCCGTCCCGGTACCGCCGGACAAACACGCCAGCGAGACGAACGGGGATCTCGCCTTATCGACGCGGGCAGCAACCGGGCTCCTGTACGGCATTCTCGCAGATACGAAACACCTCACGGTCGGAGCGAGCGAACCCGACTTCGCTGCCGCTGCGTACGTGTATCCTGGTGTCGATCAGGACCAACTGGATCGAATCGCGAACCCTGCGGTCGACTCGGAGGTACTCGAGGTGAAGGCCCGAGCGATCGCCGGGAGACAGATCGAGGGATCGTTCGCGGTGGCGGACGTCGGCGGCGTGAACAACGTGGATGCGATCCCACAGGCGGCAGACGAACTGATCCAGCTTGAAGGAGTGAGTGCAGTCGTCGTTATTGGAGAGCGCGACGGTACGATACACCTCTCCGGCCGGTCTCGTGACGACCGAGTCCACATGGGGAACGCGATAGACGCCGTGCTGTCAGAGGTCGAAAACGGGAACGGCGGTGGTCACTCTCGGATGGGAGGTGGGACGATAACTCCACAGATCGATCCGACCGGCGAGGAAGAACTCGAGACAGTCGACCGGGACACCCTCTCGAACAACCTGTTCCGCGCGATGGCTGGCGACGTCTGAGAACTCGACAGTCGAGTACGCCACGGCTGCACCGACCGCCCGGGACAACCGTTAAGACGGAACCGATGGACGCGTACGTATGAATATCGGTTGGGTCGGGGATGGGTGGCGGGCGCTCGCGGGTGTTGCTGGCGGATACGCCCTCGCCGCCGGACTGATACTGGTCGTGTTCTTCGTACTCCCGTATCTGGTCGTGAGCGCGACCTAACGTGGTATGAACGGAGCACAGGACAGAAGCGTCGAGCGGAAGCTGAGACGCGTCGTTCAGGCGAATGCCAGCGAGTCGTCCGCGTCGTTGGAGTCGTCTTGTTGGAGCTTCTCGTGGGCCTCGAGGAAGTCGTCGAGAGTCACTTGGGTCCGGCCGTCACGGATCGCGAACATCCCAGCTTCGGTACAGATCGCCTTGATGTCTGCGCCGGATGCGTCCTCTATCAGCTCTGCGAGGTGGCCGAAGTCGATGCCGTCGGCGAGGTTCATGTTCCGTGTGTGAATCTGGAAGATGATCTCCCGACCGGTGGTATCTGGTTTGGGTACCTCGATGAGACGGTCGAAGCGACCCGGCCGAAGGATCGCGGGATCGAGCATGTCGAAGCGGTTGGTGGCGGCGATGATCCGGACGTCGCCACGCTCATCGAAGCCGTCCATCTCGCTGAGCAACTGCATCATCGTCCGCTGCACCTCGGCGTCACCGGAAGTCTTCGAGTCGGTCCGTTTCGAAGCGATGGCGTCGATCTCGTCGATGAATATCACCGCAGGCTGGTTCTCGCGGGCAACCTCGAACAGGTCACGAACGAGTTTCGCTCCCTCGCCGATGAACTTGTGGACAAGCTCGGAGCCGGCCATCTTGATGAACGTCGCGTCGGTTTCGTTGGCGACGGCCTTCGCGAGCATCGTTTTCCCCGTTCCCGGCGGTCCGTACAGGAGGACGCCGCTCGGGGGAGTGATTCCGACATCGTCGAACATGTCCGGGTGCTCGAGCGGCATCTCGACGGTCTCGCGGACCTCCTGCATCTGGTCTTCGAGCCCACCGATATCGGCGTAGGTGACGTCCGGTGAGTGCTCGACCTGCATCACGCGGGCGCGCACGTCGGTTTCTTTCTCCAGTTTCTTGACCACCGACAGCGAGTTGTTGACTGCGACCCGGTCGTCGGGATCGAGCTGCTCGCGCATCTCGTCGGTGATCTCGGTCAGGGCTTCCTGATTGTTGCCGTGCTGCTTGATGACAGCCCCGTCGGGGGTGATCTCCTGAACGGTCGCAACGAACAGCGGAGACTGCTTCAGCTTCTTGTTCTCGTGGGTGAGACGCTCTAGCTTCTGCTGATACTTGTTATTCTCGGCGTTCGCGTCGAGGAGCTTGTCACGCATCTCCTCGTTCTGGGACTCGAGCACCTCGAGGCGGTCTTGGAGGGTCTCGATCTTCTCCTGTCTCGACGCCGAGCCCTCGTCGTAGGGCATGTCGACGTCGTCGACGGTGTCACTCATTACGTGTTACAAGGGCGCTGCTGGATAAGAGGCTTCGGGTGGGGACACCTCCGTGTGACCGTCGCCCGACAGAGTATTCTTCATAGTAATCAAAAACAATAGTAAATATTATCCTTCAGCATCTGCTTAGCTAGTAGTACGCATGAGCACCACGGAAGCCGTTGCCGCTGACGACGTCTCGGATCGCTGGGAGGGGGTTCGTGACCTCCCGCCGAGCGCGAAACTCGTCGCGAAGGTTCTCGATTACAACGACACGCTAACACAGAGTGAACTCGCCGAGG
The DNA here is from genome assembly GCA_040405695.1 of Halorubrum sp. Classification (GTDB taxonomy): domain Archaea; phylum Halobacteriota; class Halobacteria; order Halobacteriales; family Haloferacaceae; genus Halorubrum. The sequence continues at coordinate 9,501 of JARVCL010000138.1, read as the reverse complement.
AGACGCTCTTGCCGCCACGCACCGTTCGATACGCGCTCTCCCGGCTGGAAGAAGAGGACGCGGTCGACTCGCGGTTCTCCTTTACCGACGCGCGCAAGCGGCTCTACTCGCTGTCGGTGTGAGTGTCCGAGTCGGTGGCGGCTCTGTGAAGGTATAACTCCGATGCCGCACCAGAGTGCCTGTGGTCTCGACTGACGACGTCAAACGGGCGCTCTCGACGTTAGCGACGCGAACAGACACCGCGAGACGGCCGTACGCGGCCGTCATCGACGAAGCCGCCGCCGCTCGGGACGACCTCTCTCGAGCCGCCGGCTTCGTCGAGGCCGTCGGACTCGACCGACTCGTCGAGGCGATCGAAGACGCCCGACGAGATGGACACGACGAGCTCGCTGAACGGGGTGAGACGGCGCTCGACTCGTACCGACGATTTCGAACGGTCACAACGGATCGTGTTCCCGCTTCGGAACCGACGACGGCACCGTCTGCGGGCTGTGAGCGGAAGTGTCGTGAGAACCCCGGAACCCCTAAGCCGTGCACCGACTAACCGTGGGGCGATGACACGGGTGATTCACACCGGCGACACCCATATCGGGTACCAGCAGTACCACTCGCCGGTCAGACGACAGGACTTCCTCGATGCGTTCGACGCAGTCGTCGACGACGCGATAGCGGACGATGTCGACGCCGTCGTCCACGCTGGGGACCTCTTTCACGACCGACGGCCAGAGCTCCCCGACCTGATGGGGACCATCTCCGTGCTCCGTCGACTCGACGACGCAGGCATCCCCTTCCTGGCCGTGGTCGGAAACCACGAGTCGACCCGCGGGGGACAGTGGCTCGACCTCTTCGAACGACTCGGACTCGCGACCCGTCTGGGCGACGCGCCGACCACTGTCGAAGACACCGCGTTCTACGGCCTCGATCACGTTCCTGTCTCCCGGCGCGACGAACTGGCGTACTCCTTCGAGCCACACGACGCCGACTACGCGGCGCTCGTCGCACACGGACTCTTCGAGCCGTTCGCACACGCAGACTGGGACACGGAGACCGTGCTCTCGGAGAGTGACGTTCGGTTCGACGCGATGCTTCTCGGCGACAACCACACACCCGACCGTGCGGAGGTGGCCGGCACGTGGGTGACCTACCCAGGATCCACAGAACGCGCGAGCGCGAGCGAACGCGAAGGCCGTGGCTACAACCTCGTCAGGTTCGACGAGACGGCCGTCGGCGGCGACGATCGTGTCGAGATTCGCCGGCGCGCGCTCGACACCCGCGAGTTCGCCTTCGTATCCGTCGAACTCCGGGAGGGCGAAGGAGAGCCCCGCGTCCGCGAGCGGGTCCGCGAGCACGACCTGACCGACGCGGTCGTGCTCGTCGAAGTGACGGGCGAGGGCGATCCGGTTACCCCAGCGGCGATAGAGGCGTTCGCGACCGACGCCGGAGCGCTGATCGCTCGCGTCACCGATCGGCGGACGGTCGAGAGCGACGACGAGGTCGACGTGAGCTTCGCGGACCCAGAGGACGCGGTCCGCAAGCGGATCGAGGAGATGGGGCTCTCAGCTGCCGCGCTCGATGTCGACGAGACGGTCCGTTCGGACGGCGTCGCCGACGCCAACGTAAGAGAAACGGTAAAACAGGCGGTCGAGGAGCGGCTCGGAGACCCCGGCGCGTTCGTGCCCGCAACCGACGACACAGAACCCGCGGCCGACGACCGTGGGGACGCCGCCCCCGACGCCGACGATACGGACGAAACGGATGGAGACGACCACGCAGACGACGGCGACGACTCGATGTCGACGTCGGTGACCGACGAGACGAGTGGCTCGGACTCCGATGCCGACCGTGAGACAGCAGCCGACTCGTCGCCGGGATCTGAAACGCAAGTGTCTATGGAGGATTACCTGTGAGATTCGACCGTATTCGGCTCTCGAACTTCAAGCCGTACGGCGACGCCGACCTCCAGCTCACGCCGGGGGTCACGGTCATCCACGGGATCAACGGCAGCGGGAAGTCCTCGCTGTTGGAGGCGTGCTTCTTCGCGCTGTACGGCTCGAAGGCGCTTGACGGCACCCTCGACGACGTTATCACGAACGGCGAGGAGGAGACCGAAATCGACCTCTGGTTCACACACGACGGCGTCTCGTATCACGTCTCACGGCGGCTACGAGCGTACGACGACCGCGTCGATCACGACTGCACCCTGGAGGCAACGGCTGGAGCCGAAACCACCCGTGACGGCGCGACCGCGGTTCGACGGTTCGTCACCGAACTCCTCCGGATGGACGCGGACGCGTTCGTCAACTGTGCGTACGTTCAGCAGGGAGAGGTGAACGCGCTCATCAACGCCACCCCGAGCCAGCGCCAAGACGTAATCGACGACCTGCTCCAGTTGGGAACACTGGAGGAGTATCGCGAACGCGCAGGCGACGCCCGCTTGGGCGTCGAAGATGTGCTGAACGCGAAACGGGCTGTTCTGGAGGAGAAAGACCGTCGAATCGACGAGAAGGAGTCGAAGGGACTTCACGACCGACTCAACGGACTCGAACGCGAGCTCGCGGAGGTCGACGAGCAGGTCGACCACTACGAGAAGCAGCGGGAGCAGGCGAAAGAGACCCGCTCGGACGCGGCTGATACGCTCGCGACCTACGAGGAGAATCGATCGGAGCTGAACTCGGTGCGTGCCGAGATCGAGACGATCGAGGAGTCGATCCGCGAGACCGAGCGCGAGCGAACGGATCACAAAGAGGCGATCCGAGAGGCACGCGAGCGAATCGACGAGCTCGGCGCTGCCGTCGAGGATCAGGTCGACGCTGCCGGCCTCGACGCGGCGACCACGGAGGCGGTCGACGAGCGTCGAGCCGACCTCGACGAACGGGAGTCGACGGTTCGGGAGACGCTCGACGACCGCCGGGTGAACGCCGAGGCGTTCCGGAACCAGGCGGCCAACCTCGCTGACAAAGCCGACGACCTCGCCGAACGGGCCGCCGAAGCCGAGACAGAAGCGGAGCGGCTCGCAGACGAGGCCGACACGGCGGACGCGGCGGCCGACGATCGGGAGTCGTCGGTCGAGGATCTCCGCGAGGAGGCGGCGCGCCTCGAAGCGCGGTTCGAGCGGAGTGGAGCGGACGACGACGAGACTCCGGACATCGATGTTGGGCGTGACGAGGCGACCACGCGACGTGACACCCTCCGTGAACGACGGGCCGAGACCCGCGAGCGGATCGCCGAGCTGTCCACCGAGTTGAAGAACGCCCGGGAGCGGGTGACAGAAGCAGAAGAGCTTCTCGCCGCGGGGAAGTGCCCCGAGTGTGGACAACCGGTCGAGGGGTCGCCGCACACGACGGGGATCGAAGCAGATCGCGAACGAGTCGCGGAGCTGGAGGCGTCGTTAGAGGCGGCCCGCGAGCGGGCGAGTGAACTCGAGGACCGGATCGAAACGCTCGACGAACTCGTGACGGCCGCCGAACGGCTCGACGAGATCGACGAGACGACGACGATGTTACGGGAGCGGGTTGAAGAAAAGCGCGCGGAGGCAACAGAGAAGCGAGAGGCGGCAGAGGCGGAACGAGAGCGGGCCGCCGACCTCCGCGAACAGGCGGAAGAGACGCGTGAGGTGGCCGAGAAGAAGCGAGAAGAGGCGGCCGACACCGCGGCACGAGTCGCGGAACTGGAGGCCGAGATCGACGAGATCGAGGCCGCCAGAGAGGCGGTCGATAGGGTCGAAGACCAGCTGGCGTCGATAGCCGATCTGGAAGATCGCGTCGAGCGTCGCCGCGAGCAACGCGAGAACCTCGAAGCCGTAAACGACGAGCGACGCGATCGGCTCGCCGACAAGCGCGACCGGCGAGACGAGCTCCGCGAGGCGGTCGACGAGGAGGCAATCGAGACAGCGAAGACGCGAAAACGAGAGGCGGATGAATACCTCGAACGAGTCGCCGAAGAGCTCGAACGCCTCGACGAGCGACGGACAGAGCTTCAGAACACGATCGGCAGCGTGAGAGGCGAAATCGAGGCGCTCGAATCGCTCCGCGAAGAGCGCGAAGAGCTCGCAGCGACCGTCGACGACCTTGAGTCGCTACACGAAGAGACCGCAGCGCTTGAGGCGACGTACGGCGACCTGCGGGCCGAACTCCGACAGCGGAACGTTCGCGAGCTAGAGCGAACGCTCAACGAGACGTTCGAGTTGGTGTACGGCAACGACGCCTACTCACACATCGAGCTGGACGGTCAGTACGCGTTGACGGTGTATCAAAAGGACGGTCAGGCGCTCGACCCCGAGCAGCTCTCGGGCGGTGAGCGGGCGTTGTTCAACCTCTCGTTACGCTGTGCGATCTATCGACTGCTCGCGGAGGGAATCGAGGGAGCGGCGCCGACCCCACCACTCATCCTCGACGAGCCGACCGTGTTCTTGGACTCGGGGCACGTCTCACGGCTCGTCGACCTCGTCGAGGAGATGCGTGGATTCGGGGTCCGACAGATCCTGATCGTCAGTCACGACGACGAACTGGTCGGGGCTGCCGACGAACTCGTTACCGTCGAGAAGGACCCTCGAACGAACCGGTCGACCGTCACCCGCGAAGACGCCACGGGACTCGAGCTCGCGTCGCCCGGTGACGACTGAGGAACAACCCGCTCCGTCTAACTCGCGTCGCTCCACGGCGGGTCATCTCTCGGGCGCGTCCTCTGCGGGTCTTCCGTCACGGAGCAGGCGAACCGCCGCCGCCGCGGTGTCGGTTGCCGCGTACCCGCGCCGGTCGCCGACCTCGACTTCCTCGATGAGTCCGGCGACGCGGAACTCTGCGAGTCGTCCGTGAACGTCTGACTCGCACATGTCGTACTTCATGATCTCCACGACCGACAGCGGCCCAGCATCGACGAGTTCCACGAGCAACCCCAGCGATCGGTCGTCGTGAACGGCCCGGATCACCTGCCGGACTGAGGCGGGGACACCCAGCGACGCGGTCGCGAGGGGTGATTCGCCGTCGATACTCTCCAGTGTCGCGTTCTCGACGTATCGTTCCTCGCCGGTCAGCGGATCGCGAACTCGGCTTGACTCGTCCGACCGCTTCACGAGGAGGTACGTGTCGCCATTTCCGTCGCGGACCGTCTGCATAGCTGGAAAACGAGAGCCGAGGTCATTACGGTTCCGGGCCGTCCTCGTCGGGGTCGTCGTCGCCCTCATCGCCACCGCTGTCCTCCCGCGACTGGTCCCACGCACGGTACGTCTGATACGTTCGGATCCCGGCGAGAACGCCGACGACGAACAGCGCTGGCCCCACTCGACTCCATCCTTCGAAGAACCATACCATGGGGCCGAGAAACACGAAGAGCACCGCGACGTTAGCGTAGATTACGGCGACGACGAACGCACGGAGCGTGTCGCCGTCGACGTCGGCAGCCGACGAGAAGTCTCCAGTGTCGTCGTACGTCTCGACGGACGGCGCCTCGGGCGCATCCGGTGTCATCTCGCGTTCGGCCTCGGAACTCTCGCCGAAGGAGACCTCGCCCTCGTTTTCCTCGTCGAAGGGAAACACGACCTCGCTACGGCGTGCCGGCTCAAAGGAGTTGTGTCCCGGCCGTCACTGCGATGTGACGACTCTGTATCTGCAATCGGGGTGCAAGTAGGGGCCCGGAAGGGTCAGGCCGCGTCAGTCAGTCGAACCGTTCGGCTCGCCTCGACCCACGCGAGCGGGTTCTCCGCGTCGAAGAATACCACGTTCCCGTCGTCCTCGTACGCCTCCACCTCGGTGTCGGCCGCGTCGCTACCCGAGCGGTGCGTCCTATTCTCCCGGTGAGGGTTCGAGGGCATGAACCGTGGTACGACGTGGCACAATATATGCCTTTCCGTGGTGGCCGGTACCGCCGGACAGACGCAGGTCAGGCCACGCTCGAAGTCGACCGCCCTCCGAGCGCGAACGCCGAGTTTTTTAGCCGCGTACGCCGAACTGTGTGTATGACTCAGTCGGGGCTCACGGATTTCTCGTCGGGCGACAGAACCGACGACGGCGGCACCGACCGCGACGACCTTGCAGCCGCGGAGGCCAAGGTCGTCACCGGTACCGGCGGCGGCCGCGTCAGCGACGTTATCGATGTCGACGAGGCGAAGTTCCCGGACTCGACCGGTACCGTCGAGCTGATGATAACCCAGATCGACTACGCGATAGAGGGATACGGCAGCGACGAGTACCCGGTCGTCCACGTGTTCGGTCGCCGACCGTCCACCACAGACGGAGAAGACGACGCCGTCGAACACCTGCGCGTTCTCGGCGTCGAACCCTACTTTTACGTCCCGACAGCCGACCTCGATGTCGACCCTGTCGAAGAGTACGATGTCGTTATGGGGACACGAGAGTCGGATCCCGACGGCGAGCCGTACGAGAGCATTCGCGGCGATCAGCTCACTCGCATCGTCACCCGCACACCACGTGACGTGGGGAACATCCGCGACGAGTTCGCGACCACGTTCGAGGCAGACATCCTCTTTCCGAACCGGTTCCTGATCGACAACGGTATCAACGGCGGGATTCGGGTCGAAGAGCGGCGACTCGACGACGAAGAGGGAACGATCCAGGTCCACGAGGGACACCTCGAACCGGCAGATGTCGACGCCGAGATGCGGGTGAACACCTTCGACATCGAGGTCGACGACCGCCGGGGGTTCCCGGAAGACGGCGAGGAGCCGATCATCTGTCTCACCAGCCACGACTCCTACGACGACGAGTACGTCGTCTGGCTGTACGACGCCCCCGAAGCCGACGTGCCGCCCCCCGAGGCGCTCCCCGACTACGAGGGGATCGTCGAGGACGCAGCACTCGATTTTCGTGTCGAGACGTTCGACGCGGAGGACGCGATGCTCGACGCGTTCGTCGAGTACCTCCGCGACACCAACCCCGACGTGTTGACCGGATGGAACTTCGAGGACTTCGACGCCCCGTATCTTCTCGACCGGATGGAAGTGCTCGACGACGAGAGCGGGTTCGACCTCTCCGTCGACCGCCTCTCTCGGATCGACGAGGTGTGGCGGTCTGGCTGGGGTGGCCCAGATATCAAGGGTCGGGTCGTCTTCGATCTGCTGTACGCCTACAAGCGGACGATGTTCACCGAACTGGAGTCGTACCGACTCGACGCGGTCGGAGAGAGAGAACTCGGCGTCGGGAAAGAGCGATACGCCGGTGACATCGGTGACCTCTGGGAACGAGACCCCGAGCGCCTGTTGGAATACAGCATCCGTGATGTCGAGTTGTGCGTCGAGATCGACCGCGCACAGGACGTGATCGCGTTTTGGGACGACGCTCGAAAGATCGTCGGTTGCAAACTGGAGGACGCGACGACCCCTGGCGACGCCGTGGACATGTACGTGCTCCACATGGCGTACGGCAACTTCGCGCTCCCGTCGAAGGGCCAACAGGACGCCGAGGATTTCGAGGGCGGCGCGGTGTTCGACCCGATATCCGGCGTCCGCGAGATGGTGAGCGTCCTCGACCTGAAGTCGCTGTACCCCATGTCGATGGTGACGATCAACGCGTCACCGGAGACGAAAGTCGACCCCGAGACGTACGATGGAGAGACGTATCGAACTCCGACGGGCGTCCACTTCCGTAAGGAGCCCGACGGTATCATTCGGGAGATGGTGAACGAACTCCTCGACGAGCGGGAAGAAAAGAAAGCGCTCCGAAACGAGCACGATCCGGGAACCGAGGCGTACGAGCAGTACGACCGCCAGCAGGGAGCGGTGAAGGTTCTGATGAACAGTCTGTACGGCGTGTTCGGTTGGGACCGGTTTCGGCTCTACGACCGGGAGATGAGTGCGGGTGTCACCTCGACGAACAGGGAGGTGATCGACTTCACCGCGGACGTGACGGCCGAGATCGGGTACGAAGTGACGTACGGCGATACCGACTCAGTCATGCTTTCATTGGGCGAGATGGCAAAAGAAGACGCCATCGGCGCCTCCTTCGAGATAGAAGACCACATCAACGACCGCTACGACGACTTCGCGCGTGAGCGACTGAACGCGGAGGATCACCGGTTCCAGATCGAGTTCGAGAAGCTGTATCGCCGGTTCTTCCAAGCCGGCAAGAAGAAACGGTACGCAGGCCACATTATCTGGAAAGAGGGAAAAGACGTCGACGACATCGATATCACCGGGTTCGAGTACAAGCGGTCGGACATCGCGGGGATCACCAAGGAAGTCCAACAGCACGTCATCGAGACGATAGTCACCGGCGACGATATCGACGAAGACGTCGCAGCGATCAAGACGTATCTCTCCGGAGTGATCGACGACTTCCTCGCCGGCGAGGTTGACGTAGAAGAGGTCGGAATTCCCGGTGGGATCGGGAAGCGACTCGACGCGTACGAGACTCCGACTGCCCAGGTTCGGGGCGCACAGTACGCCAACGAACTGTTGGGAACTAACTTCGGAAGCGGATCGAAGCCGAAGCGGGTCTACATCGAGAAAGTGCATCCTGACTTCTGGGAGCGGATGGAGTCTGAACGGGGACTCGACCCGCAGCGGAACGCGTTGTACGGGGAGTTCAAACAGGACCCGGACGTGATCTGCTTCGAGTACGCCGATCAGATCCCCGAGGAGTTCGAGATCGACTGGGAGAAGATGCTCGACAAGACGCTAAAAGGGCCGATCGAGCGGGTGATAACGGCGCTCGGGACCTCTTGGGAGGAGGTCAAAACTGGACAGGAACAGACGGGTCTCGGCTCGTTCATGTGAAGAACGACAACTCGGTTTTCGTTCGACGAAAGAATTATTCTACAATTTGTGCTTTCGAACGGGTGAATGCGTAACCATTAACCCCGAGAACCCCTACCGTTTCAGTACGAGGCTCAATTACACAGATGGCAACTCTCGAAATACGCGACTTGCACGCACGGGTAGCTGAAGAGGGCGGTGAACGGATCCTTCGCGGCGTCGACCTCGACGTGGCGTCTGGCGAAATCCACGCGCTCATGGGACCGAACGGGTCCGGAAAGTCGACGCTGGCGAAGGTCATTGCCGGTCATCCCGCGTACGAAGTCACCGACGGAACCGTCACGCTCCACCTCGAAGCGGCCGACCTTGAGGACGTCGAAGCAGAACTCGACGAGGAGGACTACCACTGGGAACTGCTCGAGTTAGAGCCGAACGAGCGCGCCGCGCTCGGCATCTTCCTCGGCTTCCAGTACCCTGCAGAGATCGAAGGGGTTACGATGACGAGCTTCCTTCGACAGGCGCTCAACGCCAAAGCCGAGGAGCGTGAGGAACTGTTCGAGGACGAGGACGAAGACGAGACAGAGTCCGAGGCCGACGAGGACGCCGGCTACGACACGTCTCCGATGGAGGGTCCCGCGGACGACGGCGAGATCGGCGTCGCCGAGTTCCAGTCGATCCTCTCCGAGAAGATGGATCTGCTCGACATGGACGAGAAGTTCATGCAGCGCTACCTCAACGCTGGCTTCTCGGGCGGTGAAAAGAAACAAAACGAGGTCCTCCAAGCCGCGATGCTC
>JARVCL010000137.1:0-7808 GCA_040405695.1 Halorubrum sp. | reverse complement strand
GCTCGGCCTCCCCGACAACGTCCGTGAGACCGCGTCGGTCATCTACCGTCGCGCGCTCGACGAGGATCTCCTCCCCGGCCGCTCGATCGAAGGCGTCTCGACAGCGTCGCTGTACGCCGCTGCCCGGCAGGCCGGCACCCCCCGAAGTCTCGACGAGATCGCCGGAGTCTCGCGCGTCGAGAAGGACGAGATCGCTCGAACCTACCGCTACGTCGTCCGGGAACTCAAACTGGAGATCCAGCCCGCCGACCCCGAGAGCTACGTCCCGCGGTTCGCCTCCGATCTCGGCCTCTCCGACGAGTCGGAGCGACGCGCGCGACAGCTGCTCGACACCGCAAAGTCACAAGGGATCCACTCGGGCAAGTCGCCCGTCGGACTCGCAGCCGCCGCGGTGTACGCCGCCTCACTGCTCACCAACGAAAAAGTGACACAGAGCGAGGTGAGCGAGGTCGCCAACATCTCCGAGGTCACCATCCGGAACCGGTACCACGAGTTGTTGGAGGCTGAAGACGAAATCGCGGCCTGAGTCCCGCGCCGCTCGGTGAGCGGCGGACGGTCACCTGTTACTGCCGAAGCCGTATCATACAAGCCGGACCGCGTCCAGCCGACCGTATGGAGACGACACGCCACTTCACTGCCACGACGTACATCGTCAACGACGGAGCGACCGCGCTCCACGAGCACGAACGACTCGGGCTCTGTCTTCCCCCGGGAGGACACATCGACCGTGACGAGCTTCCTCACGAGGCTGCGCTTCGAGAGGTGTACGAAGAGACCGGCCTGCAGGCTGAACTCATCGCCGACCGGGCGGACATCGAGACGCCGAACGGCCGACCGCTTCCGGAGCCGGCCCACCAGATCCTCCACGATATCGACGTCCACCCCGACGGCTCCGTGGGCCACCAGCACATCGATCACCTCTACTATGCACAGGTCCCTTCACGAGAGATCACTCCCGCCGGCGACGACGAGGCCGACGCCGACGCGTGGTCGTGGTACACGACCGAGGAGCTGGCAAAAAGCACACTCGATCCCGACGTGGTCGCGCTCGGCAGGGAAGCGATAGCGACCGTCACGAGCGCGGAGTGACACGGCTAACACGTCGACGCCGGCAGCTCGGCGGATATCGCGTCAGACGGGCGTCTCACGGTCCGGAAAGTATTTGAGTCGTTGCAGGCGAGATAATCTAACGAATGGACGCACAGCGAAGAGAGGAGATCACGGGCTGGGACGCCCGGTCGTTCTCCGGTGGATTCGACGGGCTCCGCGAGTTCGCGGACCGAGGAATCTCTGGGGCGGCCACCGACGGCACTGGCTGGCTGTTCCTCCTCGACGGACGGGTCCTTGGGACCGCCGACGTCGATCTGGATGCGTTCGCGGACACCTCCGGAACGCTGTACGAGGCACCGGACGAGGCACTTCCACTCCTGTTCGCCATGCAGGAACGGGGTGGCGAGAAGCGGGCACAGTACTACACGAAGGACACGCCGCTGTCGGCGGCCGACCGGAAGCTCTCCGAAGGCGGGTTCACCGGATACGTCGAACTGTCAGAGAACGTGCTCTCCGGTGATTATTACGTCGCGTACGCCGCCGGAGAGTCGATGCCAGCCGCGTACGTGGGCAACTCTCGGCGGCTCGAAACCGGCGAGAAGGCGTTCGATCTCGCCGACGACGAGGTCGGCATCTACACCGTGTACGAGGTCGACCTCGACGTCCGCGAGCTCCCCGCAGATACGACGACGGAGACCCCGAACACGAGTGGGTCGGAAACGCCGAGCGCGTCCGGTACTGGTGCCAGTAACGACGCGAGAGACGATCCCAGCGACCCGGCAACAGAATCGTCGGCGGGTGACGATCACGGGTCCAGTGAGCCATCACCCGCCGCCGCAGACGCTCCGACAGAGGCGGAAGGTGCGTCGTCGGGCGCGAACGACACGGGTCAGAATAGCCGAGACCGGTCGGGCGGCAGCCGAAGCGAGGAGCCGAGAGCCGACCCTGCTGCGGCCTCTGGTCGAACGGGCGCCGTCGGCGACGACCAGTCCGACCACCTCACGTCGGGAGCAGAGATGTCGGGCGACGCCGAGGCGGGGACGAACCCTGATACGAACGAACACAGAGGGAGCGAGCCGACAGCCGCCGAGGCCGACGTGCGGGTCGAACAGCCTGCACGGGAGCGGTCGGACCACACCGAACACGGCGCGGGTGCTGAAAGTGCACGCTCGGGAGCGACAGACGACCCCGGTGTGCACGCTCGTGGCTCCGAGGACGTGTTCTCGGAGGAGGCAGAGTGGCGAGAGGCGAAATCGATTCCGGCGCTGGACCCCTCGGAGACGGAGGTTCGAAGTGAGCAAGAGGATCGGAGCCGCAACGCGAGTGGTCGATCCGAGCCTCCGACGAATACGGCCGACGGTCGGTCTCGCGGACGGGGAAACGGCGAATCCGTGACGACAGACGCCAGCACGGGCGAGTCGTCCGCGGGCGATACGACACCCGATCCTCGCCCGACACGGGACGGGACGAGCCGAACCGTGGTATCGCAATCGGCGCCGAGCGGGGATACTTCCGGACGGGTGGCCGAACTCGAATCGGCACTCACCGAACTCGAGTCCGAGCGGGACGACCTCGAAGCAGCACTCGAAGACGAAACGGAGCGACGCGAGGCACTCGAAGCGGCGCGAGACGAACTTGAGGCCGAACGCGACCGCCTGACGGACGAACTCGAGGCGTTGCGGTCTGAAGCCGATCGGCTCCGAGATCGGCTCTCCGAGGCGGAATCACAGCTTCCAGACGATGAGCGAACTATCTCTCCCGGAGAGGCCCGTGAGGGGACGAACCTGTTCATCAGATACGACTCGAAAGGCGGGGCGACACTCGACGACGTGCACGACGGAGCGGTCGGACGTGAGGAGCTACGTGAGAATCTTCGGATCGAACACCACACGAGTTTCGAGACGGACGGACTCACCGTCGACGGGCGCCCGTACGAGGAGTTCCTGCACGACACAATGGAGTACGGGTTCACCCGATGGCTCGTCGAGGAGCTCCCGTTCGAGGTCGGCGACACGGGGAACGCGAGCGCGCTTCGAGACCTGTACGACGCGCTCCCGGAGGTCGACAGAGCCGAGATAGGTGGGTCCGTCTCGACGGTGACCTACGAGGCTGGCGAAGAGGTTCGCGAACAGCTCGCGTTCGATTTGGTGCTCCGCGATCGGATGGGCAACCCGCTGTTCGTGGCCGAACTGAACGACACGCGAGCGCCGACTGCAGGTGCCACCCTAGAGTCGCTCGTGGCGAACGGCGGCGAGGTGGCGGACTCGAACGACCAGTTCGCCGGCGCTTTCGCGGTGACAGCGAGCTTCTTCGAGCCAGCGGCGCTGGAGGCCGCGAGCGACGCGGTTGGCGGCGGGCTGTTCAGCCGTTCGAAGCGGAAGAGCTTCGTGAAGCTCTCCCGGAAACGAGGGTATCACCTGTGTCTCGCCGAGTCGCGCGACGGCGGGTTCCACCTGACGGTCCCGGACCTGTAGCTAGCGTTCGACCGGGGAGAAAGTGAAGAACACGCAGTCGTTGCGTCGTCGGGGTGTGGCGACGGGGGTTGTCTGTCCGGAAGGTCAGTTTTCGACTTCGGCTGCGTCGTCGATTCGCATCGATCCGAGCTTGTCGACGGTTTCGTCGAGCTTCTCGTCGAGTTCGTCGACGAACTCGTGGGTTCGTTCCGTCGTGATTGCCCCTTGGCTCGACGGCTCGATGAGGTTCTCCTCCTCGAGGACGCGCAGCGAGTACCGGACCTTGTGGTGTGGGTAACCGGTCTCGTTGGACATCTTCACGATGCCAATCGGCTCGCTGTCGATGACCATCCGTAACACCTGGAGGTGCCGTTCCAACATGTCTACCTCTTTCTCAAGTCTGTCTATCATGCCATATGTTAACTCGTCATGCCCCTTTTTAAAAGTTGCTGTCGACAGGACACACAGAGCGTCCCGTGACAGTTTAGCGTGTCAGTAATTAACAGTTCGGATATCGGCACACTCACCCCGACTCGGTGTGTTGCCACCGGCGGATCGTGACGGGGAGCGGTCGACTCGTGGCGGTGGGTGGCCACACGTGTGTATCGGTTCACCCGGCGAATCCTCGTCTGATGCGTGACCGTGCATCAGAGAGCGGCCCCGGACCGTAATCTGTTTTACCCCCCGGTCGGAAGGGGACAGCGGTATGACAGTCACCATCGTCGGCTCTCAACTGGGAGACGAGGGCAAGGGCGCGCTCGTCGACCGGTGGGGAGGGGACGCGGACGTCGTAGTCCGTTATCAGGGCGGCGACAACGCTGGCCACACCGTCGTCGAAGGCGGCGAGGAGTACAAACTCTCGTTGGTCCCGAGCGGGGCCGTTCGAGGGACCATCGGCGTGTTGGGCAGCGGTTGCGTCGTCAACCCACGGACGCTGTTCGACGAGATCGACGGCCTCCGCGAGCGGGGATTAGACCCGGACGTCCGAGTCGCTCGTCGCGCACACGTTATTCTTCCATCACACCGCGTTCTCGACGGTATCGAAGAGGCAGGGAAAGCTGAAGACGACTCTGGCATCGAGGTGGGAACGACGGGCCGGGGAATCGGCCCGACGTACGAGGATAAGGCGGGACGGCGCGGGGTTCGGGTCGGTGATCTCGTGGACGCCGACGTGCTTCGTGAGCGCCTCGAATACCTGATTTCACATCACCGGAGTCTCGCAGCGGACGTGTACGACTTGGACGTCGACGACTCGGAACACGCCGCCGCCTTCGACATCGACGCGGTCTGTGAGGAGTTCGCCGCGATCGGTGACCGCCTCGACGATGACGAGATGACGATCAACTGCAGCGACTTTCTCTATCGCCGCCACGAGGCAGGTGACCGGATCCTCTTCGAAGGGGCGCAAGGAACGTCGATCGACATCGACCACGGCAACTACCCGTACGTCACCTCTTCGAATCCGACGGCAGGCGGAGCAGCCGTCGGCTCCGGTGTTGGCGTCACCACAGTCGGAGCTGGCGAGGTCGTCGGAATCGTGAAGGCGTACCTCTCGCGGGTCGGCGCAGGACCGCTTCCGACAGAGCTTGACGGCGACGCCGACGAGGAGGCGCTCGCCGACGAGATTCGAGAGAAGGGTGGGGAGTTCGGCACGGTCACCGGTCGGCCGCGGCGAATCGGCTGGCTCGACCTTCCGATGCTTCGGCACGCCGCCCGTGTCTCCGGGTTCACTGGCCTCGCGATCAATCATGTCGACGTGCTCGCCGACCTCCCCGCGCTGAAGGTGTGTGTCGGCTACGAGCTCGACGGCGAACCGATCGACACCGTGCCGACGACGACGGAGCGTTGGGAACGGTGTGAGCCGGTGTACCGCGAGTTCGACACGTGGGAATCGGTCGACTGGACCGCCGTCGCCGAGACGGGGTACGACGCGCTCCCGGAAGCGACCCGCGAGTACGTGGAGTTCATCGCCGACGAGACGGACGCGGCCGTCTACGCGGTTGGCGTCGGTCCCGACCGGGAAGAGACACTCGAACTCGTCAATCCGTTCGAGAAGTAAACTAACGCCGGGTTCTTCGTTGTTCCACGAAGGTTATTCCGACGGCCCCCACAGGTGGGGTATGGACCTACTCGACGAGAGTATCGTTCCGGAACACGCCCGGGACGTGAAACACGAGGCACGGAAGTTCGCCGAGGAGTACATCACCCCCAACGCAGAGGCCTACTACGAGTCGGGCGAGTATCCGTGGGAGGTGCTCGAAGCGGGGATGGACGCCGGGCTCGTCGCACAGGATATCTCGGAGGAGTACGGCGGAAGCGGATACGACCTAGCGCAGATCCTCGCCATGGCTGAAGAGTTCTACCGCGCCGACGCGGGGATCGCCCTGACGCTCCAACTGGCGAGTTTCGGCTGTGAGATGGTCGAGCAGTACGGCACCGACGAACAGAAGGAGGAGTACCTCCGCCCCGTCGCCGAGAACGAGCAGCTCTCCGGGCTTGCCGTCTCCGAACCTGACACCGGCTCCGACCTCGCGGGGATGGCCACGAAAGCCGTGGCGGTCGACGGTGGCTACGAACTCAGCGGCGAGAAGTACTGGGTGGGCAACGCCGTCGAGGCCGACTGGCTCACGGTCTACGCGAAGACCGGCGACGGCGAGGATCGGTACTCCAACTACACGCTGTTCATCGTCGAGACCGACAGCGACGGCTACGAGGCCGAACACATCCCCGAGAAGATGGGGATGCGCGCCTCGAAACAGGGACACATCGTCTTCGACGACTGCTTCGTTCCCGAGGAGAACGTTATCGGCAGCGAGGGTGGCGGGTTTTACGTCCTCGCAGACTTCTTCAATCACGGGCGGGTCGTCGTCGGCGGCCACGGACTCGGCCTCGCCGCCGCCGCCATCGAGGAGGCCGAGGCGTTCGTTCACGACCGCGAGGCCTTCGGTCGCACGGTCAACGAGTTTCAGGCGGTTCAACACACCCTCTCCGACATGCGGATCGGTTTCGAGTCTGCGCGCGCGCTGAACTGGCGTGCCTGTGAGAAGGTGGCGAACCACGATGACGCCGGCTACTGGGCCGCGCTCGCGAAAACCAAATCGACAGAGGTCGCCACCGACTGCGCCGAGAAGGGAATGAAACTCCACGGCGGGCGGTCGATCCTCACCGATCGCCGGATCGCCCGCGTCTACCGCGATGTCCGCATTCCGGTCATCTACGAGGGCGCGAACGACATCCAGCGCAACCTCATCTACCGACAATCCCGGTGAAGCGCGGTCCGATTTAGCTCTGGTGTGAACTGCGTGCTGAATAGAGGGCGCGAATGCGTACGGACTAAGCGCGGTGCAGAAAAGCCCGGAGTTGACCAATTTGATACTAAGTTGGCATAAGGCGACGGGTTTAATATATTTATTGTTGTTCTAACATGTATGAGTGAGAGCACAGACGCTGATAGCGGCAAAATACCCCGTGGAGGAATCGAAACGTGTGAATCGTGCGTAAGCGCGGAGGGGATCGCTACGCTTCCGGACCCGGGTCGGCGCCGACTACTCGCTGGGATTGGGACCGCCGGAGTACTGGGGCTTTCCGGTTGTCTAGCGGACGACGGACCCCGGCACACCGTCGGTTTCCGTCACGACAGCGGGCGAACTGAGGTGGAAGTCAGTGAGGACGACATCCTGATGTACCCGGCACTGGACGCTGGCGTCGAGATTCCGTACCGATGTGAAGTGGGACGGTGTGGCGACTGTACGGTGAAGTACGACGGTGACGCAAACGACGTCGCTGTCCATGACGGGAACAGGTATCTCTCGGATGAACAGATCTCGAACGGCTGGATCCTCACGTGCGTGGCGTATGCTCGCGGTGACTTCGACGCGGAGGTGACACAGCCGGACAGCGACTGAGATTTTCGGTGCCGACTGAGCAACGTCGGACGTTGCCCAGGCGTCTGTTCATCGTTCTGGATGGGCGCAAGGACAGATTCCGAACGCGTCTTCTGCGCGGGAAGTCGAACGAAGGATCCCGCCGCGTCACCGTATCCCTTGGGGATACTTTCCAGTTCGTCGATAGTGCCGCACAACCTTCATGAACCCGCCGACGTGTAACGACACGATTGTGGCGAACATAGCGAGGTAAATCCAGTGCAGTGGGTCGGTGGACGGAAAGCCGGGGATAAGATAGGCACGGTGCCAGATATGTGGAGCGAGCATGTAGAAGATGAGGTACGTTGCGTGGCTCTGGTGCCACTTCCACGCCTTCGGGCCGAGATATTGATACACCCGATTGTTTGAGGTGAACAAGAGA
>JARVCL010000136.1:0-7883 GCA_040405695.1 Halorubrum sp. | reverse complement strand
ATTATGGTCGCGCGCCCGGATGAGTTCTTCCGGGAAGTCGTCGATGTCAATCTCCCCGAGGAGTACGCCGTCGGCTCCGTGTTTATGCCGACGGAACCGAGCGTGCAGGCGGAGATCCACGACGTCATCGCGGAGGTGCTCTCCGTCTACGGTCTCGAGGTGTTGACGTGGCGAGATGTGCCGACAGACAACACGGACCTCGGAGCGACGGCACTCGACTCCGAGCCGCACGTCGCCCAGCTGTTCGTCGCCCCCGTCGAGGGGGCGGGACTCGCCGAACGGTTCACCGACCCCGAGACGGATCCGGCGGGCACCGACTCGGCGCTGCTCGGATTCGACCGCGCGCTCTACGCCGCTCGCCGTGAGATAGAGAACGTCGTGGCCGACGTCGACGGCGCGGGTCGGTTTTACGTCTGCTCGTTCGACCGGCAGCGCGTCGTTTATAAGGGACTCCTGAAGGGATCCCAGCTCGCGACGTACTACCCAGACATCACCGACGAGCGATTCGCGAGCCACGTCGCGCTGGTTCACGCCCGCTTCTCGACGAACACACTCGGCGCGTGGCATCTCGCACACCCGTACCGCAACATCGTCCACAACGGCGAGTTCAACACGATTCGCGGGAACGTCAACTGGATGCGGGCCCGTGAGACCGATCTCGAACACCCGGCGTTCGGCGCAGAGCTCGAGACGATCAAGCCGGTGATCGACGACCCGAACCAGTCTGACACGGCCAGCGTCGACAACGCGGTCGAACTCCTCGTGCAGACGGGCCGTGACCTCCCCCACGCGCTCCGAATGCTCGTCCCCGAGGCGTTCCGCGGCGACGACCTGATGAGCGAGTCCCGCGCCGACTTCTACGACTACCACGCTTCGCTCGTGGAGCCGTGGGACGGCCCCGCACTCGTGATCGGCTTCGATGGCGACCGTGTCGCCGGCGTGCTCGACCGTAACGGGCTCCGCCCGTGCCGCTACGAGGTGACGACGGAGAACCGGCTCGTCGTCGGTAGCGAGGTGGGAGCGCTCCCCACGGACGCGGCCAACGTCACACGCCGTGGCCGACTCCAGCCGGGCGAGCTGTTCGTCGCCGACCCCGAGGAGGGGCGTATCGTCCCCGACGACGAAGTGTTCACAGAGCTCACCGACGAGAAGTACGGCGACTGGGTCGAAGACCACCAGGTCGACCTCACGACCGTCGTGGACGAAACCGCCGACGAGTGGACCGACACGGCTGGCACGGCTCCGGACGGCGGACACGCGGCCGGAACGACCGCCGAAGACCCCACGGAATCTCAATCCGAATCCACCGACGAGGCGACGACCGAAACGGTCGGACTCACGAACGGCGCCGCCGCCGGCGTCGACACCGACGGCAGCCGCACGGTGCGCGCGTATCAGGCCGCGTTCGGGTACTCGACCGACTCGCTGGACCACCTCGTCAAGCCGATGGCGGAGTCGGGGAAAGATCCCGTCGGCTCGATGGGCGACGACACCCCGCTGTCGGTGCTCGCCGACGTCGACCGACCGCTCTTCACCTACTTCAAACAGCTGTTCGCACAGGTGTCGAACCCGCCGATCGACTACATTCGTGAGGAGCTCGTCACGTCCTTGGAGTCCCGAATCGGGACCCAGCGAAACCTGCTAGCCGAGACGCCGGCGCACGCCCGCCAGATCGTCGCCGACTCCCCGGTGCTCACGGACGCGGAGACGGCCGCGTTGAAGTCGCTCGGCGACGCCGACGCCGACTTCGACTTCGAGACCGTCACCATCGACATCACCTACGACACCGGCACCTCGCTCACCGACGCCGTAAACCGCGTTCGCGACGACGCCGTATCGGCGATCGAAGACGGTGCAGAAGTCCTCGTGCTCTCGGACCGCGCAATCGGCCCGGGTCGACTCGCGATCCCGAGTCTGCTCGCGACCGGTGCGACACACCACCACCTCGTTCGGAACGGCCTTCGAAACCGCGCCGGAATCGTCGTCGAGTCCGGCGAGCCCCACGAGGTGCACCACCTCGCGACGCTCGTGGGCTACGGCGCGGACGCGGTCGACCCGTACCTCGCGTACGCCTCCATCGCCGACGTGGTCGCTGGCCCGGACGGTGCCGACGAGCGCGAGTCGCTCGCGGCGTACCGAGCCGCGCTGGAAGACGGCCTCCTGAAGACGATGGCGAAGATGGGGATCTCGACGGTGGAGTCGTATCAGGGCGCACAGATCTTCGAAGCCGTCGGGCTCGACTCCGCGTTCGTCGCCGAGTTCTTCGAGGGGACCGAGATCCGCACCGAGGGGATCGGGATCGAGCAGATCGAAGACGACCTCCGTACCCGCCACGCGATGGCGTTCGGTACCGACCCGAAACTGGAGACGATCGGCGAGTACGAGAACCGCTCGTCGGGGGTGAAACACGGCTGGAACCCACAGACCGTCGGTACCCTCCAGCAAGCGGTCCGTGGCGGCGACTACGAGACGTACACCGAGTTCGCCGAGCTCGTCAACGACCAGTCCGAGGAGCTGCAGACGCTCCGGGGGCTCCTCGAGTTCGAGTCGGACCGCGACCCCGTCCCGCTCGACGAAGTCGAACCCGTCGAGTCGATCGTCGAACGGTTCTCGACGGCCGCGATGAGCTTGGGCAGTCTCTCGCCGGAGGCCCACGAGAACAACGCCATCGCGATGAACCGGATCGGCGCGAAATCTAACACCGGCGAGGGGGGTGAGCCGCCCGAGCGGTTCGACACCGAGAAGGAGTGTTCGGTCAAACAGGTCGCCTCCGGTCGGTTCGGCGTCACCGCCGACTACCTCGCGAACGCGGACGAACTGCAGATCAAGATGGCACAGGGATCGAAACCCGGCGAGGGCGGCCACCTCCCCGGCGAGAAGGTCAACGAAATGATCGCGCACGTGCGGTGTTCCACGCCGGGCGTCGGGCTCATCTCGCCGCCGCCCCAACACGACATCTACTCGATCGAGGATCTCAAACAGCTCATTTTCGATCTGAAGGCCGCCAACCCGGACGCCGACGTCAACGTGAAACTCGTCTCGGAGGCCGGTATCGGCACTATTGCCGCTGGCGTCGCGAAGGCGAACGCCGATGTCGTTCACGTCTCCGGTCACTCCGGCGGCACCGGTGCGTCACCGAAGACCTCGATCAAGAACGCTGGTCTCCCGTGGGAACTCGGACTCGCGGAGACGAACCAGATGCTCCGTGCGACCGGCCTACGTGACCGGATTCGCGTGACCGCAGACGGCGGGCTCAAGACGGGCCGTGACGTCGCCGTCGCCGCCGCGTTGGGTGCCGAGGAGTACGTGTTCGGAACCGCTTCGCTCGTCACGTCCGGCTGTGTGATGGCCCGGCAGTGCCACGAGAACACTTGCCCGGTCGGTGTCGCCACTCAGCGTGAGGACCTCCGGAACCGCTTCCCCGGCCAGCCGGACCACGTCATCAACTACATGACGTTCATCGCCCAGGAACTGCGCGAGATCATGGCCGAACTCGGGTTCCGCGAGGTCGAGGAGTTCGTCGGCCGTCCCGACCTCCTCACCCAGCGCGACACGGACCACGAGAAGGCGAAACACCTCGACCTCTCGGCGGTGATCGCTGATCCCGCAGGCGACGCCCGCACGAAGACCCGCTCGCAGGCGCACGCTGACATCGAGACGCTCCTCGATTGGGATCTCATCGAAGAGGCGCGCCCCGCGATCGACGACGGCGCGCCGGTCGCTATCACCCGCGAGATCGAGAACGTCGACCGCGCAGTCGGCGCGACGCTCTCAAACCGCATCGTCTCCGCACACGGCGGTGAGGGCCTCCCAGACGGCACCATCAGCTGTCGGTTCGACGGGCACGCCGGCCAGAGCTTCGGCGCGTTCCTCGCGCAAGGGATCACCCTCGAACTGTCCGGTGCCGCAAACGACTACGTCGGCAAGGGGCTCTCGGGCGGTCGGATCGTCGTCACCACGCCTGCCGACGCGGGCTACGACCCAACCGAGAACGTCGTCGCCGGCAACGTCTGTCTGTACGGCGCGACGAGCGGTGAGATGTACGTCAACGGCGTCGCCGGCGAGCGGTTCGGCGTCCGCAACTCGGGCGTGAAAGCCGTCGTAGAGGGCGTCGGCGACCACGGGTGTGAGTACATGACCGGTGGCGTCGTCGCTGTGCTCGGCGACACCGGTCGCAACTTCGCGGCCGGCATGTCGGGCGGCGTGGCGTACGTCTACGACCCCGATGACCGGTTTGCCGATCGGGTCAACCGCGGAATGGTGTCGGTCTCGACGGAGCTCGACACGAGCGACGAGCGGATGCTTCACCGACTCGTCGAGAACCACCACAGCTACACCGACAGCGAACGCGCCGCCGAACTGCTCGACGACTGGGCCGCCGCGCTCGACGACTTCGTCCGCGTGTTCCCCGACGCCTACGCGAACGTCATCAGCGAAGGCCGGGGCGCGGACGTGCGCGAGGAGCCGCCAGCGCCCGCGGATGCGACCCCTGAAACCCGCGGCGACCCGGCTGGACAGGTGTCCGGCGACGACTGATCTCGGCTCAGGTCCGGTCTGGCTTGGGCCGGTTCGGATCTCACAGAGGAAGCCCACGACTTCAGTCGTTAGTCACCAGCGTCCACGCTGAGATCGGCTCGGCGTCGATGCCGACCCGCGCTCTCAGATCGGCCTCTGTTGGGAGCCGTCGCCCGTCCGCTCAGTCCTCCAGCGTCTCGCTCTCGATCACTCGTTCGACCCCGCGCTGGACGTGTCGCTCGCGGGCATCCTCGATGAACTCGTCTGGTAGTTCGTCGATCTCGCCCGCCTGCACGCCCCAGAGCTTCGCGTACAGCCCATCCGCCTCGATGAGGTCGTCGTGAGCGCCACGTTCGGCCACCTCTCCGTCCTCCAACACGAGCGTCGTGTCCGCGTCGGTGACTGTCGAGAGCCGATGCGCGATGACGAACGTGGTGCGGTCGGCGGCGAGCCGGTCGAGCGAGCGCTGGATCAGCATCTCCGTCTCGGTGTCGACCGCACTCGTCGCCTCGTCTAACACGAGCATCGCAGGGTCCTGCAACACGACCCGGGCAATCGCGACCCGCTGGCGCTGCCCGCCGGAGAGTTTCACCCCCCGCTCGCCTATCCGGGTGTCGTAGCCGTTCGGCAGGGAGTCAATGAACTCGTGTGCCTCCGCGGCTTTTGCCGCCTCGATCACCCGGTCGCGGACGCTTCCGTCTATACCCTCCCCAGTCTCGTGTCCATGCCTACTCTTCACACCCGTACGGTCGACGCCGGATCCACCGCCCGTGAACCGGCCGTATCGGATGTTTTCGGCGATGGTGCCGTCGAACAGCGTCGTGTCCTGTGAGACGTAGCCGATCGACGACCGGAGACTCGCCACGGTCACGTTCCGGATGTCGTGGCCATCGACGCGGATCGCGCCGTCGGTCACGTCGTACAGCCGGGCGAGCAGCTTGAGAAGCGTCGACTTCCCGGCACCTGTCGGTCCGACGAGCGCGACGGTGTCGCCCGGATCTGCGGTGAAAGAGACGTTGCGGATCACCTCCTCGTCGGCGTTTGCGGGGTCGACGAGTGCGTTCTCCGGGTACGCGAACGACACGTCGTCGTAGACGACCGCTCCGTCGACACCGTTTCGGCCGACACTGGCGCTCTCGCTTCCCGACGCAGTGCCACCGGACGCATCGCCGTCGACACCACCCCGGTCGCTCTCCCCGTTCTCGCCGCCGGCGCGTTCACTGCCGAGGACGACCGCGTCCTCGCGGTCTGTGATTCGAATCGGAATGTCGCGGAGACCGAACACACGCTCGGAGGAGGCCTTCGCGTTCTCGTACTGGTCGACGATGTTCGACACCTCCGCCAGTGGCGCGACGAACTGCTGTGTCAAGAGGACGAACGTGACGAACGTCCCGACGGTCAACTCAGTGGTGAACGGCCCTGGTGGGCCCTGTGAGAGCCAGTACCCGCCGACGATGAACGTTGCTGCGAACGCGAGGCCTGCCAACAGCTCCATTCCCGGCCGATAGACGTAGTTCAGCCGAAGGATATCCATCGTGCGCTCGAAGTACGACTTGGAGGCCGACTCGACGCGCGCGCTCTCTTGTGACTCCGTGTTCGACGTCTTCACGAGTTCGACGCCAGAGAGCGCGTTCTCCAAGGCGGTGTTGAGATCGCCGACGATGGCCCGCTGCTCGACGTACCTCGGCTCGACCGCGCGCATGAACCACAGCGTGAACAGTACCATGAGCGGAATCGCCGAGAGGGTCACGATGGCGAGCTCGTAGTTGTAATAAAACAGCACGCCAGCGATGCCGAGCACCATCACGCCGAGCCGAGCGGAGTTCTGGAGCGCGTTATCCAAAAACACCTCCAGGTTGGAGGCATCGTTGTTCAACACAGACATCACTTCGCCGGTCTGTTTGTCGTCGAAGAACGTCATGTCGAGCCGCTGCATCCGGTCGAACGAGTCGGTTCGGACGGCGTGCATCACGCGGTGAGCGAAGTTGTTGGCGGCGATACCGTATATAAAGGTGAAGACGCCGGTGGTGACGAACGCGCCGACGATGAGAACGACTGAGAGCTGGAACTGGGCTGGGTCCGCCGTCGGGAGCCACGCGTCGGGGACGATCGGGAGCGTGTACGGGCCGTCGCCGGTGAAGACGGCGTCGATAGCGACCCCGAGGACGACAGGAGGGAGCAGCCCCGCGACGCGGGCGATCACGTTCGCCACCATCCCGATGACGAGCCAGTGGGCCTCAGTTGCGCCGTACTCACGGAACAGCCGGATCAGCGGCCGATCGACCCGGTCGCGGTACACTTCGAACGCGTTTCGGTCGTCCGCAGCCATGCCACAGTTCGATGGCTTCGAGCCGGATGTATCCGTTGGCTCCGGCCGCGCGTTCCGGCTCGGGGTCGCGCTCACGGCCGTCGCCACGCGTCGCCAGTCGAGAGACCA
Organism: Halorubrum sp.; assembly: GCA_040405695.1. GTDB lineage: Archaea > Halobacteriota > Halobacteria > Halobacteriales > Haloferacaceae > Halorubrum. The sequence goes on along the minus strand of JARVCL010000136.1, from coordinate 931 downwards.
GCTCGTCTCCGGAGTCGAAGCGATCGAACGCCGGTCGTATCACGCCGCTGTCGGACCGCTTAATATCCACCGGAGACACCAAGCGGTGTGGACGAACTCGTCGTGCGAACGGAAGTGCGTCAGGAACCGGCGACCGTGTACGAGTTCCTCCTCGATTTTCCGGAGTACACGCGCTACTCCGAGTACCTCCGCGAGGTTCGGACCCTACAGGGTGACGGCGGTCCCGGCACCCGGTACGCACTGACGTTCGCGTGGTGGAAGCTCACTTACACCGCTCACTCGCGTGTCACCGGCGTCGACCCCCCCGAGCGGATCGACTGGCAGATCACCAAGGATATCGACGCGAGCGGCTGCTGGCGGGTGACGGCGCTCGACGACCCGGGTACCTGCGAGGTTGCACTCGAAGTCGAATTCGACCCGAGTTCGGCGAGTCCAGACGCACTCGATCTCCCCCGCCTGGTTTCGTTCGATTGGGTGTTACAGAAGGCGATCCCGCTCATCAAGTCGGAGGCCGAGCAGGTCGTCGAGCGAGCAGTGAGAGATCTGGAGGGGTCGACTCGGGACGTCGAACTGAACGTGTACGTCGATTCCGACCGGATCTGAACGTTGGGTGACGCCGCGATCTCCTGCCTGCGTCCCCGAGTCGAAGCGCTTAAGATATCCAGCACGGAAGCATTGGATGCAGACGAGGGCTCGTAGATCAGTGGTAGATCACTCCCTTGGCATGGGAGAGGCCCCGGGTTCAAATCCCGGCGAGTCCATCGGAGCGACCGAGCTTTTGCGAGGGAGCGAGCCGAGTGTCTACAGGCGGAGCAGGCCGAGTGCCTCGGGGCTTGACCCCGAGGGTGAAGGCCGTAAGCCCGATTAAACGTGTTCCGTGCGCTCGATATACTGCTCAATCGTGTCGGTCGAAACATCGCCTGCCGTCCCC
>JARVCL010000135.1:0-7921 GCA_040405695.1 Halorubrum sp. | reverse complement strand
CGTTGAACACGGTGTACGAGATACGTGGCTATCGCACCACAGAGAGTGAACAGACGTGGGGGAGTCCTGTGAGGCGTCACACACCACTCAGAAACATAATATATAGAAAGTGTTAACGTCTGACGAGAGAATCAGTCACGTACTAACACCTACCGCAAGGATCGTCTGACGGTCCGCTGGTGTGGTGAACGTGAACAGACGGACGCCGAGCAGCACCCACTCGACGGCCGGTGAGGACGGCGACGAGAACGACCGAGCGGCGGCGGCACGCACCATGGACCAGACAGGAACCACGACACAAAGCGCGGACGAGTTGGAAGTGAGCGTCGACCAGTTGGAGAGCGAGGACCGCCCCACGGCTCGGCCGGATCACGACTCGAGCGACCACTCTGGTGAGGACGAGACGGAGACCGCGTCGCCCGTCGCCGATAGGGACGCCGCGACCGACGGACCCGGAGAGGAGAGCATCTCTACCGACGAGGTGTTCGCCCTGTTGAGCAACGGTCGACGGCGGCACGTCCTCCGGTTTCTCTCGGAGAACGACGGCGAGATCACACTCCGCGAACTGGCGACGGCCATCGCGGCCGAGGAGAACGGGACCGACCCCGTCGGGGTGACGTACACCCAGCGGAAGCGACTCTACACCTCGTTGTACCAGTCGCATCTACCCCGCATGGAGCGGAGCGGTGTGATCGAGTACAACCGAAACACCGGGGTCGTGACGCTCGCTCCCGGCGCAGAGGAGTTCGAGGCGTATCTCGAAGTGGTCGGCAAAAACGAGTTTACCTGGTCGGAGTACTACCTCGGACTGACCGGGCTGTTCGCCGCGGTCACCGTCGCGTTCGTCACGGGGACCCCGCCGTTCGCGTCGGTCGCCCCCGGAGCGCTCATGTCGTCTCTCACTCTCGTCCTCCTAGTCTCTGCGATCGCACACATCCGCTACACCCGCCGCCGTCAGATCTGACCCGGCCGCGATCCGTTCGGCCGAAGGCGTCCGAACGGCTCGATATCCCCGTTCGATTCGGCTTGGTCTGGTTCGGCTCTATCGATCCAGATTCAGGTCGGTGGTTTCAGGGTCTTCGGGGCCGTGGGATCGCTATGGAGTTGTTCTGGCACCGACGGGACCTGCGACTCGCCGACAACGTCGGCCTCGCTTCGGCCGCCGACCGCGATACCGTGGCCGCGGTCTTCGTGTTCGACCCTGACGTCCTCGTGCACGCGAGCGACGTGCGGGTTCGACGACTACTCGACGGGTTGGCTGCGCTGCGTGACGACTACCGCGACCGCGGGAGCGACCTGATCGTCGCTCACGGAGATCCCGCGGTCGTCCTGCCGCGACTCGCCGACACTGTCGACGCCGAGCGCGTGGTCTGGAACCGCGATTACTCCGGGCTCGCTCGTCGGCGCGACGCGGAGGTCAGACAGGCGCTTCACGACGCCGACATCAGACGCGACGCTCACCACGACGCGGTGCTCCACACGCCCGACTCGATTCGCACGAACGCCGGCGATCCGTACTCCGTGTTCACGTACTACTGGAAGAAGTGGACCGATCGGGAGACCGATCCGCCAGCACCGACGCCGGACGAGTCGACGCTCGTGGACGCCGACCACCTCCGGCACGACATAGAGGCCCCGAGTGACGACGCCGAGGAAGGCGACCGCGTCACCGTTGGTCACCTCCCGACGCCCGCGGACTTGGGATTCGCAGAACCGGACGCCGCGACCGGGCCCGCCGGAACCGAGGCGGCGCGCCGCCGACTCGACGCGTTTCTCGCCGAGAGTGTGTTCACCTACGACGACGACAGAGACTACCCGGCCCGGGGGGGGACCTCGCGACTCTCGACGTTCATGAAATACGGCGAGATCGGAATCCGAGAGGTGTACGACGCGACCGAGCAGGCGTTACGGGCGGCAGAGCGCGACGCGGAGACGGACGACCGGCCAGCCGACGCCGCCGACCACGTCGAGGAGTTCCAAAGCCAGCTGGCGTGGCGAGAGTTCTACACGCAGGTGTTGTACCACAATCCCGAGGTGGTGACGGAGAACTACAAGGAGTACGAGGAAGGGATCGACTGGCGCGACGACCCCGAGGAGATCGAGGCGTGGAAGCGCGGGGAGACGGGCTATCCGATCGTAGACGCCGGAATGCGACAACTGCGTGAGGAGGCGTTCATGCACAACCGGGTGCGGATGATCGTCGCCTCGTTCCTGACGAAGGACCTCCTCGCCGACTGGCGGCACGGGTACGACCACTTCCGTGAGCGACTCGCCGATCACGACACCGCGAACGACAACGGTGGGTGGCAGTGGGCGGCCTCGACCGGGACCGACGCACAGCCGTACTTTCGGATATTCAATCCGATGACTCAGGGTGAGCGATACGATCCGGACGCCGAGTACATCGCCGAGTACGTCCCCGAGCTCCGCGGTGTGGACCCCGAGGTCGTTCACGAGTGGCACGAGCTGTCGCCCACACAGCGCGCTAACGCCGCTCCAGCGTACCCCGCTCCGATCGTCGACCATTCGGAGCGACGTGAGGAGGCCCTCGCGATGTACAAGCGAGCCCGCGGCGAGGACCCGGACGAGTAGCGTCGGGTCGGGACGAGCTCCGCTGACACGGAAGGGGGTCGGCGACGCTGTCGTGGACGCCTGAGGCGCGGTCACGCTACGAGAGAGACACGCCGAAACGGCAACGCCCTTGCTCGTGGCACGCCTCTTCCCCGTATGAACGTCGACGTGCTGCTGTACGAGGGGTTCGACGAACTCGACGGGATCGGCCCGTACGAGGTGTTCGACTACGCGTTCGGGTACGCCGCGGACGACGCAGGACGCGTTCGGTACGTCACCCTCGACGAACGCGAAACGGTGACGGCGAGCCACGGGACCCGAGTCGGCGTGGACGACACGCTCCCTGGGCCCGGCGACCGTGACGCGCCCGACCTCCTCCTCGTTCCGGGTGGCGGGTGGACAGACCGCGACGAGACGGCGAGCGCGTGGGCGGAGGCGGAACGCGGCGCGGTCCCCGACGCGCTCGCCGCACACCACGACGCCGGGGCTCGAATCGCAAGTGTCTGTACCGGATCGATGCTGCTCGCAGAGGCTGGCGTCACCGACGGACGGCGGGCGATCACTCACGCCAGCGCGGTCGACGAACTCCGCGCGTCCGGTGCGACCGTCGTCGACGCCCGTGTCGTCGACGATGGCGACCTCCTGACGGCGGGTGGCGTCACCTCCGGGCTGGATCTCGCGTTATATATTGTCGAACAGGAGCTCGGAGCGGCGATCGCCGACCGCGTCGCGACCAGTATCGAGTACGACCGGCGGTACGCGGTCGCCGGAACAGACGGCGACGAGTGAGAATCGAGACCCGCCGGTGATCCGTGCTGGCGATCAGTACTCTGTGTCCTGAACGGTGGCTCCTTCTGCGTCGACCGTGATCACGGTACAATCGAGTTGGGCGCGGAGGTAGGTGTCGATGTCGGGGTCCGAGAGCAGCTTCTGGACCATCCGCCGCCACCGCCCGGCCTGCTTCGAGCCGATGACGACGATGTCAGCGTCTTCGGCGACGATCTCCTCCAGGATCGTCTCCTCGACGAGGAAGCCGCGGCGGACGACGTAGCGCGCGCGGTCGAGCGGACCCGTCCGGCGCTCGACGGCCTGCTTGAGATCGCTTCGGGAGACGCCGCCGGAGCTCTGATACAGATCGACGTGGAGGACGGTGAGGTCGGCGTCGCGCTCTTTAGCGACGCGCACCCCTTCTTGAAGCGTCCGCTCGGAGTGTGCCGACAACGGATACCGAACCGGCACTACGACCAGTGTCATGCCGGTACCGACGCTCTCGTGACATAAATACGCTGTCGGTACCGAGGCGGAGCGAGAGTGCGTCGTCGCCTCAGCAGCGACCGTTAGAGACTGAGAACCGTGATCAAGTATTTATGCAGTCGCCGTCGATACCGCGCACCCAGCACCGCTGACGGCCACACGACAGCGTTGTCCCGCTCTCGGCCGACAGACCGCTGGATCTCACAGCATGAGACTGAACCGCCAGTTCGACACGGACGACCGCGCGGTGAGCCCCGTTATCGGCGTGATCCTGATGGTGGCAATTACTGTTATCCTCGCCGCCGTCATCGGCACGTTCGTGCTGGGGCTCGGTGACCAGCTCGGCGACAACCAACCGACGGCGCAGGTAGGGATCGACCTCGATCAGGAAGCTAACGCGTTGACGATCGAGCACAACGGCGGCGACTCGATCGATTCGGAGGCGCTGCGGGTCGTCGTCACCGGCCCCGATGACCAGCGCGCCGAAGCGAACAACGTGTTCGAGGGTCGGTTCTCCGTCGGTGACGCGGAGACAGGAGAGCTTGGAGACGATGAGAGCATCGAGGAGGGAGACGACGTCAGGATCCGCGTGATCCACCAGCCGAGCGAATCGTTCCTGTTGGATCGGACCATCGAGGTGACTGCTGAGGAACTCTCAACTGAGGAACTTGATTTCGAAGAGTGAAGCACGCTGCACGATCGACAGGCCCGACGAGCCCTGATTTTCGACGAGAACGGTGCTATCGACGCCCGTGGGAGTAACACGAGAGTCGTGACACACAGAACGCCCGTCACACTCACGAGTTCGACCGGTCGTGACTCGCTCCGCGCTCACCGGTCACTACGCTTTTCGCGCCGGCCGTCGTAGGTGACCACATGATCTCTCGCGTTCTCGTGCCGATGGACGACTCGGAGATGTCCGAGCGGGCGCTTCGCCACGCGCTCGACGTGTACGCCGACGCCGACATCGTCGTGTTGCACGTCGTCGGTGAGCCGTCCCAGATGATGGGACAGGCAACTGCTCTCGCCCTCGCCGACGACGTGGAGTCGGCAGCGCGTGACCACGCACGAGCGATCACCGATCGTGCAGAGGCGATCGCAGCGGAGTACGACCGCGACATCGACACGGCGATCGCGGTCGGGCACCCCGTGCGACAGATCCTCGACCGTGCCGAGGACGTCGATGCGATCGTGATGGGAACACACGGCGGAACGCTCGCCGAGCGACTGTTCGTCGGAGATATCGCGAAGACGGTGTTCCGCCGCTCACCAGTTCCCGTGACCGCCGTTCGCTGAGCCGTCCCAGCAGTGTTCACACCGGTCACACGTCGACACCGCGTTGCTTCCGCCGGTATCCGTCCGCTCTTTCACGACGCATCGTTCTGCGCGTATATATGACGACGGGGACTGACACCGTCAATAATAAGCGACCGCGTCTGGGCCACCGGTCAGTTTGTCGGCACCTCCTCTCGGCTGGTTCGAACCGGAGCCGGGCCGGCGTGGGTCTCGCGGGGCGGTCACTGTGCCCTCAGCGCGGTTCACCAACACCATCGCTGCGTGGAGAACGAAAGCGCGACGACGGTGCGGCCGTCACGGTCCCGCTGTCGTCTCCGGTCCTCGGCCGATTCGACTCGCCCGTGCGTCGTTGACGGCCGCCCGAGCGGGACTGTGACGGCAGGGTGCACTGCCTGTCCGTGGCGGGAGTCGGACAAAGTATACGTTCCTGCGGTCGGGAGGCGTTCACATGAACGACTCGGGCACCGGCGGCGGCCACAGCGACGTGGTCGCCGGTGGCGAAGGGGGCGTCGAGCCGCCGGACGGGTTCCGTGAGTCGGCCGCACTCACGGACGACGACGTGTACGACGCGTTCGAGCGAGACTGGCCCGAGGCCTGGATCCGTGCCGCCGACCTCCTCACGTGGGAGCGCGCGCCCGAGACCGTCCTCGACGACTCGAACCCCCCCTTCTACGAGTGGTTTCCGGACGGGCGGCTCAATGCCGCCGTCAACTGTGTCGACCGCCACCTCGACGAGCGACGCAACCAGCTCGCGATCCGGTGGTTCGGAAAGCGCGGTGGACGCCGGTCGTACACGTACGCCGACCTCCACCGCGAGGTGAACGCGACCGCCGCCGGACTCCGAGAACTGGGCGTCGAAGCGGGCGACGTCGTCACCCTCTACCTTCCGATGATCCCGGAACTCCCGGTGACGATGTTGGCGTGTGCTCGGATCGGCGCGCCTCACAACGTCGTCTTCGCGGGGCTGTCTGCGGAGGCGCTCGCGACTCGAATCGACGCCGCCGACTCCGAGTATCTCGTCACCTGTGACGGGTACTATCGCCGAGAAGACGCGTTCAACCAGAAGTCGCGTGCCGACAACGCTCGCCTCCGGATCGACGGGGAGGTTCGAGCGACCGTCGTCGTCGACCGCCTCGGTGACGCGCTCCCCGTTCCGCTCGGTGAGGACGAACACGACTACGAGGCCCTGATCGCGCCACACGACGGCGAGACAGTCGACCCGGTCGCCCGTGACGCAACAGACCTCCTGTTCGTGATGTACACCTCCGGCACCACCGGCCGTCCGAAGGGAGTAGAACACGACACGGGCGGCTACCTCGCACACGTCGCGTGGACGGCTCGAAACGTCCTCGACGTACGACCGACGGACACCTACTGGTGTGCTGCGGACATCGGCTGGATCACCGGTCACTCCTACGGCGTGTACGGTCCGCTCACGCTCGGGACGACCACCGTCCTCTATGAAGGGTCGCCGGACTACCCCGACCGCGACCGGGTGTGGGACCTGATCGAGCGCAACGCTGTTGACATCTTCTACACCTCTCCGACCGCGATCCGGTCGTTCATGAAGTGGGGCGCGGAGTTCCCCGAGGCACACGACCTCTCGTCGATCCGCCTGCTCGGCACGGTCGGAGAGTCGATCACCCCGAAGACCTGGCGTTGGTACCGCGAACACGTCGGCGGCGGTGACGCCCCGATCGTCGACACGTGGTGGCAGACCGAAACCGGCGCGATACTGCTGGCGACGCTCCCTGGCGCGAGTGAGATGAAACCCGGAAAGGTCGGCCCCTCCCTGCCGGGGATCGACGCTCGGGTCGTCGACCGCGACGGCGACCCGGTGGAGCCGGGAGAGAGCGGATACCTGACGATCGACCGACCGTGGCCGGGGATGCTCCGCGGACTCCGCGAGGGCGATGACCGGTACCGTCGGGAGTACTGGGTCGAGACCGACGACGGCTGGCGCTACCGGACCGGGGACGGGGCGGCCGTCGACGAGGACGGGTACATCACGATCCTCGGCCGCGTCGACGACGTGATCAACGTGCGCGCTCGTCGGTTCAACACCGCCGAACTGGAGTCTGCGATCGTCGCCGTCGACGGGGTCACCGAGGCCGCCGTGGTTGGCGACGACGCGGGCGGCATCGTCGCGTACGTGACGACCCGCGGGGATGTCGAACCGGGATCGAGGCTGCGTGCGGCGATCGAAGGTCGTGTCGCCGACGCGGTCGGCGAGGTCGCCCGCCCGAATCGCGTCGTGTTCACGCCCGAACTCCCGAAGACTCGCTCTGGAAAGATCATGCGCCGCCTGCTGGAGGACATCGCACAGGGCGGCGAGTTCGGCGACATCAGCTCGCTCCGCAACCCAGAAGTCGTCGGTGAGATCGAATCGTCGGTGCGCGACGGATCCTAACCGTTTCGCTTTTTCCAGCATAGCCGAAACGAGTCTGAACGAGACATTTGCACGTTCTGACCGCGTTCTGGCAGATACCTCCAGCGGTCGCCCTCGATAGCCAACGTTTTCTTTCGGGTTTCCCTATGAAGACGAAAGGAATGGACGAACCGATCGAGGAGTCGTCGTACGAGACGCTCGTCGCGGCGGCTGAGACGTATCGCGCCGCGCTCGTGGTTCGGTTAGCCGGTGAAGCTGGGCTTCGAACCGCAGAGATACCTCGGATACGACCGTGTGATCTCCAGGAATCACACACGGCCTCCGGAGCAGCGGTGCTCACAGTCCCCGTCCCGGTCGACGAGCGCGACGGTGATGCGGATCGAGACAACACGGGGTCGAGCGCCCCTGTGC
>JARVCL010000134.1:0-7962 GCA_040405695.1 Halorubrum sp. | reverse complement strand
GACGACTTCGACGCGGATCCAGAGGACGGCAACTTCAGCGTCGACTACAACAAGGAGACCGTCGAAGAGGGGTACGCACGCGTGTACTCCTCCGGATTCGCCCGCCACGACGAGTTCGCCGCGGAGGAGGAGGCCGCCCTCGCAGACGGTAAGCGAGTGTGGAGCGCGTCAGACTTCGACGCGCTGGATGAGATTCGCAACGATGAGTCCGTCCTCGACGATCAGGTATTCGTTCCGCGAGCCTCCAGTGTGACGAGCACGAACGGCCCCCTTCCCGACGATCAGGTCGTGCTCCCCGCAGAGGTCACAGCCGAGCAGGAGTCGCTCCCCGACGGTGACGGTTTCGACAACTACGACCAGCCACCGCTGGTCGCGATGGATGACGACAACGGGGTCGCGATGGTCGGTGGTGTACTCCTTCACGAGCGCTACGAGCCCGGCGAGGGTGCGGGTATCGAGGAAGCAGACGAGCCGGAGCGGTACCGCAACTTCGCACTGTTCACGAACGTCGCTGACGAGCTTTCGGAGACTACGGGTGACGTGATCATCGAAGGAGGCCACGCACAGTTCGACATTCCCGGATCGGTGCCTTTGGAACGAGTCCAGTTCTACCTCCGCTACGTCGAAGGACTCGGCGGGCGGCTCCGACAGATAAACGATGTTGTCGAGACGCTTCCCGCGGAGGACGAGACGCCGCGAGCGGTGTTCCTCACCGCTCCAGACCGGCCCTACACGGACGATGAGCTCAACGCACTCATCAACTACCGGAACGACGGTGGTGCAGTCGTGCTCGTTGGATCTGCCGCCGCGCCAGCCAGCGCGCGTGAGAATCTCAACGATGTCGCCGCGGCGCTCGAAACAGACCTCCGGCTGAACGACGACCAGGTCGTCGACGGGCAGTCGAATCTCGCCGGGGTGTCGGAGTTCCCGGTGAGCGGGGCGTTCGACTCAGATGACCCGCTGTTCGGTCCGGCGTCGCTCGACTGAGCGCGCCGAACCACGACCGTTTTTATCCACCCGCACCGATTTTCGACCTAGGGGCACGTAGCTCAGCCAGGAGAGAGCGTCGGACTTCTAATCCGATGGTCGTGGGTTCGAATCCCACCGTGCCCGTCGTCTCCGAGCAACGCGAGGAGCGACGACACCGGGATTCGACCTACACGGGACGAGTGACGCGAGTCTTGCCATCGAGTTCGACTCCCACCGTGTCTGTTCGGCCACATCACAGACACGTAGCGCACTCGTCGGCCGATGTGACGGGCGTCGGTACCCGGCAGCTCGCTTGTTGCTGGTCTCGCCGATCAATCGCGATCACCAACGATCTCTGGCGTCCCGCTCAGGATACCACGCACGTCCGACATCGGCTCACCGACAGAGATGCCGTGTTGGGTGATCTGGAACTCACGGATCGTTCGCTCGAAGTCGCTGGTCCGCTTTTTCAACACGCCGATGGCCTTCTGCATCTCGCCCTGGATCTCGAGATGGCGGAGGAAGATGATGTTGTCCGCGAGATAGCTGATGTTCTCCATCGTCGCCTGAAACTCGCCGGTGATGTTCCGCGTTTCGTCGACGAGAATCCCCGTCACGCCCATATTCTTGAGATATCGACCAAGCGCGTGCATCTGCTGGAGCATCAGCGACTCGTTGCCCCGGAGCGTCAGCCGGTATCCAGCGATACCGTCGACCATCACGATGTCCGCGCCGCGGTCTTCGACCTCAGTGCGAACCATGCGGGCGAACTCTTGGGGTGAGCGCTCCAGCGCTTCCACCTCGGTCACCTGCAGAGTCCCCCGTTCGATCATCTCGTCGACTGGAATATTGATCGCCCGCGACCGGGTGAGGAAGGTGTCTTTGTTCTCTTCGAACAGATAGATGACCGACCGCTCTCCTCGGCCGGCCGCCTCTTTCATGAACTGTGTACTCAACGACGTCTTTCCGACTCCGGTCGGCCCGCTGACGATGCTGACCGTTCCTCGCTCGATCCCACCGTTGAGCAGTTCGTCGACCTCGGGGATTCCAGAAGAGATCTGCTCGACGACGAATTCCGTCCGGTGTGCGCTCGGCTGTAACGCCGGATACACCTCGAGTCCCTCGTCGGTGACCCGGTACGCGTGGTCGCCGCTCATCGTCGATGAGCCACGGAACTTCGGAACAGCGATCGTCCGACCGTACTCCTCGGCCCCGAGGACGATCGACCCGTCGGTGATGAACTCCAAGTCGTCGGTGGGGAACGACTGCGTGTCTTGGACGGTGAACAACACGGTGGCGTGCTGTGATTTCAAGAACCGCATGAATCCGACGACCTGCTTGTGGAACTGTGCGTTGCCAGAGACGAGATGTCGCAACTGCGTCAGCGGGTCGACGACGACTCGTTCCGGGTCGATGTCGGTGACACCTTCGACGATCGCGTCCGTGAGCGGCTCCTGTTCGACTTCTGCGGGGGTGAACACCTCGTAGGACTGGTTCTGCGTGAACACGTCGGCGGTCGGACTCAGATCTAAGAACTCGATGGACTCCGTATCGAACCCCAGCGAGGCAGCGTTCGCCTGCAGGTCGTCGACGTCTTCTTCGAGGTTGATGAACAGCACCGTCTCTCCCGCCTCGATCCCTTGCTGGAGGAAGTGAAACGTGAGAATTGTCTTTCCGCTTCCTGCTCGTCCACGAATCATGTAGCTTCGCTCGGGGATCAACCCGCCCGCTACGATCTCGTCGAGTCCCGGGACGCCGGTTGACAGTCGCTCGGGTGCCGAAGACGACATACGGGGCGAACGCACCCGGCTTATATAAATCCACAACGCTTAGTGTGTGCGACAGCGCGTAGTATACGATATGCACTCCGGGTCTAGCGGGGAGCGCGCTGGACCATCCCTCGAGGAGCTGTCAGCGTCCATCGAGTCGGATCGCATCCTGCTGTTTATGCGCCCGAGTCGGGACCGAGAGCTGCTGGTCGACACCCTGGGCGAACAGTATCGTATCGAGACCACGACCGACGAGAGGTCGTTGGCGTCGACGTTCGATTGTTGTCTCCTCGGTGCGCGCGAGTTCGAGCGAGTCGTCGAACGTATCGATTCGAGACGGGAGCGCTCCGCTCCCGAGTTTCTCCCGTTCGTCTTGCTTGCCGGTGACGGCGTGAGCGACGCCGTCGTGGAGACTGCCTGGAATCACGTCGACGACGTCATCGAACTCCCGGTGAGGAAAGCGGCCCTCCACAGTCGGATTGCGAACCTGATCGAGCGGCGGAACGCGTCGCGTCGCCTCACCGAGCGTGAACAACAGCTCTCCGAGACGGTAGCGGAACTCCAACTGAAAGAGCAGGCGATGGACGAAGCGCCGGTGGGCATCACACTCGCAGAGTCGGGCGACGACGACAACCCGCTCGTGTACATCAACGACGAGTTCCAGACGCTCACCGGCTACGGGACAGAGGCGGTAGGTGAGGACTGCCGGTTCCTGCAAGGGCCCGGGACAGACCCAGAGGTCAACGCCGAAATTCGTGAGGCGCTCGACGAGGAGCGCCGTGTCTCGGTCGACATCCTGAACTACCGGAAGAACGGTCAGCAGTTCTGGAACCGACTCACGATCGCACCGCTCCGGGACGCAGGGGGGACCGTCACACACTACGTCGGCTTCCAGTTCGACATCACCGACCGGAAGCTCCGCGAACGACGACTGGCGGTGATGAACCGCGTACTCAGCCACAACCTCCGCAATCGGATGAACGTCATCGAGGGGTACGCGGACCTACTCCGGTCTGAAACCGACGATCCGGAACACCAGCGACACCTCGACGCCATCACGGAGGCGACCGCCGAACTGCTGGATATCGCTCGCACGGTACAGCAGATCGATCAGCACATGTCGACGATGGAGTCGGACGAGACGAGGACCGCCCTCCGTGACCGGATCGACGAGATCGTGTGCCGGGTGCGAGAGGAGTATCCGGATGCCACCGTCACGTCGTCGCTCCCCGAAAGCGACCCGCTTCACGTGAACGTCGTCGGATTACCGACCGCGATCGAGGAGGGACTGGAGAACGCCGTCCAACACAACGATCAGCCGCATCCGTGCGTCGATATCCGGGCGGACCGGGCCTCGCCGGAGTGGATCGAAATCGAGATCGCCGACGACGGACCGGGCATCCCAGCCCACGAAACGCGCGTGCTCGAACAGGGAGAGACGTCACTGGATCACGGCGATCGACTGGGGATCTGGTTGATGCATTGGACCGTCAACCGGGCTGGCGGGGAGTTCTCAGTGGCGACGTCGGACGCTGGCGGCACACTGCTTCGATTCTCGGTGCCGGCTGACTCACCCGTCGACGCGGAGTGACGTCGTCGATCCGGACAGGGTAGCGACCGGCTGTCAGTCCGCGGTAGGCGGTGTTCCGAGGTACCGTTCGTTGATCTCGTACTCACCCGCGTCGTTCTCGACCAGATACTCCCCGTAGTACGGGACGCGGTTGGCCACCACGGTCTCGAACGCCTCCGCAATCTCCGTGCGGCTCATCTCACCCATCGAGCGGAGGTCGTCGTTGCGATTGAGACACCCTTTCAGGTATCCTTCGTGAGTGACACGGACGCGCCCGCAGTTCGCACAGAACGACTCGTTCTCGACAGGGTCGACGATCTCCACCATCCCTTCACGCTCGTGGCCATCATCGGTCACCACGCCGTCTGTGTCGCCGCTCCCCCCGACGAAGTAGCGCTTTCGGTCGTGCATCTCTCGGTGTTCGACGCGGTGAGCGATGTCGCTAAGCCAGTCGTGAACGCGGCTGATATCGATATTCCACTCCGGCTTACCTGTGAGTTCCGGCATGTACTGGATGAGTTGGAGCTGGAGCCCTGGGTTGTTCGCGACGTGGTCGACCATCTCCTCGACGTAGCCCGCGGTGTGGGTGAACACGACCATGTTGAGCTTTACGGGGTCGAGGCCGGCGTCGACGGCGGCTTTCACGCCCGCTAACACCTGTTCGTACGCGCCTGATTTCGTCACCGCGGCGAAATCGTCGGGGTCGAGTGCGTCCTGTGAGACGTTGACGCGATCGAGTCCGGCTGTCTTCAGGTCGGCCGCACGGCTGGGAAGGAACGTCCCGTTCGTCGTCATCGACACCTCCATGGAGTCGGGCGTCCGCTCGATGATCTCTTCGAGATCCTCTCTGAGCATCGGCTCCCCGCCGGTGAACTTCACCTTCTCGACGCCGTACCCCTCGACGACCTCCAGAAACCGAACGACATCGTCGGTTCCCATCTCGTCCTCACTCGGCTCCATCGGGCCGCGCGTGTCTCCGAGCCCCTCGTTGTGACAGTACACACAATCGAAGTTACATCGGTCCGTCAGCGAGACGCGCACCCCCGTCACCTCCCGGCCGAAGTCGTCTGCGAGCGGCTCGGTCATAGCGGTTGGAAGCCACTACGAACGCTTAAATATCGGGGTGAGAGACGGCCACAGGTAACTACTCACGGTTACTTCGGTCGGTCGCAACCGCGTGTGTCCACAGCGATGCCGTCGCCGGTCGGCTCAGATGTCGACGCGAAGCCCATCCTCGGCGACTCGAACCGTGCCGTCGAACCCTGCTGCCTGAACGCTCTCGGCCATCTCCTGTTCTCGGCCGCCGGTGTGTGGATACAGGTGGGAGAGCAGCAGGGTCTCTACGTCGACGGCGGTGAGCGACTCGCCGAGCGTGGTCGGAGTCGGATGGTTCGACACGTCGATGCCGTCGGGAAACGAGCAGTCGTGAACGAGCACGTCGCTTCCATCCGCGAACCGGGCGAGGCCGGCGAACGCCTCGGAGTCGCCCGACAGCGTGAGCGGCCCCTCGGCGGGGTCGACGTTGCTTCCGGGCGGGGCGAACCGATACGCGAGACACGGCATCGAGTGACGAGTCTCGCGGGCAGCGACACCGAACCCGCCGGCGGTGAAGGAGGCTGCTGGCGACACCTCCCGCACGGCGAGGTCGATCCGGCCATCGAGGTAGCCGTGGACATCGAGAAGGCCGTCGACGAGCGCCTTCGTTCCGCTCGGCCCGACGACTTCGAGGTGTTCTTCGCCCGCGAGCCACCGCGCTTTCACCAGCGGGAGGAGGTCTGCGACGTGGTCGAGATGATGGTGGGTCAAGAGGACGGTCGAGACGCCTTCGTATCCCGTCGCGGTGCCCGAGAGACGACCGAGCACGCCGCTGCCGCAGTCGACGAGCAACGACCGGTCGCCGTCATCGAGGAGGTATCCAGCCTGAACACGCTCGGGGACGGGCATCGCGGTACCGCTGCCGAGAACCGTGAGTTCCATATCCGACGCTGTACGCCCGCCGACAAGTAAGTCCGGGAGTCCAGCGGATTCCTGTCCTGATACGCGGCGATGGACGACATCGACGGCGTCAGTATCGCCCGTGGAGTCGTCGTAAGGCTCTATGACGACTTTATCAGAAACACCGGCACGGTCGCATCGTCCGTGACACGGTCGGAGACGCTGCCGAGCGAGCGGATCCGTTCTCTGGGAGATTTGCCTTCGGGGCTCATGACGATCACGTCGATGTCCGTCTCCTCGGCGTACGCGACGATTTCGGTGTCCGGCGTGCCGGTTCTGACGACCGTTTCGACGTCGAGACCCGCCTCGTTTGCGCGCTCTGCGACCGCCGCGACGGCCGACTCGCCTTCGCTCTCGAGGTCGGCTATCACCTCGTCGTGGAGTTCGCTCGACCCCGCCGTGGCGACCCGCCGGTCGACCACGTACAGGGCGTGGACGGTCGCATCGTGCGTCGAAGCGAGCGGGATCGCGTGATCGAGCGCGCGGTCGACCGCCTCGCTCCCGTCTGTCGGCACCAGAAGATGGTTGTACATATCGACACGTTCGACAGGTGGGGGTAAAACGGTAGGCGGTCCCGATCGGCGCTGAGAAGTCGGGCCGCGTGTCGGTCAGTCGACCCGCCAGGGGCCGCCGATCGCCTCCCGGGTGGCCGACTCCGCCTCGCCGTCGCGAAAGAGGCTCACGCGACCGGTCTCCTCGCCGAGCGTGACGGTCGCAACGACCTCCGGTCGGACCGACGTCTCGATCGCGCTCATGTGACGCGATCCCATCCACGGCTCGTACGCTACGTCGTCGACGAGTTCGGTCTCCTCCCCTCTGGTTCCCAGGTCACGGAACCGAACCATCTGTCCCTCCAACTCCCCGTCGACGGCGACGATGATGCCGCCGTCCGCACGGACGCTCACCCGCTCTGCGGTCTCGATGAAGGCATCCTCGTCGAAGACGGTGTGACAGCGGTCTCGAGGCCACCGGTTGTCGCCCATCGGGTCCGCGTACGACCCGTAGTCACGGTCGGCGACGACCGCGAAGTACAACCCCGGGCCTTTCACGTGCGGCTCGTCCCATCCGTCGAAATCGATACTGACGTGCTCCGCACAGAACAGCAACCGGTCGACGACTTCACGAACCCGTTCGTGATCCCCGTACTCGATCGCGAGACTACTCATCGACTCCACGTGACTGACCGCGTCCGCTCGACGTCCGTTCCATACCGAACAGAAGACGGGTGTGTATATAAACGGTTTCGAGTTGCCCCGCGAAGAGCCAGCAGAAAACCAGAGCGACGGACACTCCCGCTCGTCGGCGGTCCGAACCACGAGTCCAGCGGCATCGATACGAACGGCGCGTGTATCGACGCGCATCGTTACACATCGACCGACGCGGAACGGACGGTGGTGAGACTGACGAGACGGGCGCGGGAGGCTTTTTTACCACGGGGGCGATACGCTTACCCATGATATCACTCGATGAAGCCGTAACGGCCCGACTGGAGTCCCACGGCGAGCGGTTCGAGGTGCTGATCGACCCCGACGCCGCGCTCGCGATGAAACGCGGGGAGTTCGAGGGAGAGCTCTCCGACGTGATCGCCGCCGAGGACGTCTTCGAGAACGCCTCGCGTGGCGACCGCCCCGCCGAGGACGACTTGGAGACCGTGTTCGG
>JARVCL010000133.1:0-7987 GCA_040405695.1 Halorubrum sp. | reverse complement strand
GCAGGTGAAAGGGTTCAACCGGAGCTTCCTCGAACCGATGTATATCGAGCTCGCCCACGAACGGATCGAGGCGGGGCTGGAGTCGGACATCATCTACGATCCGAAAGTGATCGAGCTCGTACTGGAGGAGTACCCGAACCTCGGGGCGACCGCGTTGGAGAAGGACCACGTGACCGCCTCCGTTCACGACGACCTCCCGATCGCCATGGCGATCTTTGAGAACCGGATCGGCATCGGTATCCACACGGAGGCGATGGGAACGCCGGTCGCGTGGATAGATACGGACGACTCTGACGCGATCGCCTGGGGGAACCAGCTTTTTGAACAGTATCGTGCCGAGGCAACGCAACTCTACTGACCCGACGGTGCCGAACACACGGTCTCACGTCGCCGAACACACCCGTGTCCTGACAGGGGATGCACGAGCGACTGTTCACTCGACTGCGTACGGTGTGTCGCTGTCGTACAGTACGCACTTCGCGACCTGCGTCGGAGTCACCTGGTGTGTCTCGATTGGCGCTGACTCACAGGGGGTGGCGAACTCGCGTTCGAGTCGCTCACGCGCCGTCTCTCTTCCCGCCCCGTCGACTACATCGGCAAGCACGTCCGTGAGGACGTCGTCCGCATTCGGATCGTCGAGCCGGGCAGGGATGTCGTACGCTTCGCGGATCGCCGCGGGGGTCGGTTCGTCGTCCTCGTCACCTGTGGCCTGCATCTCCTCTCCAGCAAGCAGGTCCCGCCGGAGGTTCACGACCGCTCGCCAGCTGTCCTGATCGAAACTGTACTCCTCCGGTTGGACGATCCGTGGACAGCGGGGGTGGAACCGGCAGCCGCTCGGCATGTCGACGGGGTCGGGGACCTCCCCAACGAGCTCGATTCGGTTCCGGTCCTCACCCGGGTCGATCCGGGGCACTGAAGAGACGAGCGCTCGCGTATACGGGTGTTTTGGGTCGTTGATTATCTCGTCAGCCGGACCGACCTCGACGAGCTCTCCGAGATACATGATCCCGATCCGGTCACACATGTGTTTCAATAGTGAAAGGTCGTGGCTGATGTACACCGCCGTGAGTCCAAGCTCCGTCTGGAGGCGCTTAAATAGGTCGAGGATGCTCGCTCGGATGGAGACGTCGAGCATGCTCGCGGGTTCGTCGGCGAGGAGGAACGAGGGTTCGAGCGCGAGCGCTCTGGCGATACCAACACGCTGTCGCTCGCCGCCCGAGAGTTCACTTGGATACTCCGGCGCGTACGCCGCCGCCGGTTCCAACCCAGACTGCTCGATAGTCTCGTACACGCGGGCGTCGCGCTCTTCTGGTGTTCCGATGCTGTGAACGTCCAGTGGCTCTTTCACCCACTCGTACACGGTGAACCGCGGGTTCAACGACTGGTACGGGTCCTGATGGATGATCTGTGCCTCTCGCCGAAACTGATTCAGCTCGGTGCCGCCGACATCGGTGATCTCCTTCCCGTCGAAGTAGATCTTCCCGCCGGTCGGCTCTAACAGTCGGATTGCGGACTTCCCGAGCGTCGTCTTCCCACACCCCGACTCACCGGCGAGCCCGAACGCCTCTCCCTCACGGATCCCCAGTGAGACCCCGTCAACTGCTCGTACTGCCCTGTCACTTTCTCCCCGAAGAATCCGAGAGATGATTCCGGTGTTGACCGGGAAGTGCTTCTCGAGATTCTCGACTTCGAGCTTGTACGTTTCGTTGGCGTCGATGCGGTTCGTTGCCTTACTCATCTTCCCCACCTCGGTCACCGTCGGTCTCCGCGACGGAGGCGGTACTGACCGTGTCCCTGCTGGTGGTCTCACGGTCATCTCCCACCGCCCCGCCGTCGGGTAGCGGGTCCCGCTCACCGAGCACCTGGTCTTGCCACGTCGACTTCTTCCCGGCCTCGGTCTGCAGGAGTTCGATCTCGTCTGCTCGATGGCACTCCACGAAGTGGCCCGGCTCGTACTCCTGCGGTTCGGGCGTCACGTCCCAACACTCGTCTTGGGCGAATGGACAGCGTGGTGCGAACCGGCACCCTTCGTCCGGATCGACCAGATCGGGTGGTGTCCCCGGAATCGAGATCAGTTCCTGATCGTCGTCGCTAATATCCGGGAACGCGTTGCGAAGCCCGAGCGTGTACGGATGCCTGGGGTTCGTGATGACCGTCTCCGCGTCGGCGACTTCGACGATTCGACCACCGTACACCACGGCGATGCGGTCGCACGTCTCCGATACGACCGACATGTCGTGGGTAATCATGATCATCGCACTGTTGATCTCCGCCTGCTTCTCTTTGATCGTCTCTAAGATCCGGTCCTGAATGACGACATCAAGCGCGGTCGTCGGCTCGTCCGCCAGCACGAGGTTCGGCTCGAGCGCGAGCGCGAGCGCGATCATCGCTCGTTGTGCCATCCCCCCCGAGAACTGGTGCGGGTAGTCGTCGATTCGGCCCGGATCGATCCCAAGTTCGTCGAACAGGTCACGAACCCGCTCTCTCGCGGCCGCCTTTGAGGTGTCGTCTTCGTGGTGTCGAATCACCTGAACGATCTGCTGACCGACAGTGTAGACGGGATCGAACCCGTTCATCGCGTTTTGCGGGATCATCGAAATCTCCTGCCACCGGATCTGTCGCCGGAGCTCCTTGTCGGTGAGCGCAGTGATCTCGGTTCCGTCGTAGTCGATCGACCCGTCGTGGATCTCTGCGTTGTCCGGGAATAGCCGGATGATCGACTTCGCGAGGGTCGTCTTTCCGCTTCCCGACTCGCCGACGAGTCCGACGGTTTCGCCGCGGTCGATCGACAGCGACACGCCGTCAGTTGCGCGGACCCAACCGCTCTCGGCTCGATAGTACGTCTTCAGGTCGGTGATATCGAGTAAACTCATTCTTTATGCCTCAGTTCGGGGTTGATAACCTTCTCTAACGTTCGGCCGACGAAAAACACGGACATCACGAACAGCGTGATGGCAATTCCCGGCGGGAACACCCACCACCACGCCTGTCGGATCGCGTCTGCGGTGTACACCGTGAATATCATCTCTCCCCACGACAGCATGTTCGGATCGCCGAATCCGAGAAACGAGAGGCTGGCCTCCGCAATGACGGCGTACCCCACCGCGAACGCAGCGTACAGGAACGCCAGCGGAAGCACGTTGGGGAGGATGTGTTTGTACATGATCCGAACATCGCTTGCGCCGATCGCCTCGGCACTCTCGACGTACGGACGCTGCTTGTGGCTCAACACCTGCGACCTGATCACTCGAGCAGTCGACCGCCAGAGGATCAACACGATAGCGCCGATGATGTTGACGATACTGCTACCGACGATCGCGACCAGAACGATCGCAAATGGGAGAAACGGCACCGCGTAGACGATGTCCGTGATCCGCATCAGCACGTCGTCGACCCATCCGCCGTAATACGCACTTATGAGTCCGATGTTCGTGCCGATGAATACGGCCATGAACGCGGCGAGGCTCCCAACCAGCAGTGTTACGCGGGTGCCAGCGATCAGCTGTGAGAGCACATCGCGCCCGAGCTGTGTCGTCCCCAAGGGGTGTGCGAGTGAGGGGGGTTCTAGCCGACCGCCGACGGCGCGAGCGTTCGGATCGTGAGGAGCGAGCCCAGGAATGGTGACGTTGAGGAACTCGATCGTGATTGGCCGGGCGAAGACGCCGACGAACACGAACACGAGGATGAGTGCGATCCCGACCTGGCCCAAGCGGTCTCCCTTGAATACCCCCATGCCGTCTCGAAGCTGTTCGATCCGTTTTTCGAGTCCGGTGACCGCGCCCTGCGGGGTCGTGTCTGTATCAGTGCTCATTCGTACTCCACCCGAGGGTCAAGGTACACGTACGCGAGGTCGGCGGCGAAGTTCATGAGGATCACGACCGACCCCATGAGGAAGAACGCCGCCATCGCGACCGGGTAATCGTTTGCGTTCACGGCTCGAACCATTTCACGACCCATTCCAGGCCAGTTGAAGACGGTCTCGATAACGACGGAGCCACCCATCGCGGCGCCCGTCGCGATGGCCATCACCGTGACGAGCGGAAGCACGGAGTTCCGCGCGGCGTGTTTGTACAGTACGGTCATCTCCGGCAACCCCTCAGCCTTCTTGATCTCGACGAAGTCGGCTTTCAGTACGTCGAGCATCGTGCTCCGCATGAGGAGTGTCGGTGTCGCCAGGTAGACGATTGCCCCGGTGAGCGCCGGCAAGAAGAGGTGTCTGAGGAAGTCGATCGAGCCGTATCGCTGGGCGAACCCGCCCCCGAGTTCGCCCCCGGTGGTTCGCATCCCGCTAGACGGGAACCAGCCGAGCCAGAAGACGAACACCGAGAGCAACACGATTCCGACCCAGAACTCCGGTGAAGAACGTGCGATGAGAGTAACGACGATACCGCCTCGTTCGAAGCGCGACCCGCGCCACCAGCCCATCAGCGCACCAAACGTGACGCCGATGAGATACGCGAAAAACAGCGCGGTTCCCATCAGCACGATAGTGTTCATAAATCGGACGACGATGATGTCGACCACCGGCTCACGGTAGATGAACGACTGCCCAAAGTCGCCGGTTAGCAGCTGCTCGACGTAGTTGACGTACTGGATGTGTAACGGCTGGTCTAGCCCGAGTTCGGCGATTCGTTGCTCACGCTGCTCTGCTGTCATCCCGTCCAGAAGGAACATCGAGGTCGCGTCTCCCGGAACCAGACGGAACAGAACGAACAGGAGCGTGAAGAACGCCCAGAAGGTGACGACGAGCTGGGCGATTCGTCGAAGGACGAACTCTCTCAGTCCCACGCGTCGCTCACTCCCGTCCAGATGCGTCGTGTGTTATTCTGTCGGAACACCGTTTGTAGTTGCTGTGGTGAGGTCCCTGATCGTACCTGTGGCTGAGCGAGGCACTGCCTATTGATCGGCGCCGTAGTGGAGCATTCCGTCCTCGTCCCATCCGTAGCCGGCGTCGGCGAGTTCTTGCCGGGCGGCGTCGAGATCGAGCCGGAACTGTTCGACGTCGGGGTTGTGCCAGAACTCGTTGTGCTCAGAGATGGTCGAGTCGGTAACCGTTCCCATCCCGTCGCGGATGAACTCGACGTACTCCTCCTTCGGAACGCCGTACGAGAGCGCGCGGCGAATCGCGCGGTCGTCGAACGGCTCGCGGCGGAGGTTGTACGCTATCTTCGCGTAGCCGATCGCTTCGAACGGCGCGCCGTCGAGGTCGTCATCATCTTCGATCCGGCTGAGCGTCGCAGGCTGTGGCACTGCGCCGATAAAGTCGATCTGACCGGCTTCGAGGTCGCCGACGAGCTGTGACACATCGGTTCCAGGAATACGGATGAATCGGTCCGTGTTCGGCGGGTTGAAGTGATCGTCGAACGCGCTGAGCTGGAGTTCGGCCTGCCGCTCCCAGTCGTCGAACTGGAACGGCCCACTCCCTGTCCAGTTCGGATCCTCGAAGTCGGCGAGATCCTCTGGCTCGACGTCGCCCCAGATGTGTTCGGGGAAGATGTACACCTGTCCGAGCACGTTCGCGGTGAACGGCGCGAACGGCTCACCGAGGGTGAACGTGATCTCGTTACCCGACGTCTCGATATCGTCGATGATTTCGACGAGACCGCTGTACGTCGGCGAGTCGGCGTACAGTTCGTACGTGAACTCAACGTCGTCGATGGTGAGCTCTTCGCCGTCGTGGAACGTGACGTCGTCACGGATCTCGACCGTGTACGTCATCCCATCGTCTTCAACGACGGGATCGTCGGTCGCGAGCCACGGCTGCGGGAGCCCGTCTGGCCCGATACGGAACAGCTGATCGTACAGGAGCCGAACGAACTGCCGGTCCGGCGTTGCCAGGTCCTGCATCGGGTTCAGTGAGATGATCTCCGAGGGGTAGCCCATCGTTACGGTATCGTCGTCGATCGGCGTGACACTGATCATGTTCCAGAAGGAGTTGAGACCCTCACCGAGGGTCGGATCGACGTTCTCGACCCGAGCGCTCGCGTACGGGTGCATCCCGCCCTCGTTCGCGATGTACGCCCGTGGCTGATCACGGGCGAGGATCTCTTGTGCCTCGTATACCGTCTGCTGCCGCTCGTCCTGGTCCGCCTGCGTCACCTGCAGTTCGGCGAGTTCGTCGTACTCGGGATTGGAGTAGCCGGGGGTGTTTCTCCCACCCTCTCCGGTGTTGTCCGAGTGATGCATGTCGTAGGTGAACGTGTGCGGGTCGATCCGCTCTGGCGTCCCACCCCAGCCCAGCAGCGAGGCGTCGAAATCCTGCTGCACGACGGCTTTGTCCACGTGAGCACCGAACTGCAGCTCCTCGAGGTCAACGTCGAACCCGAGTTCCTCCCAGTTTTCGGCCGTGATCTGACCCAGTTCGTTCCGAAATGCGTTCGCTCCCGCCGTCGGGATGACGAAATTGACTTCGCCGAGTTGTTCGCCGAGTTCGTCGGCGCCGTCCACCGATTCAGCCGGATCCTCTTCGTCTGTACAGCCAGCGAGTGAGGCCGTCAGTCCGACTACCCCTGTCGCTCCAGCCGCTCTAATGAACGCCCGCCGACCACGGTTTCCCGAAGACATATACCCGTGACTAGAGTCTCCCCTATATAACTATTTCGTCAAACATGTTATTCACCGGGTATTAGCTCGGATCATGTCGTTGAGCCGTATTGTTTCTGACCAACCCATTAACGATGTGCTCCCGCTGGGATCGGCCTCGGCTCTCGTATCCGTACGGTTGTGAACTGCGTGATTCGCCGGTTGTCGGACCGTGAGGACTGTCGTCGCGCTTTTTGTCGACGTTTTTCCCTCTGTGATTTACCCTGCTTCGGCGTGAATCGTGGACACATCACCACGCTTTCGACCACTTTTCGCCATCTATCTGACAGCTGTCAGTCTCGATGTAACGCGAGGAAGTGTCACTGTGCGACTAATTTTGGCCCGGCGTCAGCAAAACATACAATGCCCTTGCACCAGTTCGTTCTACTGTGCAAACACGTCCCATTCCCCGGTCTTCGACGTCGGTCGTGACAGCCGTTGCTGCACTCGTCGCTGTCGGGGGTGGTGCAGGACTCGGATTAATCGCCGTGCCGCACGTCGGAGCGTTCCTCGGGATGCTCGTCGGTGGATTCCTGCTTGGTGCTCTCGCCGGTACGCGACCGCTGCTCGAGGGTGCCGTCGCCGCCGTCAC
The DNA here is from genome assembly GCA_040405695.1 of Halorubrum sp. Lineage (GTDB taxonomy): Archaea > Halobacteriota > Halobacteria > Halobacteriales > Haloferacaceae > Halorubrum. Next base: position 813 of record JARVCL010000133.1, on the reverse strand, counting down.
GGCTCAACTCGCGATTCTCGCCGCCGCTGGCGTTCCGGGAGCCGGCCTCACGGGAGCCGCCGCGGCTCTCGGGGCGATCACGCCAGCAACGCTCACACTCTCGCTCGCGCTCAGTGCCGTCGTCGGTGGGTTCGGCGTGCATCTCGGTGACGACCTGCGGCACGGTCTGGTAACGCCGCTCGAGGACGAATCCTCTTCAGAGACCGTGTCGGAGTCGTCGGCCGAAGCGGAGACTAACTCTCACGCCGGTGCCGACGTCGACGACACCTCATCGATCGATCCGGAGGCCGAACGAGAGCTGATCCACGAGTCGGTAGACGAGTAGCGGTTCGTGGAACTACCCAGATCGCGGGGTATCACTCACGACTACGTAGTTCACGGGTAGTAGTGGACTCCGGGATTTATATGCGTGTACCCACGTATGATAACTGATGGCAGACCCGAAGTGGTCGAGGCGAGACCTGCTCAAGAGTGCCGGAACCGGGGCGCTCGCGCTCGCTACGGGAGCCGTGATCTACGAGCGAATGTCGCAGTACATCGTCGGCGTTCGCTCCGACGCCGGTGTGCGTGCAGCCTCGTCAGTGTCCGACACCGCCCCCCTCCGGATCGATCTCACGGACCACACGCCGTGGCAGCTCGTTCGTGGGACGTTTTCGACCGCTCGAACCGAGTCGCTACGCTCCCGTGAGGACGTCGCGTTCGTCCAGCGAGACCGCTGGCTCGAGCGCTTTTCGGCGTCGGAATCAGCGGAAACCGCTTCACAGACGACGCCGTGGGGCGTCGATCGCATCGGCGCGACGGCGCTCCACGATG
>JARVCL010000132.1:0-8061 GCA_040405695.1 Halorubrum sp. | reverse complement strand
GACGACGGACCCGACGAACCAGACGACGGACCCGACGAACCAGACGACGGAAGTGGCGGGAGCCGTGACGAGATCAAGTCGATCCGTGTCGACGTCGATCAGGTCGACGAACTGTACGGTCTCGTCGAACAGCTCGTGACGAGCCGGATCAAGCTTCGACGCGAACTGGAAGGGGCCGACGCCGATCCGGACACGCTCGACGAACTCGACAAGCTCGCCTCCAGTCTGCAGGACACTGCGATGGATATGCGGCTCATCCCCTTCTCACAGGTGTCCGACTCGTTCCCACGGTTGGTCCGTGATATCGCGCGCGACCTCGACAAGCAGGTCCGATTCGACATCGAGGGGGACGACGTCGAACTCGATCGGACGATCCTGACGGAGATGCGCGACCCGCTCGTGCACGTGCTCCGAAACGCGGTCGATCACGGAATCGAGCCGCCCGAAACGCGGGAAGCCGCCGGAAAGGATCCCGTCGGAGAGGTGCAACTCACCGCCGAGCGCGAGCGCGACAACGTGATCATCGAGGTGTCCGACGACGGGGGTGGGCTCGATGCGGACCGCCTCAGGGACAAAGCGGTCGCAGAGGACGTCGAGAGCCGTGAGACGGTCGAATCGATGAGCGACGACGAGGTGTACGACCTCGTGTTCCACCCCGGTTTCTCCACGGCCGAGGAGGTCACCGACGTCTCCGGTCGGGGGGTCGGAATGGACGTGGTTCGCACGACCGCGCGCGACCTCGACGGCTCGGTGTCGGTCGAGAGCGACCCCGGCGAAGGGACCACGGTGCGGTTCCGACTGCCGGTCACGGTCGCTATCGTGAAGGTGATGTTCGTCGACGTCGGCGGCACGGAATACGGGATCCCAATAAAGTCGATCGCCGAGGTCTCCCGTGCAGACGATATCGAGGAGGTCAACGGCGACGAGATCGTCCGCCACGAGGACGAACTCTACCCCGTGGTGCGGCTGAACGAGCGGCTCGAAACCGGAGTCGGGGCTCCCATCTCGGCGCCGTCTACAGAAACGGCCGGCGACGCCGCTGGGGTCGGAGAACCGACGGTGACCGACGGCGGCGCAGCCAGCCAGATCGCCGACGGCGCGGCTAGCGGCGGGACCGATGGCGGGATGCTGGTTCGAATCCGCGAGGAGACCCGAACGGTGGCACTCCACTGTGACGGCGTATTAGATCAAGAAGAGGTAGTTGTGAAGCCGCTCGACGGGCCGTTGTCGGGGACACCGGGACTCAGCGGCACCGCCGTGCTCGGCGACGGCGACGTCGTAGCGGTCCTCGACGTGGTGAGTCTATGACTGGTGACGCGGAGTTCGAGGGCGTGTTGCGGCAGATCGACGACTCCGTTCCCTTCGAGCCGGGGTACTACAACGAGTCGTATCTCGACCGACGGATCTCCGCCCGGATGCGGCGCCGAAACACGGAGTCACACGCCGAGTACGAACAGCTCCTCCGCGAGGAACGCGAGGAGCGCGAGGCGCTGATGGATTCACTCACTATCAACGTGACCGAGTTCTTCCGGAATCCAGAGATGTGGGAGGTGCTCCGCGACGTGCTCGCGGAACTGACCGACGAACAGCGACGAGTCCGGGTGTGGTCGGCTCCCTGTGCGGACGGCCGCGAGCCGTACTCGGTGGCGATGGTAGCGTGTGACGACCCGGCGATCGACGAGAGCCGGGTCGAAGTGCTCGGGAGCGACATCAGCGACGAGGCGCTCGACAACGCCCGAAAGGGCGTGTATCACACCACTCGGACGACCGATATCGCCGAAGAACTCGCACCCCTCTCTACTCCAGACCAATACGTCGAGCGCGACGGCGACGCGTTCCGTGTCCGGGAGGCCCCTCGTCGGCTCGTCGAGTTCGACACCCACGACCTGATACGCGACGGCAAACGGGGACCGTTCGACGTGGTGTTGTGTCGGAACCTCCTCATTTACATCGATGTCGGACACAAAGGAGCGCTGTTCGATACGCTCGAAGCGTCGATCGACGACAGTGGGATACTCGTCGTCGGGATGACAGAGAGCGTTCCGCCGGACCGCAACGAGAGATACGAGCCGATAGACAAACGACGGCGGGTGTTCCGGAGGCGCTGATGTCGCTGTACGCACACGCCCGGGACGGAAACGTGGCGCGGCTCAGAGACGCCCTCGGCAGCGACAACGCCGCAGTCAGAAAGCGGGCGGTCGAGTTTCTCGGCGAGCTCGGAACGGTCGACGATCAGGCGACCATCGACGGACTGCTCCGGGCGGCCACAGACGACGAGGATCCTGCGGTTCGTGGGGCGGCAGTGGATGCGCTCGACGAGATCGGTCAAGACGCGCTCGAACAACTGCTCACAGAGCTCACCGGCGGAAGCGGATCCGAAGCCGAGTGGGTTACCGCCAGGAAGTTCGCGCGTGCGCTCGAAGCCGACCGACCCGAGCTTCGCATCGCAGCGGCGAACGCTCTCGCTCGTCTCGACGAGACGAGCACGCTACCGGCGTTGGTCGAGGCGCTCTCGGACCCCGATCCACGGGTGCGGCTACGGGCGTGTCACGCCTGTGGGACGTTCGCCGATCCCCGAGCGATACCGAGGCTGATCGAGCGGCTCGACGACGAGCCACGAGTTCGACGGGCCGCGGCGAACGCGCTCGGCGCGATCGGAACCGACCGATCGCTCGACCCGCTTCTGGATCTGCTCGACGACCCCGACGAGTCGATCCGGCGAATCGCGGCGGGTGCGCTCGGCAATGCGAACAACCCCAAGCCCGTAGAGCCGCTGGCGCGTGCCTTGGGTGACGAGAGCGCAATCGTGCGGAACGCCGCGGTGTACTCCGTTATCGAACTGCTCTCGAACGTGCCGACACAACACAGCCACACGGTCCGTGATCGGGTCGTCTCGGAGCTGAAGGCGGCAGACGACGAGACCGTCGTCGACCCGCTCGTCGAGATTCTCACCAAGGGCAAGCAGCGTCGCCAGCGACGGAACGCGGCGTGGATTCTCGGCCGGGTCGCCGGCCTGGACTCGGAGTCGGCCGTCGAGGCGCTCGTAGAGGCACTCGAGGACGACGACCCGCAGACGGCGCAGTTCGCGGCCACGAGCCTCCAGAACCTCGGCGGCCCCGTCGTCGAAGACCGGCTTCTCGATCGAATTGGCACCGAACACCCCGACGAAGCCAGGGCGAAGGCCGTGTTCGTGCTCGGGTCGATCGGCGGGCAAGAGACGCTGAACCGGCTCGAAGAACTCACCGACGACGAGAGCAGCGCGGTTCGCAAGCGCGTGTTCTCTGCTGTCTCTAAACTCCGGGCAGGAGGTGGGTAAATGTCTGGTTCCGACGGCGAGTACAAGATCGCCGACACGCAGGCGCGGTTCGCCGTCGCCGTTCGGGAGGGTCGGCCGGTCAACGACGTCTCCTGGACGCCGGGTCGAGTGCTGTTGTCGAACCGTCGGCTGATCCTCGCCGGTAACGACGGGAAACGGACGATTCCGCTTTCGCGGCTGGAGGGGCTCGGCGGCAGACACGACGCAAACCAATCGATCGCTCGCGTCTCGAACTACGTGAGTTTCGACCTCGGCGAGCAAGTGCTCCTCGTCGCCGCTGCCGACCACGAGTCGTTCGAGCGCGACGTGTATCGCGCGTTGCTTGACCAGCGAACGGTGATAGCGAAGCACCCGGCGGTCGCTGGCGGCGTCGTCCAAGAGAGCGAGTGGCAGCAAGCCCGCGTGAAGATCGACGAAACCGGGCTCAACGCCGCGCTCGAATCCGGGGCGTTCGTCAAGTTCGACCTCGACGACATCAGCGGGCTAGACACCGCGAGGCGGACAGTCGACGGTGAGAAGAAGCCGGTGATAGAGGTCTCTCACACGGATGGAGACGGGACCAGCATCGAGACCCACGTGGCGGGCGCGCCACGACGAATGCGGTTCGTGGAGGCGTGGCTACAGAAGGGCGAAGAGCGAAGCACGACGAACGTCGACCTTTCCAGCCGCGACCGGGAGGTCCTGATGGCGCTGTACTCCGGCGTGTCGCCGTTCGAGATTCCCGCGTTCCTCGGCATCGACGTCGACGTTGTCGAGGAGACGTTCGAGCGACTGATCGACCTCGAGGTCGTCGAGGAAGTCCGGGTGCGCCGCGAGGTGACGCTTAATTCTCGTGGGCGGAACATCGCTAGTGAGGCGATGAACGAGCAGTGACGACAGGGCGCTCACTCGGGACAAGGTGGCTAACAGCCGACGACGACGCTCTCCGGCCGGGTCGTCGGACACCCGCCTCACCCGGGCCGGGACGACGGTCAGCGCATACGACAGATGGCTGCGTCATCAGTGAAAAGGAGTAGACCGACGAGTCGATCGCACCCGGGAGAGCCGGTGTCGGTTCGACCCGAACCGAATTACGCTTAAGTCGCCGCTCCACGAGGGTCGACTCATGCGCTACGAGGCGGTCCTCTTGGACCTCGACAACACGCTGTACCCGTACGCACCCTGTAACGAGGCGGGTAAGCGATCGGCACTGGCGGCGTTCCAGGAGCACGGATACGATTTCGGCCGCGAACAGTTTGACGAACTGTACGCGACGGAGCGAACAGCGGCGAAACGCGAACTCCGTGGGACGGCGGCCTCACACAACCGGTTCATCTACATCAAGCGAATGCTCCGCGCACACGCCGACCATCACGACGCCGCAGACGCGCTCGCCATAGGCGAGGCGTACTGGGAGGGGTACCTCGATCGGATGTGTCCGTTCGACGGCGTAGAGGAGGCGATGACGGCGATCCGGGATGCGGGCGCGCCCGTCGTCGTCGTGACCAACTTCACGACCCGGCTCCAGTTCGAGAAGCTGGCGCGGTTGGGGGTCGACGACGGCGTCGACCGGCTACTCACCTCCGAGGAGGTCGGCCGCGAGAAGCCGAGCGCGCTTCCGTTCACGACAGCACTCGCGGCGCTCGACGTTCCGCCGGGGAAAGCGGTGATGGTCGGCGACAACCCGGTGGCCGACGTGGAGGGGGCGAACGCGGTCGGGATGGACTCCGTGTTGTTCACGGGAGGAACCGGCGACTCGCCGGCCGAAGGGGAGCTGACGGGGGTCGCCAAGCCGGATTACCGTGTCGACGAGTTCACGGCGCTGCCGGAGGTGCTGGCGTGACTCTTCGCCACGAGCGGGAGGCGATAGTCGATCACGCACCGGAGTTGGCGACGCTCACGCCGGGTCGAACCGGAAACCTGAGCGTTCGCGCCGGTGACGCGTTCGCGGTCACGCCGACCGGCGTGGCGTACGACGCGTTCACCGTCGAGGACGTGCCGGTGGTTGGGCTCGACGGCCAGCAGCGGGCGGGCCGGATGGAGCCATCTAGTGAGGTGCCGATGCACACCGGCATCTACGAACACGCCGAGGCGGGTGCGATCGTTCACACCCACTCGCCGTGGGCGACCACGATGGCCACCCTCCACCAGGCGCTGCCGCCGATCCACTACATGATCGTCGCCGTCGGTCGCGAGGTCCCTCTCGTCGAGTACGCGCCGTACGGGACGGAGGAGTTAGCCGTCAACGTCGTCGCTGCAATGGACGAGGCGAACACCGACGCGACCATTCTCGCAAATCACGGCTTAGTCGTCACCGGGGGGGATCTCGAAACCGCACTGGAGAACGCGGCTCACGTCGAGAGCCTCTGTCGATTGTACTTGCAGTCGTCGGCGGTCGGAGAGCCACACACCCTCACCGACGAGCAACTCGCGACCGTCGAAGAGCAGTTCGAAAGCTACGGGCAGAACGATAGAGAGTGATCTGCATCGAGAGCACGGGCCAGTCGGACACCACGTCTCACCGGTCGAGTGTCGCGAGGACCTCTGCTGCCTCCCGAGCAGCTTCCAGCCGTTCACGAGCGCGACGCGGGTCGTCGGACCGCTCGGCCGCCTGAGCAAACCGATGCAGCGTCCGCACGAGCGACCGCCGAGCGACCTCGATGTCACCAGCCGTGTCTTGCCGCGTACCCTCTCTTTCGACCGCCGTATCCTCCGGCGAGCCGGACGCAGACTGCCGGCTCGACGGATCGGGAGCTTCGGTGTCGGTCTGACACACTCCACCGACGGGTCCAGCGGTGCCGCCCGCCGCGTTCGTGGCTGCACCGTCGGCCCCGGCCGACCCCGCAGAGCCGGAGACGCCACCGGAGTTGTGTGTACGGTCGGGACCAGCCGAGTGGTCGGCAGCAGAGGCACGGACAGCGTCGGGCGCCTCTCGAGAGTCGGCTGTCTCGTCGCTCACGGACGGCTGATCGTCTGCCGTCTCGTCGTCTGTAGGGATCGCATACCCGTCGTCGGTGGCGTGACAGGTGGGGCAGAACTCGTGGCCGTCGTGACGGAATATTGGATCGCCACACGCGTCACAGTGGCGGTTCGTCATCGTCGCCCCCTGTAAGAGCAGTTCGGACATTCGCTGGGTGTGTTCGCGTTGCTGCTCGTCTTCGGCGAACTTCTCACGAAGCTTCTCGCGCTCGGCCTCCTTATCGAACCCGTCGCTCATGTCCGTCTGAACGTGGTTCACGCGCAAAAGTCCAGTGGGCTCGGGCTGGATCCGATCCGCGTAGGGGATCGGTCGTTAGTCTTCGGTCCTGGTACGGTCGGCGTCGAGTTCGCCGCGGTGTATCTTCGAGCCATCCTGTGTGACCTGTCGGCCGAGCACAGCACACTTTATTCGCATCGGCGAGATCTCGACGCCGAGCATCTCGGTGACATCGTCTGTGTCGAGCGCGTCCAGTTCTTCGACATCCATCCCGTGAAGTCGTTCGGAGAGCATACTCGCCGAGGCCATCGAGATGGCACAGCCGTCACCAGTGAACCGGACGGCTTCGATGGTCTCTTCGGCATCGTCGAGTGCGACGTCGACTTTGATCGTGTCACCACAGGAGGGGTTCTCGCCGACGTGCGTGAAGTCCGGGTCCTCGAGTTCCCCGTAGTTGCGTGGGTTCTTGTAGTGGTCGAGGATCTGCTGCCGGTACATGTCCGAGCCCAGTCCCATACTGACTTCAGGTAGGCCGGTGCCGGTCAAAAGGGTTCCGTCGACCCGAGTTACTCCTCCGAACGGACTGGCAGCACCGGTGAGCCCGTGGCGTGACCGGGAGCGTGTTGCGGCCGAGACCGATCGCTGTCTCGGTCAGGGTGGGCTCTCGCTCCCACCCTCGTCCGAGCGTGGGCGCGAACTGCGGCTATAAGCCGGTCGTACTGCCCTCTCTTCGACCGTTTTCGCACGTACACGTCCGCGCCGGCATCGAGAGCACGTGATCTGACGAGCGGGTCGTGACAGGTCGTGTGGAACAGCACTGGCGTCTGAACACCACGCTCTCGCGCGCGCCCTACCAGTTCGACGCCGGTCCCGTCGGGAAGGCGGTGTTCTGTCACCACACAGTCGACCGCGTCGACCACGGAAGCCGCGTCGGCGAGCCTGGTGACAGAGCGGACTCGCACGGTGGGCAGACTCCAGTGGAAAAACGCCGCTGCGACTTCGGCGGCGCCGCGGTCCGGCTCAACGTGAAGGAGTTCGACGGGACACTCACGTTCCGCGCTGTCGAACGTCGCCGTACCGACGGTACCGTCGAGCGGGTCTTCGTCGGGGCGATCAGCACCGTCGACGCGGCTCACGGTGGTTCGGGGGGCGGTTCTCTGTGCGTTCTCGGCTGATTCGTCTGTCATAGTGAAGTTCGTGACCCGACGCGTCGTCTCCGGCAGCGACTACTACGTGTGTAGTACTCGTACTTCCAACGTTTTGTACAAATATCGGGGTAGAAATAAACGTTGTGCGCTCCGGGTTGTCATGGCTCGAACTAGCTGAATCGACGCGGTGTGCGCCCTGAGCGCTCGACGAGAGTGTTCGTCGTGGAGGATCGAACGGCCCTCACGTCGTCTCGAACACCGTACGGACCACAGTTAAGTCAGGTCGTGGCGATCAGTGACGTATGTCGACACCATACGGTGAGTGGCCGTCACCCGTCGATCCAGGGGATGTCGCAGCGGGCGGCCGTGGGTTCGCCGGCGTGCACATCGACGACGGCTACGCGTACTGGCTGGAGCGACGC
>JARVCL010000131.1:0-8080 GCA_040405695.1 Halorubrum sp. | reverse complement strand
CGGCGGTTCGATCGGTGCTCGCCGAGCGGGTCGACCGACACGTACGCACCACCGAGTGAACTCACGTGCTCCACTCGTGGTCGCCACAGAACCGCCGGGACGTCGAACGTCCGCGAGGCGGCATCGTCCGTGGTCGTGTCGTCTATCTCTCCGCCTGTCCGCCGGAATCGAGGAGCCGCTACCGTTCTGGGTTCGTTCGACGGCGATCGATACCGCCCCGCCGATTCTTCGGGAGGTCGCTGTGGCCGGATCGGCGTCCGGAAGTCGCCATCAGCGGATCACTGTCACCGGGATGGTCGCCTTGTCGACGACACTCTTCGCGACGCTGCCGACGACCTGCTCGCGCTCTTCGGAGAGCCCTCGGTGCCCCACGTTGATCGTGTCGGCGTCGGTTTCGGTCGCGAACTCCGTGATCGCGTCCGCGGGGCGACCGGTGAGCAGTTCGGTTTCGACATCGATCTCGGCCCCCTGTTCGTCGGCCACGTCCTCGGCAACCCGCCGTGCGCCGTTGAGAACGTGTTCTCCCTCTTCGACGGCGGCCTCTTCACCCGGTAGAATGAGCGTCCCGTCGATCAGCTCGGAATCCGGCGTCAACACGTGTACGATGACGAGCGTCCCGTCGAACGCGACCGTCTGGCGTGCGGCGTACCGGACCGCTTCGTCCCCCAGTGTCGAACCGTCAGTAGCAACGAGCTGTCGCATACGCCGAGGTGGGGTCGCCTCGTACATAACTCTTCGATCGGGTTCTCGTCTGCTGGGCTTCCGATCGGCCGTGGCGATTCGTCGAACAGGGGGCCTCACCCAAATCTGGGTCCGTTCGAGCCCCGCGCCGGCGAGGGGCTCGGCAGTCGATCGGCTGCGGAGCCCCCCGGAGGGCGCGTGCCGCTCGTGACCGGGAGGGCCTGTCACCACTCGATCACCGCTCGACCGGCCGGGCGACCATCTCTCCCCAGTTCTCGAACCCGTGGCGTTCATAGAAGGCACGCGCGCGCTGGTTCGTCGGGTCGACGTCGAGGACGAGCCGGTCGAGTGGGAGCGTCTGGTCGGCAGCAACGTCGAGTGCGGCAGTCACGAGGTCGTCGGCGACGCCGGTTCCGCGGTGCTCGGGTGCGACGTAGAGCTCGTTCAACACGGCGGCGTCCCAGATGAACGAGAGCCGCTCCGGGAGCACGAAGACGTACCCGACGACTTCGCCGTCCACGTCGACCCCGTCGCCGCCGGTCTCGTCGGCCGCCGTGTCGACCGTGTCGTCACAATCTGCATCGATCGTATCGGTCGAGCCGTCCTCGGTCGTGTCGACGGCGACCGTCACGCAGCGCGGATCGTCCTCGGTACATCGGTCGACCCACGCCAGCCACGCCTCGCGGTACCTGTCGGTGAGTTTGTCCTCGTAGGCGACCGCTTTTTGCTCGTCGCCGGTTCCCGCGCCCAGTCCCCGTTCGAACTCGCGCTTGCACGCGTACAGGCCGTCGGCGTCGACGCTCGGTCGGTACGGGCGAATCCGGACCGTCATCCGTCGACGTGTCGGTCGTCGCCGACTCCGTCGCCTCCCTCGCCGTGCGGGCCATCACTCGTCACAGGCGTCGACTCGTCGAGAACGAACTCCGCGAGCGTCGGGACGAACGTACCGATATCAGTCACCATCCCGACCGCCTGCGCGGAGCCACGGTCTAACAGTTGGGTGACCGTCGCGGGATTGATGTCGACACAGACGGTTTTCGTCGTCGACGGGAGGCAGTTTCCGACCGCAACGGAGTGGAGTAAGGTCGCGAGCATCAACACGATGTCGGCCTCGTGGGCCTGATCGCGGATCGCGTTCTGTGCCTCCACCGCGTCGGTGATGGTCTCGGGGAGCGGCCCGTCGTCACGGATCGAGCCTGCTAGCACGGTGTCGACATCGTTTTTTACGCACTGATACATCACCCCCTCGGTCACTTTCCCCTGTTCGACGGCCGCCTCGATTCCGCCCGCGCGGATCACCTCGGAGATGGTCCAGATGTGGTGTTTGTGCCCTTTCCGCGGATGTTCGAGCGTCTCCACGTCCATCCCGAGCGACGTGCCGTACACCGCCCGTTCGAGGTCGTGAGTGGCGAACCCGTTGCCCGCCGACAGCGAGTCGATGTACCCCGCCTCAACAAGCCGCGCGAGTGCCTCTCCCGCCCCGGAGTGGATCACCGCAGGCCCCGCGACGACCATCACGTTCCCTCCGGTCGCTTTCACCTCGCGTACCTCCGCGGCCACCTCACGGATCGTCGATTCGGAAGGCCGCTCGGAGGAGACGCCGCCCTGCATGAACTCGAACGCGCCACCGCCGCTCCGAGGTCGCTCCGGCGGATGTACCCGAATCCCTGACTTGTCGGTCGCGACCAGATCCCCCTCCTCGATCGCGTTGAGCACCTTCGTGTACGCTCGTGGCTCTCCGTCGTTCCCCGTCGGGTCGACGACGAGCGCACAGTCCATCTCGATCCGGTCGACGTCGATCCACTCGTCGTCGTACAACACCTCAGTCGGGTGGTTCGTCGTCGAGTAGAAGTTCGGTGGAACGACCTTGTCTGCGGGTGCAGCGACGAGTTCGACCGCCGAGGGGTTCTCTAACACTGCGCCGTTCTGATGGAGTTCGTGCAGGATCGCCTGGAGCGTCGACTCGTCTTCCGCAGCGACCTCCATCCGACAGTACGACTCCGCCTCCTCGTGGGTCCCGACGTCGAACTGCTTGACGTCGAAAGAGCCGCCGAGGTCCATCACTGCACCGAAACAGCGCTGCATCGTCCCGCTGTCGATGATGTGACCCTCTATCTCGACGGTTCGCGCGTGGCTCATACCGACTCGTCACCCCGCTCGGAGAAACCGGTTTCCCCTGCGGCGGACGTTGCTATCGGCGGGGTCGGACCGAGACAGCGGATCCACACAGCCCACTCTCGTCTCGCGTCGCTCCCCAGTCCAGACGCGAGCGACTCAGATCAGCCCGAGCGCCCCGAGGATCTGGTTGCCGAAGATCATCGCAATCAGTCCGAACAGCATGAGCAGCCCCGAGGAGACCGTGATCGTCCGCACGGCCGCGTGGCGGTCGGAGATCGGAAGCCGACTCATCACGGCCTCCGCGGCCATCCGCAGGATCCGGCCGCCGTCGAGCGGGAACGCCGGTAGACAGTTGAACAGCGCCAGCTGGATGTTGATCCAGCCGGTCCAGAACAGCAGGTTGGCGAGGAGGAACGCGCCGCCACCGAGCACCGCCAGTCCGCCGTCGACGGCGTAGAAGTTGGTGAGTTCGCCGGTGAATCCCGCGAAGTTGAACGGGAGTCCGAAGAGACTGCCGAGTGGCAAGACCAGCGTGACGAACACCAGCCCCAGCGGTGATTCTACGAGGCTGGCGAACGCGGGCTGAACGCCGGCGAGTCCCCCGTCGTCGGCTCCTTCACCGCCGAGCAGTTCGAGATACGCCCCGGCGGGGTACTCTGTCACCCCGAAGTCGTCGAGCGCGAGCCCGCTCGTTCCGGGGAAGATATTGACGCCGATGAATCCGCCCTCGCGGTTCGGGTGGGGGTCGAGCGTCACGTCGTGCGTGACACGCTCCTGCTCGGTCGTGTACGCGACGACTTCGACCGTCTCGCCGGGATCGCGGTCGGCGAGAACGGCCGAGAGCCCTGCGTCGTCGTAGATACGGTCGCCGTCGATCTCGACGACCGTCAGCGGCTCGTCGAGGGCCGCGCCCGCGTCGTGGAGCGGGCCGTCCTCCTGGATGCCGACGAGATACGCGCCGATCGCCATCTCGACGCCGTCGGTCGTGTCCGCCTCGCCGTCAGACCCGCCGTCTTCGCCACCGGCAAGTGCCACTGTCGCGCGCTCTCCGTCGCCGACGGCGTCGAAGAAGCCTCGCTCGGTTCGGACAGGCTCGCCGTTCACGCTCGCGATTGTGACCGGCTCGTCGGTGATGGTCACACCGAGCGCGTTGCCGCCGGCAGAGCCGACCGCCTGTAGCTCACGCTCGACCGAGACGGTGCGCTCACCGTCGCCATCGTCGGCGACAACCGACACGTCGGCGTCGGCCTCCCGGATCGCCGCCTCGAACTCGTCTGCAGTTTCGACTGGTTCACCCGCAACCTCGATCAGTCGGTCGCCTTGGGTGAGGTCCGCGGCGGCCGCCGGCGACCCGGGGTTCACCTCGCCGACCGCGTAGCCGGGGGCGACCGACATCGCACCGACGACAGGCCCGAAGAGCAGCGCGAAGACGACGATCGTCAAGAGCGTGTTGGCAGTGACGCCCGCGGCGAACATGCGAGCACGTGCGCCGCGTGAGACCTCCTGTGTCGCCTCTTGGTCGGGTTCGACGAACGCTCCGACGGGGATCAACGCGAACAGGACGAGCCCCATCGACTCGATATCGATCCCTTCGACCCGGCACAGCAGGCCGTGTGCCCCTTCGTGGACGACCATCGCAACCACGAGCCCCACGACGATCTCTCCGGCGACAGACAGCGGGAGGAACTCGTTGACCCCGGGGATGATGAGAAAGTTCTGCGGCTGCTGGACTGCAGAGGGTTGGGTGGCAGCGAGCGCGGTGATACCCGTCGAGACGATGAGAATAAACGAGCCGACCATGGCGACGAGCGCGCCGCCAAGACCGACGTTCGCGACGACTCGCCAGAGCCGTTTGGGTGCCGAGATGCGGTCGAGAAACGCTCGGCCGCGACGTGTGTGGATCGTCGTCAACGGACCGGAGACGCGCACGGAGTCCGGGAGGTATCCCCGGTTTCGGAGCCACATCGCGGCGGCCGTGTATGCGAGGATCCCCGTCAGGATCCACAGCAGAGTACTCATTACCGTCGTGTCCGTGTCCACCGAGTGTAAGACGTTCGGTTCTCAGAACCCACGGCGACGACGGGCGGCCGGGTCCGGTGTCATCGAACTACAACACCCAAGTACCCCCCTCCCGTACAGTATGATATGATCGCGCTCGTCGATTTCGTTACGCGGCTCGTGGGCGACGTCGGCCGGTTCGTCGAGATATTCGTCGACAACCTACTGCTCGGGCCGGTCGACCCGCTGACGGCGGTGCTCGCGTTCGTCGGACAGGTGATCCTTCTCGTGGCGATTTCGGTCCTCGGGTACGCCGCCGTCGGCGCGCTGTTCGACGAGGTTGGCGTGAGCCTCCCGTCGCTCGGGGGACGCGGTCGGACTGAGTAGACACGACCGCTGCCGACCGCGTCGCTATCGGCTCGGCTCACGGGGACCCGATCAGTACCCGTTTGCGATCCGGCTGGCCACCTGATCCCGGTCGGATCGAATCCGGTCCGCGAGCGACGCTATCGATGCCAATACGGGATACGTCGGCCCGTCCATCGGTCCGTACAGGTACTCGGTGAACGTCGGGTCCGACTCGACGCACAGCTGATCGTCGATGGTCATCGGCGGGTTCTGCAGCGTCGCTTGGCGGTCCGCGGCCACGTCGTCACACCGGCGTTCGAGATCGTCCAGCCGCCCCCAGACGTCTATCGCCGCGTCCTCGAGCGATCCACGTGAGATGCCTTCGAGGTGTTCACACAGTTGGCTCCGCTGGCGGTCGATCTCCGTTAGCTGTGTCTCCGTATCGGTGAGATCGTCGAGTTCCGTGCCGATAGCGTCGGCGAGCGACGTCCGTGCACTCGCAGCACGTCGGCTTCGATCGACGAGCGCCGACTGTAGTCCCGGTGAGAGCGTCTGGTTCGTCGCCAGCGACGTGGTCGTATCGGGGCCCAGCTCTGCGGCGAGGCTCTCGGTGACGCTCTCGTCGTACTCCTCAGCGTAGTGTGGCACCGACATCACCGTCTCTCGGTAGGTGTCGAGCACCTTGTGGAGACGAACGTCACCCCCCGGCTTTCGGGTGCTCTCTGTTCGGTGTGACCGTACGACAGGGCCGTCGACCGATCCGCCCGTCGTGTCTACTGGCGCAGGGTCGAGTCGGGACACCCGATCGGCGAACTCCTGGAACGCGTCCCGCTCGTCGAGCACCCGTCGCTGCTCTACCCGACAGCACTCCTTCGCGTCTCGTACGTACGCAAACGCAACGAACGCGGCGAGCCCAGCTATGACGACGGCGGTGATCAGCCCCGGCCCCGTCGCCAGTCCCGCCATCTCACAGGCGAAACTCGTGCACTCGGCTTCGAGTGAGGCGTCGCTCGGGATCTGAAACCTCACCCCAGTTCCGCGACTCGCACTCATAAAATACGTTAACAAGTTGCATACTAAAAACCGTTTGGGTGGCGGCCGCGACGAACGTCGACACGTCTGGTTCCGACACGCTCGGTGCCCAACCGGAACGGCTTTGCAAATCGCGTCGTCAGGTTCTGAGCGTGTCGACCCTCTTAGACCAACTCTCCGGGTTCGAGTTCGAGGAACTGATGGTGAAGGTGTTCCGTCATCAGGGGTACCGAGACGTTCGACAGGCGGTCCGGACTGCCGACGAGGGGCGGGACGTGACGATGATCGACGAATCCGGCTCGGGCGACCCAGTCGGTGTGGTCGTCGAGTGCAAACACACGGCCACGGTTGGCCGCCCTGTCGTCCAGAAGCTCCACTCCGCGGTACAGACGTACGAGTACGACGGCCTGGTCAGCGGAATGGTGGCAACGACCGGACGGTTCACCGGACCAGCAACGGAGTACGCGGAACGAGTCTCTGCTACACCCGACGATGTCGACATCGAACTGCTCGACGGCCGTGAACTGCGCGACATCGGTGAATCGATCGGGATGGACCTGTACAGCGGTCGAATCGAGGTGCTGTGTGACGAAACCCTTCCACCGCCCGACGACGCTGACGATGTCGTCGCCGAGCGTGACGCGGCCGCACGCGGCGTCGCGAACCTCTCCCGTGAGACGCTACCGAACCCGACCACGCGGCTGGCGTTCGAACCGACGCTTCTCATCGAGACAGCGGTGGACGCGACCTTCGAGACGAGCGTCGGCGTCATCCACTCCGTCTTCGAGCGCGAGCGACTCGCCGTCTCGGCCGACCGTGACGGCCCGTCGCTGTTATCGGGGGATGTCGCTCGACTCGTCGCGGACGGGTCGGTCGGCCGCACCGCCCTCCAGGTGCCGACAGACACCAGCGACGGCGCGGCGACCGTCGACCTCGCTGCCGACGGCGACGGCACGGCGGCGACCGCGGACCTCGCGACCGACCAGCACCCCGCGACGACCAGCCGCTCCGACACCGGATTCGACGATGTCGATGTCCAGCGGTTCGACCGGACGGAGTCGGCGTACACTGACTGGGTGGTCGAGCGACAGCGTGACCGGCACGAACGGACGGTTCGGTACACCGGCGACAACAACGTCACCTACACGAAGACCTGCACGCCGCGTGCGTCGGACGTGCGGGTGCTCGACGTCGACCCGGTGTACCGCCCGGTGGCAACGACGACGACCCGGCTCGGGGAGTACACGTACGGCCACACGTTCGTCACGAACGGCGACCGCCAGGTGACGCTGTACGACGAGTTCGGGAGCTGCGTGCACTGTGAGTCGGAGGCGGCAGACGGTGCGGCCACGGAGCGAATCACGTACTGTGCGAACTGCGGGAGTCTCAACTGCGACGACCACATTCGCGAGGAGCGGCTCGTCGGTGAGCCGGTGTGTACCGGCTGTTCGGCGACGGCTGAGTTCTTCTTCGCGACGAAACACTTCTACGACGAGGCGAACCGCGCGGCCTTTGCCGAGGAGTACGAGGCGATGCCGTTCTATCGAAAGCCACTCGAGAACCCGAAGCTGGCCGCGGCGCTTCTCGTCCTCGGGGTCGTGCTGCTTCTCGCAGCGCTCTCCGCGCTGTAGCCGCTTCCCACGCTGTGACTGGAACGCTTCGCTCTCTCCGAGGCGACCGGGTTCGATGCCGGAGACCTCGAACCGCGATCGCCCCGAGTCGCGGCGGGCTGTGAGAACGTGGTGACACCCGAGACGCTGACGCAGGAGCCGGCCACCTCGGTCTCACGGTCTCCCCGGAATCATACTGCCGGCTGTAATTCCTTCAAGATTTTTCGACGATATCCGGTTGGATACCGCCCAGAATCCGCTCTTTCGGACGGATCTGCGTTAGATAGTTACAG
>JARVCL010000130.1:0-8265 GCA_040405695.1 Halorubrum sp. | reverse complement strand
CAGTCGTGTTCGCCTGACCAACCCAGCCTCAGCAAACCCGTAAGTTCACAGCCGGGGTAATCGACTGGGTGGATTACCCACGGAGGAATCCTCGCGGGACGCGCGGGGAGGAGGTCAAGGAGTGTCGAACCGATCGAATCCTCGAGCGCGCCCGATCGAATCGCGTCGCGAACAGCGAGGTCCATCTAGAACGGCGAGGCGGCCGGACGTTCCTCGTGACGACGCCGAATGAGCGCTGAAACCCGGCGTGTCCCGGTGGGGGCGCGAACCATCGTCGGGTCGGGTCAGTCGTCCGCGGCGACGGGGCTGTCCGTCGTCGAAACAGCCTCGAACTGACCCGCTATCCCCACGCCCAACGCTTCGTTCGTCCAGGCCATCGACTCGTCTGCGGAGACCTCGGTCGCCATCGCGCGAATCGCGTCGACGTTCTCTGGAACGACGTCGGCCTCTTGATGCACGTTCTGGAACAAGTAGAGGTCGCGGCCAGAGATGTCGATCGATTCGGTCCAGACACAGTTCTCCCAGAGGTCCCCACGGGGACGACCGATGTCCAGCGCGTACTCTTTCAGCTTTCCCGCGCCATCGATGTCCGCCACCGCTGGGATGAGAAAGAGTCGGGTCTCTCGTTCGAGTAGCTCTGTGAGTTCGTCGACAGCGGGCGTCGATTCCAGTGTGACGTTCACGCTGTGGGTGTGCATCGTCGTGACGGGCGCTTTCAGCGCCGCAGTGTCGACATCGACGCCAGAGAGAACGGTGTTCACGTCCGGGCCGTGGTGTGACGGAAGGGTCGCCGGATCGGGGACGATGTCGTTGATTGGGCCGCGGTCGGTTTGTGCAGGGTCACCGCCGCGACGGACGAGGGTGACACGAGCCTTCTCGACACCGTACGTCTCCGCTAAGGGTGCGAGTAATCGAGCGAGCCCCGTCGTGTTACAGGAGACGACACGAACGCTGTCGGCGTTTCGGGCCGACTCGAACGCCGTCCGGGCGGTGAACGACGCGTCCACGAGATCGCGACTCTCGCCGCCCTGAAACACCATCTTGACGCCGTACTTCTCGTACGTCTCCTTGTTCTGGGCTCCCACCCCAGCAGGACAGCAGTCAACGACGACGTCGACATCAGCGAGAAGGTCTGAAAGGGTACCAGCCAGCGGAATTCCAGCAGCAGCGAACTCGTCCGTTCGGTCGGGGTCGGCCGCGAACAGGTCGTGCTCTCGGCGAACCGCCGACGCCGCCTCGTGGTTCGGGCTCCGTTTTGCGACCCCCCGGAGTGTCATGTCGGGCTGGGCCGCGACCGCGTCGGCGACCCGTTTCCCAATCGTGCCGTACCCGTTTACACCCACACGTATCATATTTTTACGCCCGCCCCCCTCACCCATAATCTTTTCGAGAGTATGGGATGGGAATTAACTACACCACGAGTAACGGATCGGTTAATTCGAGATACACGAGTATGTACCCAATTTCGAAATTGAGTTACCACCGAAACAGACACCACCGACCCGTGGCCGGTGGCTGTGGGTGACGGGTCTCACCGACCGATGCCAAGGTCTAACGCCGACGGCGAGTAACGTTGAGTATGAGCGACCAACTCACGGAAGCTGCCCGGACCGCGATCGATCAGTGTCTGCGTGTCGGCGACGACGAGTCGGTCGTCGTCGTCACCGACGACGAACGGCGGTCGATCGGCGAGGCGCTGTACGATGCCGCGACTGACGTCACCGACGATGCAACGATCTTGCGGTACCCGCCGAGCGAACAGCATGGGACGGAACCGCCGGCGCCTGTCGCGGCTGCGATGGCCGACGCCGATGTCTTTCTCGCCCCCACGACGAAGAGCCTGAGTCACACCCGTGCCCGCGGGGCCGCCTGCGATGCCGGCGCACGCGGCGCGACGCTGCCGGGGATAACAGAGGCGGTGTTCACGACGGGACTCGATGCCGACTACGCCGCCATCGACGCGGCCTGTGACACCATGCTTGACGCGGTTAGCGATGCCGACGAGATTCGGGTCACCTCACCCGAGGGCACCGATATCACGTTCGGCGTCGGCGACCGCGAGTGGCTCGCGGACACGGGGTCTGTCCACGAGCCTGGGGCGTTCTCGAACCTTCCGGCCGGCGAGGTGTTTCTCGCACCCGCGACCGCCACGGGCACCTTCGTCGTCGACGGCACGATGATGCCGCACGGACTGCTCGAACCGGGCCACGAGCTGACCTTCGAGGTTCGAGACGGATTCGTAACGAGCATCAGTGACGACGCGATCCGCGCGGAGGTCGAAGCTGCCGCCGACGCTGTCGGCGACGCCGCGTACACCCTCGCCGAAGTCGGAATCGGGACGAACGTCGGGGTCGACGAGCTCGTCGGCTCGGTGCTGCTGGACGAGAAGGCCGCCGGCACGGTCCACATCGCTATCGGTGACAACGCCGGAATCGGCGGTGACACCGACGCGCCGCTCCATCTCGATGGCATCCTCCGAAATCCGACCGTCTACGCCGACGGCGATCCGATCGACCTCCCGGGCCGCTGAGCTTCGTCTCGTCGTTCTTCTCCCCCATCTGACGCCGGGCGACAACTCAACTTCTCACTTCCACCGTTAGAAGACGGCTACTCGACGGCCGTCAGCGCGACACCCGTGACGTCCTGGACGCCGACGACCTGCTGCCGCCAGCCGTCACCGGCGTCGACACAGAGCGTTCCACCGTCGGTGACAACGACGGCAACTCCCGGTCCGTAGCCGAGCGCGACCGGTCGTTCTGCAACCGGCAGCGTCGTCGGAATCCACGAGTCACGACACCAGCCGACGGCGTCGCGGTCGTCGCCCGAGCGTGGCTCGGTCCCGTTCACGGCCTCGTCGCCGTGGACGAGCAGCTCGCCGTCGACGACCGCCATCGCGTGGCCGTTGCCGTCGGCGGCAACCGCGGTCGCGTTGCCCTCGTGAGCCGACATCCAGCCGTTGCCAAGCCAGTAGAGCCCGGTCGCCGTCGCACCGAGCGGAACGCCCGCCCCAGCGACATCACGGGCATCGTCGAGACCAACGGAGACGAGCGTCACGCCGTCACCCGTCTCGTCACCGCTCTCGACCGTTCCTGCTCTCGTGGCTCCGTCTGCCCCGTCGGTCTCCGTCACCCGGTACACTCCGTCTGCGGCTGCGACCAGCGGTCCGTCGACGGCTCGTGGATCGGGAGCCTTGCCCACGTCAGTCGTCATTGGGGACAGGAGCACGTCACCGTCTGGGCCGGTGGCTCCGGCTTCTGGACTGGCTGCGTGGTAGTCTTCGTCTCCACTCTGTTCGCCGAACGCGACCCGGTCGACACGCCCGTCCGCGCCCGCGACGATGAACGCGTCGCCGTGAACCCCGACCGCAACCGCAGGCCCGTCGCCGACCGGACCGCCGCTCTCCGGAGGGCCGACAGATTCGAACGTCGGGTCGTCACCGATCGGAGCGATTCGGAGGCCGTCATCGGTTGCGACGCCGAGCAGGTCTGCTCCGTCTCTCGGGCACACGGCCACGTCGTTGGCTGGGGCACGGGCGATCATCCCGAACGAACCGACCTTGTCGGCGGAGAGCGCGACGCGGACGACACCGGCTCCCGTCGCCACGTACGCGTCGGTTCGGCCGGCGCTCCCGGCGTACACGCGCTTCTCCTCGATCGAGATGTCGTCGTCTGCAGGTGCCATTGCCGAGAATTCGGCGGCACTCCTCATAAGCCCCGTGTGCGCTGTCGATCGAGCGTCGGCGCGCCGCGGCAGCGACGTCCTCTCGGCATCATCTGACTCGTCCCGCGCTCGGTCCGATGCGCATTAGTCCGTTGGACGTGTATTACTGGTAGTGCAATCGGTGTTTCCGGAGGTCGTCACGCTTCTTTCTGACGTCGCTCCCCGTCTCGCACGGATCACGGTCTTCATTTCCGCCGGCGTGTTCGCCGCTAACGTCGCGGTCGCGTTTGGCCTGATCCGCTACGTCGCGGGGCTCGCCGGGTGGCTCACGCGACCCGCGAATCTGCCCGACGAGGCTGGGACCGCGATCCTCACCACGGCGGCGTCGACGACGGCAGGGTACGCCACGCTCGCGGAGTATCGCGAGTCCGGGCTGCTCGACGACCGCGCGACGCTCGTTGCGGTCGTCATCAACACGTTCTTCGGATTCGTCCAGCACGTGTTCACGTACTACATTCCGGTGTTGATCCCAATTCTTGGGACGACGACCGGCGTGCTGTACGTCTCTGCGCGCGCCGGAATCGCACTCGCGATCACGATCACGGGCGTGCTCCTCGGCGGTCTGCTGGTGTCCGAGCGTCACGTGAACCGCGAGGCACTCGCAGATGTCGATGCGACCGGACCCGACGCCGACGACCGGACCTCCCGCACACGGGTCCGCGACGCAGCCAAACGGTCGTGGGGAACGCTTCGCCGGATCGTGCCACGACTCGCCGTCGTGTACACGCTCGTGATCGCACTCGTCACCTACTACGACATCGAGTCGCTGACAGGGTTCACAGAGCCGGTCACCGCGCTGCTCGGGCTGCCGGGAGCGTCCGTCCCCGTGATCGCGGTGTACACGCTGGATACGACAGCAGGTGCAGTGACCATCGCCCCGCTGCTCGGTGAGACGTTCACCGCGCGGACAGCGGTTGCAACGCTGCTCATCGGTGGGATCCTCTCGTTTGCCGTCTCCACGTTCCGCCGCTCGATCCCGTTCCAGTACGGGATCTGGGGCGCGGAGTTCGGGACGAAGGTGATCGCCGTCAACACGGCGTTGAAGATCGTGTTCATCTCGCTCACCGTCGCCCTGCTGCTCGCGCCCGTGTGGTGAACTCCGGCAGACTCCTCGCGTGCCGTATCGTGTCGTACCGCAACCGACACCCGCACACCGTCGATCCGCTCAGACGTACCCTTCTTCGACGAGAAGTTCTCCGTTGAGCAGCGACGCGCCGGCCGCGCCGCGGATCGTGTTGTGAGCGAGACAGTTGTACTTCGCGCCGCTCGGGGTCGGCTGGATGCCACCGGCGACGATACCCATCCCATCGGCGTAGGTCCGGTCGAGCCGAGGCTGTGGTCGGTCCGGGTCCGCGTCGTCGAACACCTTGATCAGCTGATCGGGCGAACTCGGGAGGTCTGCACCCGCGAACGACCGCATTGCCTCGCGAAGTTCTTCGGGCGTGGGGTCGGCTGCGAACTCGACGAACACGTTCTCCAGGTGGCCATCGAGCGTCGGGATCCGGTTACACGAGGCGGCGACATCGGCCTCGTGGAGGGTGACGCCCGCGCCGTCGAACTCACCGAGCAATTTGCGTGACTCCGTCTCCATCTTCGGCTCCTCACCGCCGATGTGTGGAATCGCGTTGTCGAGTATCTCCATCGAGGTGACGCCGGAGTAGCCCGCGCCGGAGACCGCCTGCAGCGTGGTGACGTGCACGCGTTCGACGCCGAACGCGTCGACTGCGGCCAGCGTCGGCACCATCGTGATCGTCGAGCAGTTCGGGTTCTTCACCAGCGCTCCGTCCCACCCACGCTCGTCGCGCTGGACCTCGATCAGGTCGAGGTGGTCCGGGTTGATCTCGGGGATGGTGAGCGGAACGTCCGCCGCCATGCGGTCGTTCGAGGAGTTCGAGGAGACGACGTATCCCTCCCGTAAGAACGCGGGTTCGACCTCGCTGGCGACGTCCGAAGGGAGCGAGGAGAAGAGCAGGTCGACGTCGGCGTCGGCGACCGCCGCAGGGTCAGTCTCGACAACCTCCATCTCCGCCACGCCATCGGGGATCGGCGTGTCGACTCGCCACTTCGCCGCGTCACGGTACGTCTTCCCCGCGCTGTCGCCGCTCGCGGTGACGGCTGCGAGTTCGAAGGTTGGGTGGTCGTCGAGTAACTGGATGAACCGCTGACCGACAGCGCCCGTGGCGCCGAGGATACCGACTCGTACAGACATTGCACGTGCTTCGGTCACAGGGACGTAAGTGCGTTCGGATAGCTGCCGATTCCGCCGCGCACGAGACGGTGTCGGTGCGAGACGACGAAATGACGTACGCACACAACTGTACTACGCCGTCACCGTCGCTGCCGTCGCGATCGGTCTCCTCCTCGTCTGAGGTGTCACCGGCGTCACGCCGGTCGCGCTGCTCCCGGTCTGTGTCCTCGTCCTGATCGGGCTCGTGTACGGGCTCTCCGAACTCGACGTGACACGCCGTGGGATCGACCCGGTGGCAGCGAACCCGCCTGATGCGGACGCGGCTGAGAGCCGCGTACCCGAGAGGGACATATCCGACGCGGAGCCGTAACCGGTCGCCGCGTTATTTAAGTGTCGGGAGAAACAATATCGATCGCGCGCTTTCAGTCCCCGCCCGAGTACTCCCCGATGGGAGCGATGACAGTGCGGAGAACCCAGGCGCGTGACATCTGGTCACGGATGTGACCCGCTCGTCGCCGCGCAGGCGACCGCCCGCCACGAGGGTTTCCCGGTCGACGCGGCACGCCGCTGGAGATGAGACCGGCCGTTAGTGTTGCGGGCGACAGTGTGACCCCACGAGAGATATCGTCGTCACGATGACGAGACGGGAGCACACAGTGACGGGGCGAAGTCCCGCAGCGAGCGAGGACCGATAGCCGGTGTCGCTGGCGACCGTGCGCTCGTCTTCCCGGCTCCGGTCGGTCCAGTCACACCGCGTCACTCGTCGTCGCCGAGGATGACCCGGTGGGTCATCGCCTCCGGGTCGAGCACCTCGTCGGCTTCCGTCTCGGTGAGGTACCCCTCCTGGACGGCTACCTGTCGGACCGTCTTCCCTTCGTCGAGCGCCTGTTTGGCCACCTTTGAAGCCTTGTCGTAGCCGATCGCTGGGTTGAGCGCGGTCGCGAGCGCCATCGCCTGTTCGACGCGCTCTACACAGTGTGCCTCGTTCGCCTCCAGCTTTCTGACGAACCGTTCGCCGAACGTCTCGGCGGCGTTCGCCAACAACTCGGCCGACTGGAGGAAGTTGTATGCAAGCACGGGTTTATACAGGTTCAGGTTGAGTTCGCCACGAGCCGCGCCCGCAGAGACGGCAGCGTCGTTACCGACGATCTGTTTGTGGACCTGGTTCACCGACTCGGCAACGACCGGATTGATCTTGCCGGGCATGATCGAGGAGCCGGGCTGGTTCTCGGGCTGTTCGATCTCGCCGAGGCCGTTTCGCGGACCGGAGGCGAGCAGCCGCAGGTCGTTGGCGATCTTGTTGAGGCTCCCGGCGACGGTGCGGAGTGCGCCGTGGGCCTCGCTCATCGCGTCGTGTGCTGCCTGCGCCTCGAAGTGGTTGTCGGCCTCGCGGAACTGCGTCCCCGTCTCGTCACTTATATACTCCGCGGCGAGTTCGGGGAACTCGGGGTGGGTGTTGAGTCCCGTCCCGACCGCCGTACCGCCCAATGCGAGTTCTCGGAGGCTCGACCGGGCGCTCGCCACACGGTCGATCCCTTTCGCGACCTGGGTGCGGTAGCCGCCGAACTCCTGTCCGAGTCGGACGGGCGTGGCGTCCTGAAGGTGTGTTCGACCCGTCTTCACGACGCCGTCGAAGGCGGCCTCCTTCGCCTCCAGTTCGGCGTGAAGCGTTTCGAGGGCGGGTAAAAGATCTTTCTCGACGGCTTCGAGGGCGGCGACGTGCATCGCCGTCGGGATCACGTCGTTCGACGACTGTCCGTAGTTGACGTGGTCGTTCGGATGAACGACCCGGTCACCGATCTCGGCGCCGGCAATCTCCGCGGCGCGGTTGGCGATCACCTCGTTGGCGTTCATGTTCGAGGAGGTCCCCGACCCCGTCTGAAACACGTCGACTGGGAACTGGTCGTCGTGCTCGCCGACGATCACCTCGTCGGCGGCGGCGACGATGGCGTCGGCAGTGTCCGACTCGAGCAGCCCGAGGTCGCGGTTCGCCTGCGCGGCCGACTTCTTGACGACGCCGAGCGCGCGGACGAACCGCCGTCCGAAGGTGAGTCCCGAGATGGGGAAGTTCTCGACGGCACGCTGAGTCTGTGCGCCCCAGTAGGCGCCCGCCGGTACCTGCATCTCGCCGAGGCTATCCTCTTCTGTGCGGTAGTCCTCGCTCATGCGGGAGCATACTCTGGAGGCGTGCTAAAGACTATTGCATCCCGTAGCGCGCCCCGCCCCACGTCGTTCCCCTCGTGTTTTTTGTGCTGTCTGTCGAAACGCGGGTATGCGTGAACTGATCTACCTCGTCGTCGGAGTCCTCGGACTGGTCGAGATGCTCGTTCCTGGTGCCGTCGTGAACGCGTTCACGA
>JARVCL010000129.1:0-8372 GCA_040405695.1 Halorubrum sp. | reverse complement strand
TCGAGGCCGTACTCGTCCTGTACGCGCGCTGCGAACTCTGCTGCTCGCTCGTGCATGGTGTGTACGGGATCACGCTTCGATATCAACCCCCCGGACGCGGTAGATATGGATGCGCCGGGGACGTCCGTCGTCGCTAACCGGGGCCGCGGCCCTCCAGAACGTCACTCCCGCGGGAGTCGCCCGAGCCCGCGCCAGATCGCGTCGATCAACCGATCCTCACCGGTGTCCTCTGAGTCCGTCTCCGGCCACCCGTGGGCGATAGCGTCCTCGAGCGCCGTGAGCGAGTGGTTCTCGAAGTTGTTCACGCCCCGGAACGACTCCAGTGCCTCGCGTTCTGTCGCCCCGAACGACGCCGACGGAGAGCCCTCGTAGAACCCGGTCTCCGCGAGCGTTGCCGTCACCGCCTCGGCTGTTTCGCCCGATAGCGACGTGGGGTCGTCCGGCTCCACCCGCGAGAGCAGTGTCACATCGTACAGTTTGAACACCCGTTCGAGCTCCGCAATCGGCTCCTCGTGGTCGTCGACCCGAACGTCGATCCACCGGTCACTGTTGCCGTCGTACCCGCCCTCGGGCTTGGCGACGTACAGCGCCGCCGACTGTTTCCCACGCGAATCACCTCCGGCCTTGTCGCCGGCGAACAGCGCAGCGAGCAGGCGCTCCGGAAGTCCGCCGTCGGTCGTCTCGAACGCCTCCGCCATCGCCGTCACCGTCTCCTCGTTCTCTAGGATGTTGCCCTGAACGGTGTACTCGGTTCCCTGCGCGTCCGTCGCGACGTCGAGGCACTCTTCGCCGGTGAACGCCGCGACGGAGCCGTCGACGCCCACCACACCAACCTGTCTGCTCGCGGCCTCCTCGTCGTCCTCGACGAGCGTGGCCACGACCTCCTCGGCCGTGTGCCCCTCGCGGAGCAGGTCGAGACCGTCCGGCCCGTACGCCACGTTCGCGAAGCTCTGTGTCGCCACCGCGCCTGCGTCGGCGGCCGCGAAAGGAACGACCGACCCGACGCTGATGAACTTCGACTGCACGGCGACGCCGACCGCGTCGGTCGACGGGTCACACGCGACGATAGAGAACGTCATACTGTACGAGTGGTCGGCGATGATAAAAGCGTTCAGGCGTCGGCAGTCGGAACGCGGAGGAGGGTCAGAGGCGACGGTGGCGAGTGGTCTGACTCGCTATCGTCCGGCTCCGGTTCGCCCTCCCCCGCCTTGCCCCGCCCCGACTCGACCCAACGCGGACCGCCCGGATCGATCCGGGGTCACCTGCCACGTCACACCGGACCCATCTGAACCCTACTCGTCTTTATCCAGCGCGTGCCACGAGAGACGGGGGTTGCGTGCGGCGTCCGCCTGATCGATTCGAGCAGCGGCTGTCCGGTTCGGCGCGGTGTCGAGCGCCTCCTCGGTGTCTGCGTACGCCGCGTTGAACGCGGCGGCGAGGTCGTCGAGCGAGGACCGGTTCTCTATCTCTGTCGGTTCCGTCAACATCGCCTCCGGGACCATCTCTGGCCACTTCGTCGTCGGCGGATGGACGCCGAAGTCCAACATTCGTTTGGCCACGTTGGCCGCGTCGCGGTCGCCTGCAGCCGCAGCGAATTCGTGGTGGAACGGCCCGTGCGGCACGTCGAGTTCGATCCGCTCTGCGAGGTAGTTCGCGTTGAGGACGGCCTTGGCTGCGGCGTCCGAGAGCCCCTCGTCACCGAGCCGCGCGATGTACGCGTACGCCTTGACGAGCACGAGCCAGTTCCCCTCGAACCCGTGGACCTTCCCGATAGACTCGGGCGGGGTGAACCGTTCGTAGCCGTGTCCGGCCCCGGTCTCCCG
Organism: Halorubrum sp.; assembly: GCA_040405695.1. Lineage (GTDB taxonomy): Archaea > Halobacteriota > Halobacteria > Halobacteriales > Haloferacaceae > Halorubrum. The sequence continues at coordinate 6,549 of JARVCL010000129.1, read as the reverse complement.
AACGCGGGGTCCGGGGAGGAACTGTGCGAGCTCTTCGGTGACGCCGACGGGGCCCGCACCGGGGCCGCCCCCGCCGTGCGGCGTCGCAAACGTCTTGTGGACGTTGTAATGCATCACGTCGAACCCCATGTCGCCGGGGCGACCGCGTCCGAGAAGCGCGTTGAGATTCGCGCCGTCGTAGTACAACAGTCCCCCGGCGTCGTGGACGATATCGGCGATCGCCTCGATGTCACGCTCGAACAACCCCACGGTGTTTGGGTTCGTCAACATGAGGGCAGCGGTGTCCTCACCAACCGCCGCCTTCAGCGCGTCGAGGTCGACCCGACCGTCCTCTCCCGAGGGGAGTTCGACTACGTCGTAGCCGGCGAGCGCGGCGGTCGCGAAGTTGGTGCCGTGTGCCGACGCTGGGATGACGACCTCCGAACGGTCGTTGCCGTGCTCCTCGTGATACGCCTTCGCGATCAGAATCCCCGTGAACTCTCCGGCTGCGCCCGCAGGCGGCTGCAGCGTGACGGCGTCCATTCCGCCGATGTCAGCGAGGAACCCTTGCAGTCGGTACTGGAGCGCGAGGTTCCCTTGGACCGTTCGGTCCGGTCGGTCGGGATGGACCGCCGCGTTCGGATCTGCGGCCACGTCTTCGGTGAACTTCGGGTTGTACTTCATCGTACAACTCCCGAGCGGGTACGACCCCGAATCGATCGCCCAGTTCATCTGTGAAAGCCGGGTGTAGTGGCGTGCGATCTCCGGCTCCGAGACGTCCGGAAGCGTGAGCTCGTCTCGCGTGAGTTCGTCAGGGAGCGCAGACGCGTCAGTCACGTCGACCGTCTTCTCACCCTTCTCACAGAGCAGTGGCTCGTGAATCGACTCGTTCTCGCGGGTGTATCGTGCTTGGTCGTGGATCATCAGATCACCTCCGCGAACGCGTCGACGAGCTCGTCGGCGCGCTCGGCGTTCAGATCGGTAACGCACACCTGTAACAGGTGTTCACCGATCACGTGGACCGCGAACCCCTCGTCGGCCAGATCGCCCGCGACGGCGGCCGCCGGCTGGTCGGTCCGGACGGCGAACTCCCGGAAGTGATACCGGTCGTGAACCGGCGCTTTCGCACCCGAGAGCGCGTCGATCCGGTCGGCGAGGTCAGCTGCCTCTCTGACACAGTCGTTCGCGAGATCGACGAGTCCGTCCGGCCCGAGGACTGCAGTGTGAATCGCGGCGCGTAACGCCACCCACGCCTGATTCGTGCAGATGTTCGACGTCGCCCGCTCCTTGCGGATGTGCTGTTCGCGAGTCTGGAGTGTCAGCGTAAACGCGCGGTCCCCGCGAGCGTCCTCACCCGCCCCGACCAGCCGACCGGGGACCTGTCGGAGGAACTCCTCGCGACAGGCGAACACGCCGAGTCCCATCCCGTAGGCGGTCGGCAGTCCGAGTGCGCCGGCCTCGCCAACGACGACGTCGGCGCCGACGCTCGCCGGCGTTTCGAGCACCGAGAGCGCCACGACATCGGATCCGAGCGTGAACAGGGCGTCGGCGTCGTCGGCGAGCGCTCCGACATCAGCGAGTCGCTCCTCTATGCAGCCGCGGACCGTCGGATTCTCGGCGTACACCATGACGACATCGTCGCCGACGCGGTCGGCGAGCGCGTCGATGTTGGCGGTTCCGTCCGCCATCGGGTACGTCTCGACGGTCAGGTCCGCGCCGGCGCAGTAGTTCGCCAGCACGGCTGCCTTCCCGTCTCTGAGGTGCTCGGGAACGAGGACGACGTCGCCGCTCGTCGACCGGACGCGGTCGGCGAGGGTCGCCGCCTCCGCGAGCCCCGTCGCAGCGTCGTACATCGAACAGTTCGCGACCGCGAGCCCGGTGAGTTCCGCCAGCATCGACTGATACTCGAACAGCGCCTGGAGGAATCCTTGGGAAACCTCCGGCTGGTACTGGGTGTAACTCGTGAGGAACTCCGCGCGGTCCGACAGGTGGTCGACGACACTCGGCACGTAGTGCCCGTAGTGCCCACGGCCGAGGAACTCGACGAGGTCGTCGTTGCGCTCGAAGAGCCGAGCGCACTCTCGACGAATCTCGTGTTCAGTTCTCGCGCCGATCCCAAACGATCCGTCGAACGCCACCGAGTCGGGGATGTCGAACAGCGCGGCCTCGTCTCCCACTCCGATGGCTTCGAGCATCGCCGCCGTCTCCGCGTCGGTGTGCGGGGCGTACGGGCTCCCGCTCACCGTCCTCCTCCGTGTCGAATGCGTCCCGTCACACGGGACATCGGTGTGAATGATGGCATAGTGTGTGTGTTCGGTACGATCACGCGATTTGCTCCTCGTAGCCGCTCGGCTCGAGCAGTCCGTCGAAGTCACCCTCGCCGGCCGGAGCGACCTCGATCATCCAGCCGTCGCCGTACGGGTCCTCGTTGACCAGTTCCGGCTGGTCGAACAGCGCGTCGTTGATCTCGACGACCTCGCCAGAGACGGGTGAATAGAGGTCCGAGACGGCCTTTATCGACTCAACGACCCCGAACGCCTCGCCTGCGGTGACCGCATCGCCGACATCGGGGAGTTCGACGAACACCACGTCACCCAGTTCGTCCTGTGCGAAATCCGAGATGCCGACCAGAGCGGTCTCACCGTCTTTCGTCGTCCATTCGTGCGATTCCAGGTACCGTAACTCGTCGGGAACTTCGAAGCTCATTGTGGGGTGTCTCGTGGTCGCCGTTCACGCCCGATGGCGACGGGCGGAACTGCGACGCTGCGGACGCGGTCGCACCGTCGAGGGGCAGAAACGGGCCACGATTCACGTACAGTATCTTTCCGAGGACGAGAAAATAAAAGGTGTGTTCCCGGCGGTCCGTCCCCAGTCAGTGACGGAGCGACGTGGGTCTCGTTACGGAGCCGGTTCCGGCCCGTGCTGGGATCGCTCTCGGCTCTGATAGTCGATGGCTGATCGCACGCCGTGGTTCACCAGCGTCCCGTGCGGTATCGCTCTCGTGTCGACCGAGACCCCTCGTAGCGTGCGCCCAGCGGATGATAGTTCGGCTCCACGTCAGGCGGCTCTACAGGGACGACACCGCCGCCGTCCTCGGCGGCGACCCGCTTCTCGCACCAGACGCACGCTTGGCCACGATACAGGTCCGTACAGGCCTCCAGACGACGGTTCCACTCGTCGAGCGTCTCGACGCCCTCGTGCGCGCCGTTGGCCGCCGCCCGTTCCGAGAGCGCCGCGGAAACGACAATCACAACGTTCGCTATCGACCGACAGGTGGCCGCGAGCTGTCGACTGCCGTCGGCGGAGGAGATCCCGGTTCGTGGATGTCGCAGTCGGAACCCGCGCGTGCTGTGAGGCCGTCCGGGTGCTGTACCCGGAGCGTCGAGAGAACCCGTCCGCGATCGGCAGCCGCTCGGTCCCGAAGCACGCCGATGTCGTCGGCTGGTGTGTCGCGACCCGAACTCACGTCCGTGGGTCGCTTAGACGACCACGTCGTTCTGGCGGTCCGAACCCGGCGATTTATTCCTCGCCCGGTCGGAGCGCGAGTATGCTGATCACGCTGGAAGGGCTGGACGGAAGCGGCAAAACGACCGTCTGGGAGGCGCTACACGACGTCTATCCCGACGCGGTGTTCACCCGCGAGCCGACCGACAGCTGGTACGGTGACGCGGTTGCCCGCTCTATCGAGGACGAAGATGCCGACCCCCTCGCCGAACTCTTCTTGTACACCGCCGACCACGCCGACCACCTCGCGAACACAGTCCGCCCGGCGCTCGACAATGGGTCGCTCGTCGTTTCCGACCGCTACTCCGACTCGCGGTTCGCGTACCAGGCGGCGAGCCTGTCGGCGAGTGACGCGGATGTCACCAGACCGCTAGAGTACATCCGGGGGATCCACCGCGCGTTCTCGCGGCCGCCGGACGCGACTATCTACCTCGACCTGGACGCGAAGACCGCCGCCGAGCGGTCCGGACGGACAAACAAGTTCGAACACGGCGGGTACCTCTCTACGGTCCGTGAGAACTACGAACGGCTCGTCGAGGCGGAGCCCGAGCGGTTCGTTCGTGTCGACGCGACTCAGTCGCCCGAGGTGGTGATCGAAACCGTCGAAGCCGCGTTCGCCGACGTGGTAGACGACTGATCGGCTTCGTGGTCGAGACCGGAATCCGCAGCGGTTGGGTCCACGACCACCGCTGGGCCGCGTGAGACGGGGCGCAGTCGAGACAGGGTGGTACTCACCGGGTGTCCGGTAGTTCGTACTCGTCTGGCGGCTCGACGTAGAGGTAGTCGATCGCGGCCCCGAGCACCGCCGGAAGCACCACGAGCAGCGAGATGACGACCGCGGGAGTTCGCAGGTTCACTCCGGCCCCCACGCCAAAGAAGCCCGCGAAGAGCAGCGTCGACACCAAAAGCAGCGTCGGCGTCAAGATTGCAGTGTACACCACCCACCCCCACGATGTCGACAGCCGGAGCCGGAAGAACCGAGTCGTCACCCCCGCCAGAACGGTGTGAAACGCCATCAGCGCGACGACGAGCGCGAACCCGATCAGCGCGATCATGCGTTCGTGCCGACCCTGTCGCGTTCGCTCGTGCGACTCCGCCCCGACACCGTCGGACTGGTCGTGTCGCCCGACATCAGAACGCTCCGCCGTCGGCTCCCTGTCCGTGCTGTCTCGCCGACGAGATCAGCTCCGAGACCGCGCCGGTGTACTCGTACCCCGGGATCACACCCTGCACGTAGGTTCCCTCGACGAAGTCGATCAGCGCGCCGGCGTCGTCGACGCCGCGTCGCTCGTTGATGTCCGTCAGTTCGAACCGGACGACGATTGCGTCGTCGTCGTGATCGACTCTCGGGTCGAACTCGTGGTCACCGCGGGTGACTCCGCCGACGTCGACGACGCGTCGCTCGAACGTTTCGGCCCACCCCGTCTCGACGACGTCGGCGACATCGTCGGCCGTTACGGCCGAGAGCGTGGGAACGCGAACGGTGATCGCAAACCGGACTCGCCCGTCATCCGCGGACTCGACGGACACCGCTCCGTCGAACGCCGTCGTCTCGGAGATCCAGTCGCCACGGCCGTTCGCTGACGCGTCGCCTACAGCAGGTGTGAAGGAGCCGTGGTCATCGAAGGCGCGGCGGACACGACGGGGAATCTCGGTCTCGTGTTCGGGGTTGCTCATACGCAGTCGTACGCCCCGTGGACCCAAAAGCGCGCTGGGATCAGGAATCGTGGTTCGGTCGGCGGGTGACGCCGGCAGCGGTAGTGGCACGCGAGTCCGATACTGATGTCCCTTTGTACTCGGGGCGGCGATCGGAGGTATGGCGGATCACTTTCACACCACTCGGGGGCTGATCGACGCGCTCGCAGACGAGTCGTTCGATCGACCGCCGGCGCTGGTCAGCAACGCGCACATCACCGGACTCGGGGTCGCTCGTGCGCTGGACGCTCACGACATCCCCGTGATCGCACTCGATCGACCTGCGACGGACGATCCCAACGCGGGTGCCGGCGGCGTCGGGGACGGGTCGTCGTCACAACCACCCCGCCACGACGGATTGGCTCCGCCGTCCGACGCGGTCGACTTCGCGGGTGGGGTCACCTACCCCCTCGACGACCTCGATGGATTCCGTGCGGACGTAGAAGCGATCGTCGACGCCACGGGAACCGAGGCGGTCGCGTTCGGCTGTATGGACGAGTGGGCGCTGGCGTACGCAGAGGCCGACCCGGACGGGGTTCGGCTCCCGTACGCGGGAATCGAGACGGTCGACGCCGTGTTGAACAAGTCGCGGCTGTACGCGACCTGCGAGGAGCTGGGTGTGCCGTACCCGGAGACCCATCGCCTCGGCGGCGACGGCGGGCCAGACTCGGTCGACGACGCTGACCTCGACGCCGCAGCCGACGCGCTTGGCTTCCCACTCGTCGTGAAACCCGCCCGAAAACGGGAGTTCGAGGAGGCGTTCGGGACGAACGTGATCGAGGCCGAAGACGAGTCGGAGTTCCGCGACATCGTGGCGGCCGCGGCGGCCGAGGGCGTCGAGGTGATGGCACAACGGCGCGTCGACGTCGCGACCGGCGAGGATCGCTCGCTGGCGTCGTACGTTCCGCCGTCGGGAGTTGACGACGCGCTCGCGGTGGTCGGTAACGCCGCGGTCAGACACCCGCGCGGGTTCGGGACCTCCTGTCTGGTCGAGAGCGTCGCCGATCCCGAAATCGAGGCGCGGGCGCTCGACGTCCTCGACGACGCCGGCTATCACGGTATCAGCGAGGCTGAGTTCGTCTACGACCGCGAACGCGAGGAGTACCTGTTGCTCGACGTCAACACCCGGCCCTGGAAGTGGATTTCGTTGCCCGTGGCGGCCGGTGCGAACCTCCCGATGGCGGCGTACGCGGCCGTCACCGACGCGACGTACGAGTCGACGGGAATCGAGCCTGCCCGCTGGGTGTACCTCCGAGATTACCTCGCCGGCCTCTCGAGCGAGAGAGTGCGTGACCACCTCGGCGACGACGACTGGCGTGCGCTCGCCTCCGGAGCGTTCGGCGGCGAGAGCGGTCGGAACCGCGGCGCAGG
>JARVCL010000128.1:0-8396 GCA_040405695.1 Halorubrum sp. | reverse complement strand
ATCCGCTGGTGCGTTCGAATCCGCTGGTGCGTCCGAGTCCACTGGCCCGTCTGTTCCTCGCGTCGTAGTTACGTCGGCCTGACCGCTCTCGGCGCCAGTTGGCCCGGCACTATCCTCGTGACCGAGAGACGACGGACGAGTTCGACCGCTCTGTCCGTTTTGTACCCCGACCTGTGCGACTCCAGATGTGCCGTCGAAGACGAGGTGTCGATGCGGGTACGCCATCTCCACGTCGGCGTCCGCGAGCCGCTCACGGATACGGGTGTTCAACTCGGACTGAACCTTCGAGAGCTTGTAGGGCTTTTTGACCCAGTAGCGAAGCCGCAACAACACACCGTTGTCCCCGAACTCTTGGATCCGACATTCGGGGCTAGCGTTGTACCGTGCCACGCCGACCCGGATGTCGGGACCGCCGTTGATGACTGACTCACAGTCCCTAGCTGATCGTTCGATTCGCTGCCTAGCCTCGTCAATGTCAGACTCGTAAGTGACGAGGACATCGGCGCTGCGGCGGGTTCGTTCGTCCTCCGCTGAGTAGTTCGTCACGTCGCGGTCGCGCATGTTTCCGTTCGGAATGACGAGGAACGTATTGTCGAGGGTGAATATCTTGGTGTAGCGAATCGTGATATCCTCGATGAAGCCCTGTGTTCCGTCGTCCAGTTCGATCATGTCACCGATCTCGAACGGCTGATCGGCGAGAATGAACAGGCCGTTGATGAAGTTCCCCACGAGTGGAGCGAGTATTATCCCGATCACCGCGGACAGCACCGCCGTTCCGATGAGGAGGTCGGTGAACCGAAACCCGACCGCCCAGAGTCCGAACAGGAACGCGAGCGTGACCGTGCCGACGCGGACGCCACGGACGACGGTTTGCGCGACACTCTGTCTGGAGAACTGTCTCGCGACTGGACGGCCGATGACGCGAACGACGAACCGCGCCAGCACCGCTCCGGCGACGACAGAGAGGACGACGAACAAGAACCGCGCCCCCGGGATCCCAGCAATCCACGAGGACCACTCTGCCAGCGGCGCCGTGGCCTCTAGTCGCATCATAGCGGACACGCGTCACCCACCCGAAAAAGCGTTTCTTCCCGCAGTCCTATCATTCCACGAGCAGGTCCCGGACATCGAGGCGGCAGTTCGACTCGTGAAAACCGTCGGCGAACTCTGCGACCTCGGCATCGACGCTGCACCGCTCGAGGCGTTCGCGGCAGAAACCCGCCGACACTGCGAGGATCTCGCCGAGCGGATCGATGAGCGGGAGTCGGAGCGGCCGTACGACCGAGTGTGCATGTAATCGGGTGGAATCGTTCGTGTGACTGGTGGGGGTTGTTCGTGTGACTGGTGGGGGTTGTTCGTGTGACTGGTGGGGGTTGTTCGTGTGGCTAGTTGGCGTTCCGTGGAGTGGTGGGTCGGATCTCTCCGCCGCATGGAGGTCGGGTTCGACACCGAACCCAGCAGGGAAGTGAAGTCTGAACACGGTACAACTCGGAACATAGTGAACACTATATCGGAGGGCTGTGTGGAGTCGAGTATGACAGACGATCTCCGTGCGACGCTCGATCACGTCGGGGACCGATTCGACCTGGGGGAGTACGAGATAGACGCGTACCTCGCCGTCTTAGAGCACGGTGAGTTGACCGCGAGCGACATTGCCGACCGAACTGACATCCCGCAACCACGCGTGTACGATACGGTGCGAAGCCTGTCTGATCGGGGACTCGTCGAGTTACGCGAATCGCGGCCGATGAAGGTCGTCGCGGTCGATCCCGAGGACGCCTTCGGCGACCTCAGGTCGTCGTTTACCCAGATGGTCGACGAACTCGAAGCCCGATACACCGCGCCGACACGCGAAACCGAGGCGGTGTCGCTCGTGAAGTCTCGGTCGACGATCCTTCGATACCTCGAAGAGGTGATCCGTGGCGCGGAGTACGAACTCGCCCTCTCGTTGACGCCCGATCTCCTCCGTCGGTTTCGCGACGACCTCACACGAAAGATCAGAGAAGGCGTCAGCGTTGAGCTGCTCGTGACGCCGGCGTCCCGGGCGCCCGACCCTACAGAGTTCGATTACACGGAGGTCGCAACGACAGCGCGTTCACGACGCGGGATCACGACACCCGTACTCGCCGTCGGCGACGGGGAGTACTCGGTGTACGCGACACAGGACGCACTCCGTGACGACCGTGAACGCTACGGGGTGATCTTCAACCGTTCTGCGCTCGGCTTTCTCGTATCTGGGTTCTTCGGCACCGTGTTGTGGACGACCGCAGAGCCGCTCGCCGTCGGCGGGCAAGACCGACCGTTCCCGCGGCGGTACGCATCGATCCGACGGGCAGTGAAGGACGTTCGAGGGTTCGAAGGTGAGACGTTCTACGCGACCGTGTCTGGCCGTGATATCGAGACCGGCGAGTCGATCACCGTTCGTGGTCGGGTCGTCGACAGCGCGTTCGAAGACACCGAGGAGGTCGCCTCCCTCGTCGTCGAAACAGAGGCAGGGCGTGTCGAAATCGGCGGCCGCGTCGCTGCGCTAGAAGATATCGAGGGACAAGAAATCGTGATCGGGCGGGGTTCCCCGCCGGCGATCTGAGCCACGCTGGAGTGGACAGACGACGGAGAGATAGACACGGTGCCGCAGCCGGTGTCTGCTTACCGGTGCCGCAGCCGGTGTCTGCTTACCGGTGCCGCGGCCGATGTCTGCTTACCGGTGCCGCGGCCGGTGTCTGCTTACCGGTGCCGCGGCCGGTATCCACTTACCGCCCCGCGCGACAGGTAGGGTATGGACGTTCAGCTTACACGGTCGTGCGTCTCGGGAACCGCTCGTGCACCCCCCTCGAAGAGCTACACCCACCGCGCGCTGCTTGCAGCGGGCTACAGTGACGGCGCGACGGTCACCTCCCCGCTGATCTCCGCCGACACCGTCGCGACCGCACGGGCGATAACCGCCTTCGGCGGAACGGTCGCGCCAACAGGCAGAGTGAGAGGAACTAATGGCAACGACGGTCGCGTCGAGACCGGTAATGAATACGGGTCCCATGCAATCGTCGACGGAGACACAGGTGATACCGGAGAGGTGGGTGATCTCGCCGGTGCAGAGACCCTCGTCGTCGACGGGTTCGACGGCCGTCCCGAGGTCCCAGACGACGTGATCGACTGTGCAAACTCCGGGACGACAACACGACTGGTGACAGCGACGGCCGCTCTCGCAGACGGTGGGACAGTGTTGACTGGAGACTCGTCGCTTCGGTCACGGCCGCAAGGGCCGCTTCTTGACGCGCTCGAAGCACTCGGCGTGCGCGCGGAATCGACACGAAAAAACGGGCAGGCACCGATCGTCGTGTTCGGTCCGCTCTCGGGCGGGGAGGTGGCCATCCCCGGTGATGTCTCCTCACAGTACGTCACGGCACTGTTGATGGCTGGTGCGGTCACCAGCGATGGGATCGAAGTGTCGGTAACGACGGAGCTCAAATCGGCTCCCTACGTCGACATCACGCTCGAACTGCTCGACGCGTTCGGGATCACGGCCGATCCGGTCGGCAGCGAGACGGCGGCGGGTGCCGAAGGGTTCGTCGTCCCCGGCGGTCAGACGTACGCCCCCGAAGGAGGGCGGTACGACGTGCCTGGAGACTTCTCATCCATTTCCTATCTCGTCGCTGCCGGTGCGATTGCTGCCGACCCGGACGGTGCGGTCCGGATCGAGGGAGCGCGACCGAGTGCACAAGGTGACGCTGCGATCGTCGACATCGCTCGGCGGATGGGCGCGTCGATCGAGTGGGATCGTGACGGGGGAGTCATCAGGATCGAGCGGTCGGCGTTGTCCGGCACCGAAGTCGATGTCGGTGACACTCCCGATCTGCTTCCGACTATCGCGACTCTCGGTGCCGTCGCCGACGGTGACACGCGGATCACGAACTGCGAACACGTCCGATACAAGGAGACTGACCGCGTGTCGGCGATGGCCGAGGAGCTTGGAAAGTTCGGCGTCGAGACGACCGAGGAGTCGGACGTATTGACGATCCACGGCGCGAAGAGTAGCCTTCAGGGCACGTTCGTCGACGGTCGAGGCGACCATCGGATCGTGATGTCGCTCGCCGTCGCCGCACTCGCCGCCGAGGGAGCAACGACCATCCGTGGGGGCGAACACGTCGATGTCTCGTTTCCCGACTTCTTCGAGACGATGTCGTCGCTCGGTGCCGACATCGACGTGTAGTCGTCAGTGGCCGGCGTCTGTGATATTCACTACTTGCGTCTAATTTACACTTATTCTGTACATCTGTTGTTCGCAGCCGACCACCCTTTGTCGGACTTCTACATCATCCGATTATATCTACGCCGCGTTTGTGCATACTTTGTTAGGGTTCGCCTCTTCGTGTCTCCAATCGCTCCTTCGTCTCTCGTCCTACCGCATATATAAGTGACCGCGTGAGAAGGGGTCGATATGAGCTGGCACGCCGTCGACGCCATCGACGACGCGGTCGAGGTCACTCGCCGGTTCCTGTTTCCGTTCAGTCTCGTCCGCTGGACGATACTGGCCCTCCTCGTCCTCCTGATGGGAGGCACGGTCAACACGAACATCTCGGTTCCCTTCGTTCCAGAGGCAGAATTCACGCTGTTTCCGGACGGTGTCGTGCCCGCAGAACTAGCGTCGGACGTCGACACTGGAATGCTCCTCGGGGTCGTGGCACTCGTCACTGTCCTTGGGGTCGCCGTCTCCGTGGCGACGCTCTCTGTGCGGCTCGTGTTTTACGACGCGCTCCGGACGAACGAGGTGCGAGTCTGGGGTCCGTTCGTCGCTCGTCTCCGTCAGGCACTCGGACTGTTCGTCGTTTCGACTGCCGTCGGCGCCGTAGTGTTACTCCCGCTGCTTGTTGGTGTTGTCACGTTCACCACCGTCGGGTGGAAACCTGCGGATGCGCTCGGTAACACGGTCGCGGGCCTTCCGAACTGGGGGGTCGGCATCCTACTGGTCTTAGGAGGTGTCCTCACGCTTGTTGCCCTCCTTGCCCTTCGTTTCACCTACGAGTTCGTCGTTCCAGTGATGGTGCACCGAGACGTGGGTGTCGTGGCTGCGTGGAGGCGGTTTGGGGTGACGCTTCGTCGGTCGTGGACGGCGTTCCTCCTGTATCTCGTGATTCACTTCTTTATCGGGCTCGCCGTGTCCATCGCCGAAGCCGTCGTCTTCGTGTTTGCCGGGGGGGTGATCGTGGTGTTCGCTGGAATCGCGGTTCTGCTCCTCGGGGGAGTGCTCGGCGGCCTCGGAGCGGTGACCAGCACAACCGCCGGTGGGGTCGCCGTGGCCCTCGTCGTGGGTGTCGCGCTGCTCGCTTTGTTGTTCGTCTTTGCACCTGTTCGACTGGTGACCAGAACGTATTTGATCGCCTACGAGGTGTCGACGCTCGCCAGGATCGATCCCGATCTCTCGCTGCTAGCCTCCGGTGTCGACCCGACCGTGGCTCCAGATGGTAGACCGGATAACGATGCCGAGCTGATCGAAGACCGGTAGCCGAAGAGAGGAATCAGAGGGAGAGCAGGGAGTCGTGGCCGCGGGGAAAGCAGGGAGTCGTGGCCGCGGGGAAAGCAGGGAGTCGTGGCCGCGGGGAAAGCAGGGAGTCGTGGCCGCGGGAAAGGTAATGGTATCATCGAGCCGGTAGTAAACAGGTCGGTGGTGTCGAAAGCGTCTGTATCAAAACGGGCTGGACCGAAGAGGCGAACGTGCGGCCCTGACTCGAGTCAGGCACGCTCGATCGAGACCGCAGTCGATCCTGTTCGACGAACAGTACGCTGCCGTTAGTGAACACCGTTCGTCCCTAGAGAATAAAACACAATACCTGTGTCCGATGTACGTACCTGCGTCTGATGTACGCGCCTGAGTCCGATATACGACTTTCGTCGAAACAGAGGTACGACACCCATAGATAGTTTTTTACTCCGTTCATGAAAGGGGTCACCCATGGGATTGGACGACGATGCACGAGAGTACCATCGCCAGGAGCCGCCCGGCAAGATCGAGATTTCGACCACGAAGCCGACGAACACACAGCGAGACCTCTCGCTGGCGTACTCACCGGGGGTTGCCGCGCCGTGTCGCGATATCGACACCGATCCCGAGTCAGTGTTCGAGTACACGGCGAAAGGAAACCTCGTGGCAGTCGTCTCGAACGGGTCGGCCGTTCTGGGACTCGGAGATATTGGGGCGACAGCCTCGAAACCCGTCATGGAAGGGAAAGGGGTGCTGTTCAAGCGGTTCGCCGATATCGACGTCTTCGATATCGAACTCGACATCGACGCGGTTGCCCCGTTCTGTGAGGCGGTGTCCGCAATGGAACCGACGTTCGGTGGGGTGAACCTCGAAGACATCAAGGCCCCCGAGTGTTTTGAGATTGAAGAACGCCTCCGTGAGGAGATGGACGTACCAGTGTTTCACGACGACCAGCACGGGACCGCTATCATCTCCGGGGCGGCACTGATGAACGCCGCCGACATCGTCGATAAGGACCTGTCGGAACTCGACATCGTCTTCTCCGGCGCGGGGGCCTCGGCGATCGCGACCGCGCGGTTCTACGTCTCGCTCGGCGCGAAGCCGGAGAACATCACGATGTGTGATTCGTCGGGGATCATCACGACCGACCGAGCGGCGTCGGGTGATATCAACCAGTATAAAAGAGAGTTCGCCAGTGACGTTGCCGACGGAGACCTGGCAGATGCGATGCGGGGCGCAGACGTGTTCGTCGGGCTCTCGGTCGGGGGGATCGTCTCACAAGAGATGGTCCGGTCGATGGCTGCGAACCCGATCATCTTCGCGATGGCGAACCCAGACCCAGAGATCACGTACGAAGACGCGAAGACGGCGCGCGACGACACCGTGATCATGGCAACTGGTCGGTCCGACTACCCCAACATGGTGAACAACGTCCTCGGGTTTCCGTTCCTGTTTCGGGGGGCACTCGACGTTCGTGCGACCGAGATTAACGAGGAGATGAAGCGGGCGGCAGCAGAAGCGCTCGCAGAACTCGCGCGGAAAGACGTTCCAGACGCGGTGGTGAAGGCGTACGGCGATGATCCACTCCAGTTCGGACCGGAGTACGTCATTCCCAAACCCCTCGATCCGCGCGTGCTGTTCGAAGTCGCTCCAGCAGTAGCACGAGCGGCGATGGCTGCCGGTGCCGCACGTACCGAGATCGACCTTGAGCGGTATCGTGAGCGTCTCGAAGCACGTCTCGGGAAGTCACGTGAGATGATGCGGGTAGTACTGAACAAAGCGAAGAGTGATCCGAAGCGAATCGTTCTCGCTGAGGGAACGGACGAGAAGATGATTCGTGCGGCCTACCAGCTTTCCGAGCAAGGCATCGCAGAGCCGGTACTGCTGGGTAATGCCGACGAGATCGCTCACACGGCGACTAATCTCGGTCTCTCGTTCCAGCCGGAGATCGTCGACCCCTCCGAGCGGGACGTTTCGTCGTACGGGGACCGACTGTACGAACTCCGGAAGCGAAAGGGGATCACCCGACGTGAGGCGAACGATCTCGTTCAGCGGGATACGAACTACCTCGGTAGTGTCATGGTGAAAGCCGGCGACGCCGACGCCATGCTGACTGGGCTCACGCACCACTATCCCTCCGCGCTCCGGCCGCCATTGCAGGTCGTCGGATCGGCAGCAGATACTGACACGGTCGCCGGGGTGTACATGTTGACGTTCAAAAACCGGGTGGTGTTTTGTGCGGACACGACGGTAAATCAGGATCCCGACGCAGAAACTCTCGCTGAAGTGACGCGTCACACTGCGGATCTGGCTCGGCGATTCAACGTCGAGCCGCGTGCGGCAGTTCTCTCGTACTCGAACTTCGGTAGTGTCGACAACGAGGGGACACGAAAACCCCGGAAGGCCGTCGAGATTCTGCACGAGGACGTAGGTGTTGACTTCCCCGTCGACGGGGAGATGCAGGCCGACACTGCAGTTGTCGACGAGATACTCGACGGAACGTACGAGTTCTCTGAGCTCGATGAGGCGGCGAACGTGCTCGTTTTCCCGAACCTTGAGGCAGGTAATATCGGGTATAAACTCCTGCAGCGGCTCGGTGGAGCGGAGGCGATTGGTCCGATGCTGGTCGGCATGGACAAGCCTGTGCACGTACTTCAGCGGGGCGACGAGGTGAAAGACATCGTCAATCTTGGCGGCGTCGCAGTCGTCGACGCTCAGGAGTAACTGCGCGGGTCCGCCCGATACCTGCTCTCTCGGAACATCCACCCGACTCAGCTTGTACTTCGTGCAGGCTGCTTGGCGTAGGTACGTTTCGTCGAGTCCATGTGGCTGTCCGAGTGAGTGGCTGTCCGAGTGAGTGGCTGTCCGAGTGAGTGGCTGTCCGAGTGAGTGGCTGTCCGAGTGAGTGGCTGTCCGAGTG
>JARVCL010000127.1:0-8397 GCA_040405695.1 Halorubrum sp. | reverse complement strand
CGGCGACGAAACGACGGACGGCGACGAAACGGGCGCCACGGACACGGATGAACGGTCAGCGGCGACCAGTGGGGCGGCTACAGAGGCACACACCGACGACGACACCGGCGAGCAGTCGTAACGTCGCCGTCGTCGCGCTCCTCGACGCCGACGGGATCCCGACGCGATCCGGAACGTCAATACGCCGTGAGAGACACCGACGGGTATGTCGCTGACCGACGAGGAGCTGGATCGGCTCGCCGACGTGGTACGCCTCCAGCCGACGAAAAACAGCGAGCTAGAGGAGGCGTGGGGCCTCGACGGCGGCAGCGAAGTCCACCGCTACCTCGAAGACCATCTGAAGGAGTACTACTACCGCGACGACGACAGTCTGATTCGGGCGACCGCAGAGGCGAACGATCTCGTCGACGTGGAACCCGGCATCGAGGCCGACGAGGTCGCGAAAGGCGGCGCTCCAGATACGATCCGGGTCCCAACGCTCGAAGCGCGCGTGTTCGCGGTCGTCGCCGGTCCCGAGGAGCGGTCACAGTCGGTCGTCAGCGTCCTCAACGACCTTCGTGAGGCGTACGACATCGACCCCGAGGTCGGCGAGGTCCGGCGAGCGCTCCGGAGCCTCGAACGGAAGAACGTCGTCGAGGTGGCGTACCGAACCGTGCCGACGTTTCGGTTGGCGGTCGATCGGGACACGATCACCGTCGAAGTGAGCGAGTGAGATCCGCTCACGACTGAACTCGTGGGCGGTCTCCGGTGTTCTCTGCAGTCAGCACCGGCGCACACATACGCGCTCGCTGTCCCCCCGCTGGACCGGACATCTCACTCGATTAGGTCGGCTTCGCCCGGCTCGGCTCTGCTCCGCTCGGTCCAGATGCGGTCCACGCCGCTTTCACGGAGGCGAACCTCAAGGTTCAACTGCGCCGAGCGAGTCATCGATGTATGAGCGATCAGCAGCTCCGAAAGGAGGCACACGACCTCGACGTAACCGTCTGGGTTGGGAAAAGCGGCATCGACGCCGTCGTCGACGAACTGGCCGACCAGCTCGACGACCGAAAGCTGGTGAAAGTCAAGTTTCTCCGAGCCGCTCGTGGCGGGACCTCGACGGACGAACTCGCCGACGAACTCGCCGACGCGGTGAGCGCCGACCTCGTCGAAACCCGTGGTAACACGGCTGTGTTCCACTGATGGGCGGGACCGCCGTTGCGGGCGGGAGAACCGACGGCATCGGAGACGCGTCCGTCGTCGTCCTCGCGCCGATAACCGACGTTTTGGAACCGTTCTTGGGACCGCTCGCCGGACCGCTCGTGTCCACCGCGATCTTCGTCGTGATCCTGGTCGCGACGTACGTCCTCAACAAGTCCGTCTTCAACCCGCTCGTCGAGCGACTCCTCGACCAGCAGGGGTTGGACGAACACGCCCGCCGGCCGCTGAACAAGATCGCGACGTTTCTGGTCTTGTTCGTCGGCCTGACGATCGCCTTCGGCGCGGCTGGCTACGACGACTTCCTGCGGTCGCTGGCGACGATCGCCGCCGCTGCGACGCTCGCGATCGGGTTCGCGTTACAGGACGTGATCCGCAACTTCGTCGCGGGCGTGTTCATCTACACCGACAAGCCGTTCCGGATCGGCGACTGGATCGAGTGGGGTGACAACTCGGGAGTCGTCGAGGACATCTCCTTCCGCGTCACGCGGGTCCGGACGTTCGACAACGAACTGCTCACTGTGCCGAACCACGTGCTCACGAACGGCGTCGTCAAGAACCCCGTTGCGAAAGAGACGCTTCGGCTGAAGTTCGTGTTCGGGATCGACTACGACGACGACGTGGACCGGGCGACGGAGATAATCGTCGAAGAGGCCGAACAGAGCGACGCGATCCTCGCGAAGCCCGCGCCGTCGGTCAGGCTGACCGAACTCGCCGACTCGTACGTGGGGCTCCAATCCCGAATCTGGATCGAACAGCCCTCTCGGGCGGATTTCGTGAAAGCCCGCGCCGACTACGTGAAGGCAGTCAAAGAACGGTTCGACGAGGAGGACATCACGATCCCCTTCCCCCAGCGAACCGTTTCGGGACGGGATGCGTGGACCGAGCCCGCCGCGTTCGGGAGCGATCCGTGACCGACCCGCCCGTGGGGCCGACGCCGCACACCACGTGTCGGTAGTGATAGTAACCCACTTGTGGGTTCGGTGAGTCGATGCCGGTATGCACGTGGTCGTTATTGGTGCCGGCGAAGTCGGGACGAACATCGCCGCCAGTCTCGCACCGGACCACGAGGTCGTCGTCGTCGACATCGACACCGACCGTGCCGAACAGCTCAAATACGAGTTCGACGTGCTCACCATATCGGGCGACGGGACCACGGAGAGCATCCAGTCGGCGGCGAACGTCGCCAACTCCGACATGGTCATCGCCTGCACCGACGACGACCGAACCAACCTCGTCGCCTGTGGAACCGCGAAGACCCTCGGCGACGCGTTCACGATCGCGCGGGTGAAACGCACCGAGTACCTCCGGACTTGGGAGGGGACCGGTGGAGCCTTCGGGGTCGACTTCATGGTGTGTACCGACCTGCTCACTGCCGAGAACATCGTTCGTGTTATCGGTCTGCCGGCGGCGATCGACGTCGATCCGTTCGCCAGCGGTCTCGTCCAGATGGCCGAGTTCGAGGTGGCGCCAGAGAGTCCCGTCGCCGGCCAGACCGTGAGCGAGGCCGACCGCTTCGAGTCGCTGACGTTCGTCGGCCTGTTCCGCGACGGCGAGATGATCATCCCCCGTGGTGACACCCAGATTACGGGCGACGACCGAGCGGTCGTGATCGGGAGTCCAGAGAGCGTCCAGTCGTTCGCCATGGATATCGCTCCCGAGACGACTCCCGACAGCGCCGACGAAATCGTGATCGTCGGCGGAAGCGAGATCGGGTATCAGACCGCCAGACTGTTAGAGGAACGGGGGCTCAAGCCCCGGCTGATAGAGCGGGACCCGGACCGAGCTCGCTGGCTCGCGGAGAACCTTCCGAACACGGTCGTGATGGAACACGACGCGACGGACACCGAGTTCCTCGCGCGTGAACACGTCGACAAGGCGGATATCGTCGTCAGCGCACGGAACTCAGACGAGGGTAACCTGCTCGTCTCCGTGCTGGCAAAACGGCTCGGCGTCGACCGGGTGGTCGCTGTCGTCGACAGCGCGGACTACGTGACGGTGTTCGAAGAGATCGGCATCGATGTCGCGGTGAACCCGCGGACCGTAACCGCCGAAGAGATTACGCGATTCACCTACGAGAGCGTCGCAGAGAACATCGCCGTGTTAGAAAACGATCAGGCGGAGGTGCTCGAACTCGAGCTCACCGAGGAGAGCGAGCTCGTCGGACGACCCATCTCGGAGCTCGTCGACACGGTCGATGCGACGTTCGTCATCGGTGCGATCGCCAGGGGTCGGTCGCTCGTGACGCCACGGGGAGACACTGTCTTGGAACCGGGCGACAACGTGATCCTCCTCGTCGACTCAGAACACGTGAGCGACGTCGCCGCGCTGGCGTAGTATGTCTGGTCGAACCCGGATACGCGTCGGCTGGCGCGCGAGCATCGGCCTCACGAGCGACGTGCTGGTGTATCTGACCGTTCCGCTCGCGTTCCCGCTCGCGCTCGCAGTGTACTACGGCGAATCACCGCTTCCCTTTCTCGCCGCCATCGGAGTCTCTCTCGCGGTCGGCGGAGCGTTCCGCTATCTCAAAGACCCCGAGGTCGACCTCGGGCCGCGAGAGGCGTTTCTCGCGGTCGCGCTGATCTGGCTGCTCGTTGCCGTGGTTGGGTCGGTCCCGTTCGTCGTCGCTGGTGTCGGGACGATCGCGCATCCGGTGAACGCGCTGTTCGAGGCGATGAGCGGGCTGACGACCACCGGCGCGACGGTGTTAGTGGACTTCTCGATCCACTCACAGTCGGTGCTGATGTGGCGGCAGGTGATTCAGTGGCTCGGTGGGCTCGGCATTCTGATCTTGGCGACTGCGGTGCTCTCCGAGCTCGGGGTGGGTGGGGCCCAGCTGATGGAGTCTGAGTCACAGACGGCGGACGTCAACAAGCTCACGCCGAAGATATCGGAGACCGCGCGGCTCATCTGGGGGCTGTACGTCGGGATCACCGCACTTGCGGTCATCGTGTACTTCGTGCTCGGACTCGCGTTCGACCCGCAGATGGACCTGTACAACGCGATCGCACACGCGTTCACGTCGGTCGCGACCGCCGGGTTCTCTCCGGAGCCGCTGAGTGCCGGCGCGTTCCACCCCGTGATTCAGTGGGCGATCGTCCCGTTCATGATCGTGGGGTCGACCAGTTTCGTGCTGCTGTACTTTTTCATCAACGGTGACCCGATGCGACTCCTCCGGAACGAGGAGTTTCACTTCTATCTCGGGGCCCTCGGAACCTTCGCGGCGCTCGTCGCGGTCACGCTGTTTCTCGATCCCGCTATCGAGTTCAACACCGAAGAGACGATCCGACACGCGGTGTTCAACGTCGCGTCCATCGTGACGACCACCGGCTACGCGAGCACCGACTTCGAGCTCTGGGCTCCCGCGGCAAAGTACCTGCTGTTCGCGTGTATGTTCATCGGCGGGATGGTCGGGTCGACCACGTGTTCGATCAAGTCCCTTCGGTGGCTCGTCGCGGTCAAAACTCTCCGTCGCGAACTGTACACCGCCATCCACCCGGAGGCGATACGACCCGTCCGGATCTCCGGTAAGGCGGTCGACGAGGACACGATCCGTGACATCTACGCGTACCTCCTGTTGAGCGTCGTCATCTTCTTCCTGTTGACCGTGTTCGTCGTTCTCGACGCCGAGCGGGCCGGGCTCCGAGTCTCTGAGTTCGAGGCGATGGCTGGCGCAGCGTCCACCTTCCTCAACATCGGTCCCGCGTTCGGTGACGCCGGGCCGTACGGTACGTACGCCTCGTTCCCGATGAGTACACGGGGCGTAATGATCGTCTTGATGTGGATCGGTCGGATCGAGATCATCCCGGTGCTTGTGCTCCTCACCAAGGCGTTCTGGACATCATGACACGAAACATCGACGTTCGAGCCACCCTCAGCTACACTGGGACCATCGTGAAGTACCTCTCCGCGGCCATGACGCTCCCGCTCGCGGTGGCCGTGATCTACTGGGAGGACATCTGGGTGTTCGCAGCGTCGATGGCTATCGGCATCCTACTCGGCGTCGGGCTTGAACAGCTCGACACTGAGCCCGAGTTAGGCCCGCGTGACGCGCTTGCGGTCGTCTCGCTCGCGTGGCTCATGGCCGCGATCGTCGGCGCGATCCCATACGTGCTGGCGGGGTACGACACGGGCTCCGCGCTCGGCCACCCGGTGAGCGGGCTGTTCGAGTCGATGAGTGGCTTCACGACCACGGGGGCGACGGTCACCGCCGAGATCAGCTTCGAGCAGCACTCACATGCGGTGTTGCTGTGGCGACAGCTCACGCAGTGGCTCGGCGGGATGGGAATCATCGTCCTGATGGTGGCGATCCTGCCACATCTCGCGGTCAACGGCGCACAGCTGATGAAATCTGAGGCTCCGGGTCCAGGACTCCAGAAGCTCACGCCTCGGATCGCCGAGACCGCTCGGGCGCTCTGGCTCATTTATCTGGCGTTTACCGGGGTGTTAGTCGTTCTCCTATTTTTGCTCGGGCTCACAGGTCTTGCGCCGAACATGGGGCCGTACAACGCGGTCGCACACGGGCTTTCCACGCTCCCGACAGGCGGATTCTCACCGGAGGCCAACAGCATCGCGGCCTTCTCGCCGGTCGCTCAATGGGTGTTCATCCCGTTCATGGTCCTTGCCGGGGTGAACTTCGCGCTGTTCTGGTACCTCCTGCGTGACGATCCCATCCAGATGTTCGAAAACACCGAGTTTCGGACGTATCTCGGGCTAGTGACAGGATTGGCCGGTGTGCTTGCGGTCGGACTGTTCTACGGCGGCGCACCCGCGACAGAGATCGGCGGCGTCACGGAAGGAAGCGTAGAGAACGCTCTTCGGCAGGGAGCATTCCAGGTCGCCTCGCTTATGAACTCAACGGGGTTCGCAACTGCCGACTTCGCGGAGTGGGATATCCAGACGCAGTACTTCCTTTTGATGGTCATGTTTGTCGGCGGGTCGGCCGGATCGACCGGCGGCGGGATCAAAGTGATCCGGTGGCTCGTCGTCCTCAAGACGCTGCGCCGCGAGTTGTACACGACGGCGAACCCGGATGTCGTCCGCCCAGTCAGGCTCGGCGGCGAAGTCGTCGACGAGACGGTGATCCGCGGTATCTTTGTGTTCACCATGTTGTATCTGCTTATTTTCGCGTTAGCCGCGATATTTATCGAAGTGGACACCGCGCGGGCCGGCACGCCGCTCTCGGGGATCGAGGCGATAGCCGCGTCGCTCGCGACGATCGGCAACATCGGTCCCGCGCTCGGTCCGCTCGGTCCGTTCGGCAGTTATGAGTTCCTCCCGAACACGACGAAGGGGTTGATGATCGGCCTCATGTGGATCGGTCGGCTGGAGATCGTCCCCGTGCTCGCGCTGTTCGTCGCCGGGATCGACGACTGACTACCGTTGATCTCTACCCCGCAATCCTCTCACCGAGCGAAACCTTCATAATCAATCTTTATTGATTCGCGGTGGATACGCGGGGGCATGTACGACGACGAGGAACTCGCCGAGATACGTGAGGCCCACGCCGAGTGGGAGGCGGAGACGCTCGATCCAGTGCTCGACCGATACGGCGAGCGCAGCAAGCGATTCGCGACCGTCTCGAATCGAGACGTCGACCGGTTGTACACGCCTGCAGACGTGGCAGACCTCGATTACGACGCGGACCTCGGCTTTCCCGGCGAGGAGCCGTACACCCGCGGGGTCTACCCGACGATGTACCGCGGACGGACGTGGACGATGCGGCAGTTCGCCGGGTTCGGCACCGCCGAGGAGACGAACGAGCGGTTCCACTACCTCATTGAGGAGGGCCAAACCGGGCTCTCGACCGCCTTCGACATGCCCTCGCTGATGGGGCTCGACTCCGACGACCCGATGTCGCTGGGCGAGGTCGGCAAGGAGGGTGTCGCCGTCGACACGCTTCGGGATATGGAGATCCTGTTCGACGGCATCGACATCGGCGAGGTGTCGACGTCGTTTACGATCAACCCCAGCGCGCCGGTGATTTACGCGATGTACATCGCGATCGCCGACCAACAGGGCGTGCCCCGAGAGGAGATCAGAGGGACCCTCCAGAACGATATGCTCAAAGAGTTCATTGCCCAGAAAGAGTGGGTGATTCCTCCGGAGCCGTCACTGAATCTGGTCACGGATACGATCGAGTTCGCTGTCGACGAGACGCCGAAATTCAACCCCATCTCGATATCCGGCTACCACATCCGGGAGGCGGGGTCGACGGCGACACAGGAACTCGCGTTCACGCTCGCAGACGGGTTCGCGTACGTCGAGGCGTGTCTCGACCGCGGACTCGACATCGACACGTTCGGCCCACAGCTCTCGTTCTTCTTCAATTCGCACAACTCGATCCTCGAGGAGGTTGCGAAGTTCCGGGCGGCTCGCCGGATCTACGCCCGGGTGATGGACGAGTGGTACGGCGCGGAGGCGGAGGCCTCGAAACAGCTCAAGTTCCACACTCAAACGGCGGGACAGTCGTTGACGGCCCAGCAGCCGCTCAACAACGTCGTTCGGGTCACGATCCAGGCGCTCGCAGGCGTGTTCGGCGGGACCCAGAGCCTGCACACCAACTCCTTCGACGAGGCGCTGGCGCTCCCCTCCGAGCAGGCGGTCCGGGTCGCGCTCCGCACACAGCAGATCATCGCGGAGGAGTCGGGCGCGGCGGACACGATCGACCCGCTCGGCGGGTCGTTCGCCGTGGAATCGCTCACCGACGAGACCGAGGCGGACGCGATGGCGTACATCGAGGAGATTCGCGAGATGGGCGACGGCTCGGTCCGTGACGGCGTCCTTCGTGGTATCGAGGAGGGATACTTCCACCGCGAGATTCAAGAGGCCGCCTACGAGTACCAAGAGCGCGTCGACGACGGGGCGGAGACGGTCGTCGGCGTCAACGCTTACGAAGTCGACGCAGACACGGAACCCGACCTGCTCCACATCGACGAGACAACACGTGACCGCCAGCTCGAACGGCTGGAATCCGTGAAAGCCGAGCGTGACGATGCGGCGGTGGAGGCGTCACTCGACGGGATTCGAGCGGCGATCGACGCCGACGAGAACGTGATGCCCGCGGTCGTCGGCGCAGTCAAAGCGTACGCCACGATGGGCGAAATAATGGACGTGTTCGAGACGGCACACGGAACGTACCGCGAGCGGATCGGTGTTGCGTGACGGAACTGGCTGTGATCGAACGGCGAGCGTGTGACCTCC
>JARVCL010000126.1:0-8531 GCA_040405695.1 Halorubrum sp. | reverse complement strand
ATCGCCCTGGCACAGCGGCGAAGGCGGCCTACGAGACGAACTTCAGCAGATCGTCGCGATTGTGCTCGTGAAATCGGTGGCGAAGACACGACTCCAGCGCGTCGATGTCTCCGCGCTTCGCACAGATCGGTGCGACGGTGTCGGACCACTGTTGCCACGGCGGATACAGTCCCAGTCGGTCACAGATCTCGTCGAGTCGGTCGTCGAGGTCGTCGATCTTGTCGGTCTTGTTCACGGCGACGATGGGGTCGATGCCGACCTCTTGTAGAAACCCGAACATCTCCACGTCGTGTGGCACGTTTCCGCGTTCGGTGTGTCGATCGATGATGTCGACGGCGCTCTTGCCGTCGAGCACGACGACGCCTGCGAGGATCTGGTCGGCGTGCGTCTCGATGTACCGGACGACATCGGTCTTGATCGCCTCGCGTCGGTCGGCTTCGACGCCGGACATGAACCCGAATCCGGGCAGGTCGGTGAACATGAACGACTCGCTGGCCCAGTCGTAGTGGTTCGGCTGTCGGGTGACGCCCGGCTTCCCGCCGGTCGAGAAGTCGTGACCGGTCAGCTCGCGCATCACCGTGGACTTGCCCACGTTCGACCGTCCCACGAGGACGACCTCCGCGTCACGGTCTGGCCGGTTCTCGAACATACTCTTTCTGGACGGCCGACCCGGTTAAAAGACGCGTCACGACGATATCGCTGTCACCTCCGACGCCCGGCTACCTAGCGGGTGAGCGAAGTCGTCGGCTCGATGCAGAACTTCGGGACTGAAAGTGTTCGGACGCTACGCGACTACGTCGCTGTCGGTGTCAGACTCAGGAGGGTCCGCCTTCGGC
This sequence comes from Halorubrum sp., assembly GCA_040405695.1. Lineage (GTDB taxonomy): Archaea > Halobacteriota > Halobacteria > Halobacteriales > Haloferacaceae > Halorubrum. The sequence continues at coordinate 7,695 of JARVCL010000126.1, read as the reverse complement.
TCAGATCCCGGTTCGGCGGGTTCCACCCGACCGCTGACGTTCGCGAACGCGGTGCCGAACATCCGGAATACGGCTACCTGTCCGTAAAACTGCACGAAGGGAATAAGCACCACGCCGATGATCGTTACGGTGAGTATCCCGGTCACGGTCCAGACGACGAGGGCGACGACGATCGGGAGGATCACGGCGGCCAGGTAGTCGGTGCTGAGGAGGATCGGCTTCAACACGCCGACGTCGAACGCCGCGGTGAGTTCACCGTCGGCCGCGTACGCCGCGATCGCTGCTGGAACCGCGTAGTACACCAAGAACAGCACGGGAACGAGCGCGAGCAGCATCAGGACACCGAGCAGTCCGACGACCGCACCGAGGTCACCGCCGAGCGCGCCACCAGTCGCGAGGACGACGACGGCGAAGATCGAGTACAGGGTGATCGGAACGAACGTGTACACGAACGCGATGGCGACGGCGAAGATCCCCTTCATGAAGATATCGCCCCACTCCTCGAACGCCGGCGGCGTCTCTGCGCCGTCGATGGTGGTTTCGAGAACGCGTACCAGATACCCGAAGACGAGGAACACCGGAATGAAAAGCACTGAGAGTGCCGTCAGAACACCGCCGATCAACACTCGACCGATCCAGTCGCCGCGCACGGGATACGAAAGTCCGTCTTGTGAACTACCCCACCCTACTCAGCGGCTACTGTCGCTTCCTTGAGGGTGGGGCTTCCTGTTTCCACGACGCGCTTTGCAGATACCGAGGTATCCACAGGGAGCGCAGTCTCCACAGGCGTTGATTCGGAGTGTCCCACTCCTAGTTTCGACAACCCGCGAGAAAGGATGTTGATCGCCGCGTTCGCGTCCCGATCCGCTTCAAATCCACAGGAGGGGCAAGAATGTTCCCGAACCCACAGCGGTTTCTCGGTTTTTACACCACACGACGCACACTCTTTGGTCGTATCCTTCGGGTCGACCGCCACAAAGTGCGTGCCTTCGCGTTCACACTTGTATTCCAGCATTCGCTTGAACGTCCCCCACGCCGCCGATGCTCGGTTCCGAGAGTTGCCGGGGAGTTCGACCAATCCTTTCGTATCCAAGTCCTCAACAGCCACGAGATCGTATTCAGTGGCGTAGTAGTTCGACAGTTTATGCAAGAAATCTCGTCGCTTCCGTTTGAGATCCGTGTGGCGTTGGGCGACAACCTTCCGTTGTTTCTCCCAGCTGTTCGACCCATGTTCTTTCCGTGAGAGGTCGCGCTGGGCACGTTCCAACCGCTCGCGTTCGTCGGACAAATCAAGCGATCCGACAGCAGTGCCGTCCGTATCGTGGGCGTATTTGAGTATTCCTACGTCGATACCGACACACCGCTCGGGATTGGTGGGTTTCTCCGGTGTCTCTTTGCCGTCAACAGCGAAACAGGCGAACCACTCACCAGCCGGTTCTTTCTTGATCGTGACCTGTTTAACCCTTACGTCGTCGGGTATCTCTCGGTGTTTCACGATTGAAATATCCGCGAGCTTTGACAGCGACAGGACAGACTGGCCGTTCTTACTATCGAACTCGAAACCAGACTGAACGTAGGTGAAGCTGCGGAACTCCTGTGGTGCCTTCCAGTTGAGACTGCCGACGTTGTAACCCCGCTCTTTCAGTTCAAAGAGAGCTTTGATACTGCCTTCGATCCGCATGACAGCTGCCTGTGCGACTGTCGAGTACAGATCGTTCAGTTCGTCCCACCAGTCTTTGAGGTCGGTGAGCTGATCCCGAACCTGTCGCACCCGTTGGTTGAGTGTCCCTGCCGATTCGGGAATCTGCTCAAATTCGGCGAGTGCGTGGTTGTAGAGTTGCCTACAGATGTCACGGTGATAATCCAGTCGCTCACGTTGTTCAGGCGTGGGATCAAGCCGGAACCTGTAGGCGTAGTGCATTGGTGGTACCTATTCGTCGGGGTCGGAGGTTCGGACGATTTTTACATCTGCGCCGCGCCACTGTTTCGGAACGAGGACGTGTGCGCCGTTTCCGGTCGGTTTCACTTCACCCTCGATGACCTCGTGGCCTTCAATTTCGTGTCTATCCATCACTTGTATTTATACATTGTTTCAACATAAATGTGTCGGTACGTGGGTCTGTGAGGTAATGATAGAGAGCAGTGTATGCAAACGATGACGGCGGTGTATCCCCTCCCTACTGCGCTACTCGGCCTTCGGCCTCCGTTGCTCCTTGAGGAAGGGGGCTTACCGCCTGCATTCAGCTAACATACTGAGAACCCTCCCACGAGTAGTATATAAAACCCGTGGCGAATCGAACACGCACACCCCGTGACAAGAGGCATCTGGACCTCACGCCTACGAGCCGGACGGTTTACTTCCCGTCCGGACGTTCAGGTAGCATGAAAAAACAGGTCGTCCGCGAGACCGTCTGGGACGCACTGGAAGACAGCGGGGCGGCACGATTCCCGTTTCCGCCACACGGACGAATCCCGAACTACGCCGGCGCAACCGAGGCATGCGACCGATTGGCCTCGACTGACGCGTGGGGGGCCGCCGAGACGGTGAAAGCCAACCCCGACGCGCCACAGCTCCCCGTTCGCCGCGCTGCGTTGCGTGCGGGTAAGACCGTGTACGTGGCACAGCCGCGGCTCCGTGACCCCGACCCGTTCCTCCGGCTCGACCCCGAAGCGGTGACCGACATCGACGACGCGACGACCGTGTCGGGCGTGTCAGACCACGGGGTCCCGACCGCTCCTGAGGCTGTCTCACACGTCGACCTCGTCGTCTCCGGGTCGGTTGGGGTGACGAGCACTGGAACACGGATTGGGAAGGGCGAGGGGTACAGCGACCTCGAGTGGGCGGTGCTCCGGGAGCTTGACGCGGTCGATGACGGCACGACCGTGGCGACGACCGTCCACGAACTGCAGGTGCTCGACGGGCCGACCACTCCCATCCCAGACCACGCGACGCTTCCCGAGCCGGACGACCACGACGTGCCGATGGACCTGATCGCGACCCCAGATCGCGTGACCCGAACGAGAACCGAGACACCGCGGCCAGCCGGGGTGGACTGGGACGCGCTGGATGCGGAGCGACTCCACGAAATTCCGGTGTTGGCTGAACGCGCGCCTGACCGGAAGTGAGACACTCGAAATCCAATCTCGTGTCGAGGCACCCGCCCACGACGGCTGACAGCGTCGTTGGCAGCAGATCGCGCGTGAACCCCGATAGCCCTCGACAGGTGCTATCGACAGGTGGTGAGAGCAACAAACGAGTCGCCTCGTGCATGGATCCAGCGTGACCCCCGCATAGGGACGGCGACATCGGGCGGGTAGATGATGCAGGTCGTGGCCTCCTCCCGGCCGACGACCACTGCAAGGAGCGTCGAACGCGGCTGTTTGCCCGGTTCAGACTCTGTTCGTGGTGCTCGTGACATGGCGCTCGTGACTGGATCCATCTCCTCGGCCTTAATAAAATATTTGATTAAAATAACAAGAACAATTAGTTGGCAGCACAGATATAGCATCACTGATGGCAAACGTATCGGGAGCTCGTCACACTGTCGGATTCGTCGGCGGCAGTGGCGTCGGGAAGACGACGGTCGCAACGTTGCTCGCTGATAGGCTCCACGAACGGTCGGCCGTGCGCGTTCACGGCGAGGCGGCGGACTTCGTCGACGACACGCACCAGCCGGGTCAACTCGGCGTCGAGTGGACGGTGATCGACTGCCACCCAGGACCAGCGGCCCTCGAAGCCGTGGCTGACGAACTCGACACGGTGTTCACCGTCGCGACACCCGACACACTCGATCAGGTCGCTGCTTACGAACGGGTGGCTGTCGAACACGGTCTCGATTGTTTCCTCGTCGTGACCCGCTTTACTGAGGCGGCCAGAGAACGATTGCGGGCGTTCGAGGGACCAGAGTTGGCCGAGTACTTCTCCGACGACGAGACGATCTCGGCGGCCATGGCGAGAACCGACCCGCCGACAGTCGAGGGCTGGACCGTCGAGGCGATGATGATCGAAGCGCTCCAGCCCGAACGAACCGACGAGGACGTAGCCATCGAAGCGCTTGACGCCGCGAGCCAGCAGATCGTCAACGTCGAGGTCGACAGCCGGACGCAGGGCGACTCGCTCGTCACCGCGTTCGAAGAGGCGGGCTATCGGGCAGCGTACTTTCGATGCAACTGCCGCTGTCACGACGGACACGTTCTCGCCCGCGATTTTGAGCGAGCAGCAACACCGCAGTCGGCAGCACCGACCGATCAAACGAGCCAAAGTTCGAGTGGAAGCAGGTGAACCGTGTCGATGTCATCGACCCGCCCCTAACCACTCGAAGTGAGCATCCCGGGCAGTGACCGCAGAGCGGTGAGTTCGTTTCGGTGATCACTACTGCCCCGTCGCGTGGGTATCGTCCAGTCACTACCCGAGTCATGTCAACAGTCTATATTCACCCCGTTGTGGTGGCTTAGTTATTAAAAATAGATTTGAAATTACTAATAAGTGGTAGATCTATCCCAAAATTGTTAATAGCGGTGGAAAACGAGACATCGAGTCGGGTCGGACCATCGGACTTCGAAGCGACCGCAAGTCCGTGGATTGGGGCAACGAGGGTCCTCGTTGGACTCCTGCTACTGTATGAGATAGCGTTCGGCGGCTGGTGGAAGCTCAACAGCGACTGGATTGGGACAGGAGCGGGGGCACCACTGGCCGACCGGGCAGCACGCGCCGTTGCAGACGGGACGTACATCTGGTATGCAAGTATTCTCGAAACGGTTGTGATTCCGTATGCGTGGTTCTGGAGTACTGTGGCGCTACTGCTGCAACTGGCATTCGGTGCCGCGCTGCTCGTCGGGTTCTGGACTCGCCCCGCGGCCATCGTCGGACTCTGCTACTTTATGACCGTCTTCAATATGGGGACCATCCGCACCTCACCCACGTTTGCGGTGGCTATCGCCTTCCTGCTCGTGGCCAACGCGGGGTATCATTACGGGCTCGACGGCCGAATCCAGAACAACACTGAACAGTGGGCCCGACGCTCCGACAGAATCGCTTCGATTGGCACCGTGCCGACATCGTGGTATCCGTCTCTCGCTGCGCTTGCTGGCCTCGTCTCTCTGTATTATCTGCTGACCATCCCCGACCGCGGGTACGCATTCGCAGATGGATTGCCCCTCGTTGGCGTTGAACTGACGCTTCTTACTGCGGTCGTCGCTGGAGGGTTCGCGCTCGCGTACCGGGGAGCGGACGTCGTTGCGCTCGCAGCCGACGGTCTTCGCGTGTTCATCGGGTACCGGCTACTACACGAGGTATTCGTCCGTGTCGAACCCGGCGTGAACACGCTGCTTGGTGGAGCGCCGCTGGAACTACAAGCGGCGGTGTTCACCGAGATTGCCGCCGCTCATGTGGCACCCGTCGGAGCGGTCATCGACGCTGTGATCCTTCAAGCACTCCCGGTTTGGGCTATCGCGTTCGCGGTCGTCCAACTCATGGCTGGTGCCGCACTCTTTGTCGGATACCGGACCCGCCTATTCGGGACGCTTGCGGTCGGCTACTTGGCGGTGTTGATCGCGCTTGGGTTCGTCCGGCTAGCACCGTTATTGATGATGAGCGCCGTCGCCGCAGCCGCTCTCGGTGGCCGCTACGCAAGCTTAGATACGGTCACTGGACGGGCCCAACGTCCTGCACCAACGTCTCTCGCTCCACTACCAATCTCGGCACGTTCGGCTGTGTCTGCTCTCAGCAGTATCGCAGGGGCGTTCATTATCACGGGACTCGCTCTCGGCATCGAGCCGAGCGGCTACGGAGAAACGACCGGGTCGATCAGTCTGGTGATGGTCGGGTTTGTGATTGTGACGCTGACTATCGGCCTTCGAGGAGGGACCCGCAGCCCAGCCTCTCAGCAGACGACCACCGCCCACAGCGGCGACTGATCAAACTCGTTCAGTCGAGACAAATGACATTTCATTGATAATACAGGGTACCACCGGACGTCTGCCACAATCTCGTGATTCGTTGGCGTGTTCGTGCGCCCATTTGAATATTAACTCCAAATAAGGAAAAAATAATTCTTGCCAAAATAGAGCCAGTAGATAATAAAATACATGTGGCAGCGCGTCGGCGTACTGGTATGAACGTAGGCAGACGGGCGGTCATTCGTGCTGGAATCGGCGCAGCTGTCGCTGCAAGTACTGCCGGGTGTCTCGGAGCCACCGGTCCGGAGGCGAATGGAAACGCCGAGCAGGCCGGATATTCGTCGTTCTTTACGATACAAGACTGGGCCGAGAACGTCGCTGGCGACCGCTTTGAGTTCACAAACCCAGTTTCAACTGGGGAGATGGGCCATGGCTGGAGCCCCGATGGAAATGTCGCGCTCGAAATTGCCGATACGCAGGTGTTCTTGTATTTGGACACTCCAGAGTTCTCGTGGGCACAAGACGTCGCGAGCGAACTGGACCGCGACTACGAAGGGGTCAAGACGGTCGATTTGCTCGAGGGTCTCGGACCGCATCTTCTCGGCTTCGACTCCGGTGTGTTGCCAGAGTTCGACCGTGGTCACGACTACCCCAGAGAGCATCTGCAACTCGAGGAGTTCGACATCTACGACCTTCGGTCGAACGAGCAGCTTGGGTACTGGCATATCGATCACTGGCATGGTGGTGTGCCCGACGTACCGGTCGATGGAACCGTTCCAGTAGGGGTCGTGCTGCGTGACGACGACGGGCACGTCGTTCCGCTCGGTGAGACTGAACGCTACCGGCTGGGGGGACGAGTCGCCAGTGGAGAACCTACCGACGTAGTTGACATCGAGGCCCACGGTCGCCAGCTCGAGTTTACTGGCGCCGCAACTGGCCGTGCTAAAATCGTCATCGAAATTTATCACGGTAGTGAACTGATCTACGATACGGCTGCGGAGCCGTCGTCAGTTGACGTGGTAGAGGAGGTTAGCGACGGTGCGAGTGAATTCCACGACCCGCATATCTGGGTTGACCCAGTGCTCGGACAGGAGATGGTCGGTGGGATCCGCGATGCACTCGTCGACTTGGATCCGGACAACGCAGCGTTCTACGAAGAGAACGCCACCGAGTACGTGGATCGGATGCAGTCTGTCCACGAGACGTTTGAGACGCTAACAGCAGATGCTGACCGTGATGTAGCGGTCCTCGCTGGTCACGATGCCTTCCAATACATTGAGCGCCGATACGACTTCGAACTTCACACGCCAGTAGGGGTCTCACCCGACGCCGCTGAGTCGTTTGCGGACGTTTCGGGACTCATCGATGTGATCGACGAGCACGACATTCACACCGTGTTGTACGACCCGTTTGAGGCGCCAGACCCCCAGACGGACGTTCCACAAACGGTCGCGGTCCTTCTGGAAAACACGGATGCTGACAACGCCGAGCCGCTAACCCCTGCTGAAGGAAGCACACAAGAGTGGCTGGATAACGGCTGGGGCTGGATCGAACAGATGACAGAAATTAACGCCGAGTCGCTCCGGATCGCACTCGACGCATAACCACCCACGATCAGCTGAACGCATCCCCGTACGCACAGTTTGGATGTAGCGAACCGCGGGACAGCACCGCCGTATTCCAGAATCGTTCGACAATCGAACGAAATCAAATCCGCACACCGGAGAGCTCCTTATATGGAACCCGACGCTGTCTGTTGAATCTAGATCGTTCGGAAAACGAATGGGCGCTGCAGGC
>JARVCL010000125.1:0-8580 GCA_040405695.1 Halorubrum sp. | reverse complement strand
ATCTGGTGTACTACAAATAACCAGAATAACAACTTTGCCAACTCCATTACAGGCTCTTTCAATAATCGAAACTGACCAGCTAACCACGGGGCAGCAATTTCCAGAGCACCCACTAACTTCAGACCAACAATCTTCAAAAAACCCACTAACTCCAAGCCAACAATCGTCAAAACACTCTCGTCCCAAATAACTGCTAGGACGAATGTAATCAGTAGAAAGCCAAACACCATCGCACGCATATGGCCTTATATTTATGAACTGTAGAATACACGATAGACTCTTCACGAATAGACAACAATCAAACCTGTCATCTGTACCACAGTTCATATATAATACGATCGCTTCCATGTTTATAAAGATTTTGATTAAAACTGCAGAAAATAAGTTGCAAAGCGAGAGAAAAAGTTATTCTACATTAATTTGTCTGTCTCGGAGGAGGCTAACACACATAATCATGCCGACAAACTGATCATACACGTAGCCGATGGAATCTGAGCGGTCATGAAGCGGACCACGGTTCGAATCGGAGGAATCTGGCCGGCTTCCTCTCTTGTGACTCAGGTACGCTTGATCTCAGTTCTTCACACGTTCACAGCCCGCCCGTGGTTCCGATCCGACGAGAAACCTTCCTGTTTGTCCATTACTGTTCGCCGAATCGGCGATCTCGGCGAAAATATTGCCGGATATCCGGCTTAGTATTCAAAAACGTTTGATTATCGTATTTCCTACTGGACAGTTACCCGAACTGGTGGTCTATTTCTGCCCATAGTAAACCTTTTACGAAAGCCATATTACCCGGGCGTCGGACAGTTCGCACATGCACAGGTGGGTTCAACCGTGAGTGTGTTCGACAGGGCGTTCGACGACCCGGTTCGCGTTCTCGACGAGGACGGCGAGGTCGTCGGTGACGTGCCGGATCTCGACGACGAGACGCTCGTCGACATGTACCGACAGATGCGACTCGCCCGTCACTTCGACGGCCGGGCGGTGAGCCTCCAGCGACAGGGCCGGATGGGGACGTATCCCCCACTGTCCGGCCAGGAGGGGGCACAGATCGGCTCGGCGTTCGCGCTCGCCGAGGACGACTGGATCGTCCCCTCCTACCGCGAGCACGGTGCGGCCGTCGTCCGCGGCGTCCCGCTGAAAAAGACGCTGCTGTACTGGATGGGTCACGAGGACGGGAACAGGGTCCCCGAGGACGCCAACGTGTTCCCTGTTGCCGTTCCCATCGCCTCGCAGGTCCCCCACGCGACCGGAGCGGGGTGGGCGTCGAAACTCCAGGGGAACGACGACGTGTTCCTCTGTTACTTCGGCGACGGCGCGACCAGCGAGGGTGACTTCCACGAGGGGATGAACTTCGCCGGCGTCTTCGACACGCCGACCGTCTTCTTCTGTAACAACAATCAGTGGGCCATCTCGGTCCCCCGGGAGCGACAGACGAAGAGCGCGACGCTCGCACAGAAGGCACAGGCGTACGGGTTCGAGGGCGTTCAGGTCGACGGAATGGACCCGCTGGCGGTGTACAGCGTCACCGCTGCCGCCGTCGAGAAGGCACGAAACCCCCCCGAGGGACGCCTCCGTCCGACGATGATCGAGGCGGTGCAGTACCGCTTCGGCGCGCACACGACCGCCGACGACCCCACCGTGTACCGCGAGGACGACGAGGTCGAACGGTGGAAACAAAAAGACCCCATCCCGCGGTTGGAGTCGTATCTCCGATCGGAGGGGATCCTCGACGACGACCGAGTCGCCGAGGTGAAAGCGAGCGTCGAACAGGAGGTCGCAGACGCAATCGACGCGGCCGAGAGCGTCCCACGGCCCGATCCCCGGGAGCTGTTCGAACACGCATACGAGGAGCTTCCGCCGGAGCTCGAAGCACAGTACGAGCGGTTCGCGGCGCTTCGCGAGCAACACGGCGACGAGGCCTTCCTTCAGGAATGAGCGAAACACAGAACCTCACGTTGGTACAGTCGGTCCGGGACGGGCTCCACACCGAACTGGCCCGAGACGACGACGTCGTCGTCTTAGGGCAAGACGTCGGCAAGAACGGTGGCGTGTTTCGCGCGACCGAAGGGCTCTACGACGAGTTCGGCGACGACCGGGTGGTCGACACCCCGCTCGCAGAGTCCGGCATCGTCGGCTGTGCGGTCGGCATGGCGGCGATGGGGATGCGGCCGGTCCCCGAAATCCAGTTCTCCGGGTTCGCGTATCCCGGCTACGACCAGGTCGTCTCGCATATGGCCCGATTCCGGACCCGCACGCGAAGCCGGTACACGCTGCCGATGACGCTGCGAGCCCCGTACGGTGGGGGAATCCGCGCACCCGAGCACCACTCCGACTCGAAGGAGGCGTTTTACGCACACGAGGCGGGGCTCAAGGTGGTGGTACCGTCGACGCCGTACGACACCAAGGGACTGCTCGCGTCGGCGATCCGCGACCCCGATCCGGTCGTGTTCCTCGAGCCGAAGCTCATCTACCGCGCCTTCCGCGAAGAAGTGCCAGCGGAGTCGTACACGCTTCCGCTCGGCGAGGCGGCCACCCGCCGGGAGGGCGACGATGTTGCGGTGTTCACCTACGGCGCGATGACCAGACGAACTCTCGAAGCGACCGAGAACCTCGCCGATGACGGCATCGAGTGTGAGGTGGTCGACCTCCGGACGATATCGCCGCTCGACCGCGAGACGATCGTCGAGGCGTTCGAACGGACCGGCCGCGCCGCCGTCGTCCACGAGGCACCGAAGTCTGGGGGGCTCGCCGGTGAGATCACTGCGATTCTGCAGGAGGAGGCGCTGCTGTATCAGGAAGCGCCCGTCACCCGGGTCGCCGGGTTCGACGTGCCGTACCCGCTGTACGCGCTGGAAGACTACTACCTCCCGAGCGTGAAACGCATCGAGGAGGGTATCAGGGAGGCGGCCGAGTTCTAACCATGCCAGTAAAAGAGTTCAAACTCCCGGACGTTGGCGAGGGTGTCGCCGAGGGAGAACTGGTGACGTGGCTCGTCGAACCGGGCGACCGCGTCACGGAGGACCAACCGGTCGCCGAGGTGGAGACGGACAAAGCGCTCGTCGAGGTGCCATCCCGGTACGATGGCGTCGTCGAGGAGCTGTTCGCCGGGGAAGGGGATATCGTCCCTGTCGGCGACGTGATCATCTCGTTCCGGGTCGACGAAGACGGAAACGGCACGGACGTGCCGGGTGAGACAGCCGACGGCACCGCCACCAGCACGACCGACACGACCGCCGCCGACACAGACGTCGAGTCCGCGCCTTCTGGCTCAGGCGCGACCGCGGAGGCGGCCTCGGAGCCGGAACCAGAACCCGAGACTCCGACTGGGCGGACGTTCGCCCCACCGTCGGTCCGCAGGCTCGCCCGCGAACTCGGCGTCGACATCGACGATGTCGAGGGAACGGGTCCCGGTGGCCGTCTCTCCGAGAGCGACGTACGCGAACACGCCAACTCGGACGCGACGGCCGGCTCCGGAGCCGACGACGGCACGGGTCCGAAACCGGTCGACATCGCGTCCGGCGATCGGACGTCCGCGGTCAGCAAACGCGGGGGTAACGGAGCGACCACCGAGGCTGACACTGCCCGAACGCCGAGCGCCGCACCCGCGGGTCGGGAGACGACACTGGCGACGCCGGCGACACGGAAGGTCGCCCGCGAACTCGGCGTCGACATCGACGACGTCCCGACCGACGAAACCCGAGAGGGAACGGCGTTCGTCGACGAGGTAGCCGTTCGAGCGTACGCCGATGCCGACGCCGACGCGGCAGTCGAGACGACGTCCGATGCGGCGACTGGGACCACTTCCGAACCCGAACCGACACCGACGCCGCCCCCCACGTCGCCCGTCGGTGCTGACTCGACGGACGACACTGCTGCCGGCTCGGCCCCGGAGACGGTCCCGTACCGTGGGGTCCGCCGGACCATCGGCAAGCAGATGGAACGGTCGAAGTTCACCGCGCCGCACGTCACCCACCACGACACCGTCGCGGTCGACGCGCTCGTGGAGGCACGCGAGCGGCTGAAGCCGAACGCCGAGACGCGAGACGTGAAACTCACCTACATGCCGTTCGTCATGAAGGCGATCGTCGCGGGACTGAAAGACCACCCGTATCTCAACAGTGAACTTCGCGAGGACGACGAGGAGATCGTCTTGAAACGCGAGTACAACCTCGGTATCGCCGTGGCGACCGACGCCGGACTGATGGTTCCCGTGGTGAAAGACGTCGACGAGAAGGGACTCTTCGAACTGGCTACGGAGGTGAACGACCTCGCCGCGCGGGCGCGAAACCGAGAGATCTCCCCCGAGGAGATGCAGGGTGGTACCTTCACGATCACCAACTTCGGTGCGATCGGCGGGGAGTACGCCACGCCGATCATCAACTACCCAGAGACTGCGATCCTCGGACTGGGGGCCATCGAGGAGCGTCCTGTCGTCAGGGCCAGCGCCGACGTCGACGATGGCTCCACCGGCGACGAGGCAGGGACGACCGTCGTTCCCGCGCCGACACTCCCGCTGTCGCTGTCGATCGACCACCGGGTCGTCGACGGCGCGATCGCGGCCGAGTTCGTGAACACCGTCATGGAACATCTTGAAAACCCACTGCTGCTGTTGAACAAATAATGGTCGTTGGAGACATCGCAACCGGAACGGAGGTACTGGTGATCGGGGCGGGACCGGGCGGCTACGTCGCTGCCATCCGCGCCGCACAGAAGGGGCACGACACGACGCTCGTCGAGAAGAACGCCTACGGCGGCGCCTGTCTCAACCGCGGCTGTATTCCGTCGAAAGCACTCATCACGGGTAGCGGACTCGCCCACGAGGCGGGCAACGCCGAACACATGGGTGTCCACGCCGATCCCGCTGTCGACCTCACGCGAATGGTCGAGTGGAAAGACGGCGTCGTCGATCGGCTCACCGGCGGCGTCGAGAAGCTCTGTAAGGCCAACGGCGTGAACCTCATCGAGGGAACTGCCAGTTTCGTGGACGAGCACAGCGCCCGGGTAGCACACGGCGGCGAGGGGCAGGGCTCCGAGTCGATCGACTTCGAGCACGCGATCGTCGCCACGGGGTCTCGACCGGTGGCGATCCCTGGCTTCGATTTCGCCAGCGAGCACATCTGGAGCTCGGCCGAGGCGCTCTCGGCCGACTCGGTTCCGGACCGCCTCGCGGTCGTCGGTGGCGGATACATCGGGATGGAGCTCGCGACCGTCTACGCCAAACTCGGGTCGACGGTCACGGTCGTCGAGATGCTCGACGACATCCTCGACCCGTACGAGGACGACGTGAAACGGACCGTCCGTAAGCGCGCCGAGGCACTCGGGATCGAGTTCCAGTTCGGTGAGGGGGCGAGCGAGTGGTCAGAGAGCGGCGACGGAGGCTACCTCTTGCACACGGAGACGGAGGACGGTGAGGAGTCGGCGTACCCGGCCGACAGGATCCTCGTCGCCGTCGGTCGCACCCCTGTCACCGACGGACTCGATCTGTCGAACGCCGGCGTCGAGACGAACGACCAGGGGTTCATCGAGACGGACGACCGAGCCCGCACCTCGACGGAGCACGTGTACGCGGTCGGCGACGTGGCGGGCGACCCGATGCTCGCACACGCCGCCTCTAAGGAGGGAATCGTCGCGGCCGAGCACGTCGCCGGTGAGCCCGCCGCGCTCGACTACCAAGCGATGCCCGCCGCCGTGTTCACGGATCCCGAGGTTGGAACGGTCGGCATGACGGAGGCAGCTGCCGAAGACGCCGGCTTCGACGTCGCAGTCGGCGAGATGCCGTTCAACGCCTCTGGCCGCGCCATGACTACAGGTCACACCGACGGCTTCGTCAGGCTCGTCGCCGACGCGGAACACGGGTTCGTACTCGGCGGCCAGATTGTCGGTCCCGAGGCGTCTGAACTGGTCGCCGAGGTTGCACTCGCCATCGAACTCGGTGCGACGCTCGAAGACATCGCCGCGACGGTCCACACTCACCCCACGCTCGCAGAGGCCGTGATGGAGGCCGCCGAGAACGCACAGGGACAGGCGATCCATACGCTAAACCGATAAGCAACGAGCTACGGACCCGTCTTCGCCGCCGCCGTCCGCTCACGCCTGTCGGTTCCTATTTTCGATCACTGAACGATTCTGCTTGGTCGCCGAGCACCTATTTGATATCGCGACATACAATTTATTCTGGCGGTCGAGCGGATCTCCAGCGTATCGGGTCACGTCCCCCGGATCGTCGCTGAGGTTCGCTATCTTCGGACGAATCGACCGATTTTTTCCCTCTCAGGCCGTCAGAAGAGATATGAACGACGAGTTCGACCCCGAGAAGTTCGAGGACAAGTACGTCCACTACTTTTCTGAACTACAGCGGGCGTACAAGAACGCGTTCAACCAGATGAACGACCGGTACGACTCCGAGTTGATACACGGCATCGACCAGATGGTGCTCAACGAGTCGGAACCGATGTACGAGGATGGAGAGTTCCGGGTCGAACTCCCCGAACACCCACGCGAACGGTTGCAGGGCGTCCTCGTCGATGACGAGACGTTCGAGGCGACGCTTGAGGAGTACGTCGAACGGATCGAAACGGAACTGTACCGAACGCTCGGTGTCGAAGAGCCCGAACCCAACAGATAACCTGAACCAAAGGCATAAGCCCGGCGAACGCGAATCAAGTGACATGAGCACGGAAACGGCCGACGCGGAGAACGACCTCCGTGAACGGATCACCAACTTCCTGCGGCGCAACTTCCCGCAGATCCAGATGCACGGCGGCAGCGCCGCGATTAGTCACCTCGACATGGAAACTGGCGAGGTCCATATCCAGCTCGGCGGCGCTTGCTCTGGCTGTGGTATCTCTCCAATGACGATTCAGGCGATCAAGTCCCGAATGGTCAAAGAGATTCCAGAGATCGAGACGGTCCACGCCGACACCGGCATGGACGGCGGCGCGGACGGCGACCTCGGCGGGACTGGTGGTACGTCGCCGTCCTTCCCGGGTGAAACGACAGACAGCGGCGACGACGAAGGCCCCCAGGCACCGTTCTAATCGCGGCTGCTCCGACATTCCGGTAGCACCGCCCGTTTCTCGTCGAGCACGCCGTAGGCCAGTACGCACCGATGTCTCTGATAGTCTCTGCTCTCCACTCGTCGCTCCCGAATAAATCGTATATCACGATATCAAAGTCGATCCTCCACCTCCGATCGACGCATCGGGCAACTTTTTGTCCCCGGCGCGCCACCGCCGTCTATGCACTATCGGGAGGTCGAACCGACGGCGGAGTACGTCGCACGGTTCGAGACCGGCGCGGACTGGCGTGGGGAAATCGAGCACCTCGCGCGCGAGGAGGGTGTCGAAGCGGGGTGGTTCTCGGCGCTCGGGGCGGTTCAAGACGCGGAGATCTGGTTCTACGACCAGACGGAGGCGGAGTACCGCTCGGTGACGTTCGACGAACCGCTGGAGGTCGCCGCCTGTGTTGGCAACGTCTCGCTGCTCGACGGCGATGTCTTCGCCCACACCCACGCGGTGGTTTCTCGGCCGAGCGGACAGGCCCTCGCTGGACATCTTGACTCCGCGACGGTGTGGGCCGGTGAGTGTTACCTCTGTGCGTTCACGGAGCCGTTAGA
The DNA here is from genome assembly GCA_040405695.1 of Halorubrum sp. Lineage (GTDB taxonomy): Archaea > Halobacteriota > Halobacteria > Halobacteriales > Haloferacaceae > Halorubrum. The sequence goes on along the minus strand of JARVCL010000125.1, from coordinate 959 downwards.
ACGGGAGCACGACGCCGCGACTGACTTGGACCTGTGGCTCTGATGCACGGAGCGTACCGATGAGACCGGACGACGAACGCTACTTCGCCCGAATCGAGGAACGACTGGACGAGGCGTTCGACGTCGCTGAGGCGGCCAAATCGCAAGGAAAAGACCCGAAGCCCGAAATCGAGATTCCGGTTGCTCGCGACATGGCCGACCGCGTTGAGAACATCCTCGGAATCGACGGGGTCGCGGCGCGGGTTCGTGAACTCGAGGGTGAGATGTCTCGCGAGGAGGCGGCACTGGCGCTCGTCACCGACTTCGTCGAGGGGACCGTCGGCGACTACGACTCTCGTGCGGGAAAAGTCGAGGGGGCGGTTCGGACGGCCGTCGCGCTGCTCACGGAGGGGGTCGTCGCCGCGCCGATAGAGGGGATCGACCGCGTCGAGTTGCTGGAGAACGACGACGGCTCGGAGTTCATCAACGTGTACTACGCGGGGCCGATCCGCTCGGCCGGCGGGACCGCACAAGCACTGTCGGTGCTCGTCGCCGACTACGCTCGGTCGCTCCTCGGGATCGACGAGTATCACGCCCGGACCGAGGAGGTCGAACGGTACGCCGAGGAGATCGCTCTGTACGACAAAGAGACCGGACTCCAGTACACCCCGAAAGACAAGGAGTCGAAGTTCATCGCTGAACACCTCCCCATCATGCTCGACGGAGAGGCGACCGGTGACGAGGAGGTTTCGGGGTTCCGCGATCTCGAACGCGTCGACACCAACTCCGCACGAGGTGGGATGTGTCTCGTCGCCGCCGAGGGCATCGCGCTCAAGGCTCCGAAGATACAGCGGTACACCCGCGATCTCGACGCAGTCGACTGGCCGTGGCTGCAGGACCTCATCGATGGGACGATCGGCGAGGCGGCTGAACCGGACGCGGACGACCACGCGGATTCGGATTCGCGAACGGACGGCGTC
>JARVCL010000124.1:0-8637 GCA_040405695.1 Halorubrum sp. | reverse complement strand
CGACCCGGGGTGACGCGGGATGTCCCGTGTTCCCGGATGCGGGTCGCGTGCGGTAAACGAGGTAAGACAAACCATGGAACGACGCAAGTTCGTAATCGGCGCAGGTGCATTGGCTACAGGTAGCGCGGCGGCAATCGGCTCGGGTGCGTTCACGAGTGTGACTGCGGACCGGAGTATCCAAGTTGACGTTGCAGACGACTCCGACGCCTTCCTGGCGCTCGAAGGTAAGGATACGCCCAACGGTAACGAGTACGTTGAGGACGACGGGACGGACGGAACGCTCAGCCTCGATTTCTCCGAGACTGAGGAGAGTGGCGCCGAAGGAGGACTGAACCAGAACGCTGACACGATCATTCGTGATCTGTTCGAGATCCAGAACCAGGGCACTCAGGAGGTCGTCGTCGGCGTCACCGACCTCCCGGAGGGAATGAGTATCTTTGCTGATGAAGACGAGGTGGTTCCGCCGGAGGGAGTCACCCTGGATCAAGATACAACGGGAGCTGGCTCGGAAAATCTTCCGCGCCTCGGAGTTGGTGAATCCCTTGAGCGGGTTGGTGTGATCTTCCGTGTCGACGACGAACTCGGGGACGGTGGACCTGCGGACGCTCTCGAAGACTTCGACGGCACGATCACGATCAACGCGTACACCGAGAACGAGGCCTAATACCCCCAGTCATCCCGATATTCGAATCGGGTTTATAATCAAACCATGCAACGAAGAAAATTCATACTCGGACTGGGAGCCGCCTCAACTGGCGGCAGTGCGCTCATCGGGAGCGGGGCCTTCACCTCCGTCGCCGCCGAGCGGGACATCACCGTCGACGTGGTCGGTGACTCGGACGCGTTCCTGCGGCTCGCGCCCTGTACGGACGAAGACGGTGAGCCAAAGCCCAACGGCGCGTACGTCGACAACAGCGATGGCCTGCTGAGCATCTCCCTTTCCGATGACAACGAGAACAGCCCGCCGGACGGCTCCGGCGTGAACAACCACGCACTCTCGAAGTTCCACAACGTCTTCGAGATCTGCAACCAGGGCACGCAGCCGGTGTGTGTCAACTTCGGGGTGAGCGGCGAGGGTTCCATACCCCAGATCCCGAGTGATGCCGACGTGCCCGATCGCTTCGAATTCGGTCCGGAAGACGATGCCGTCGTCTTCTACAAAAACGGGAACGAGAACGACACGATCGGCATCGAGAGTTCCGATCCCGACACGCCGGAGGCGTTCGAGCTGGACGTCGGCGAGTGCCAGTGTATCGGCTTCAACGTGCGCGCGTTCGGATTCGATAGCGGCGACGACCTCTTCGCCGATCTCGATCTGACCATCATCGCGGACGCTGAAGCGGAGTGTGGTGAGATCGCGGAGCCGCCCGCTTGTGCAGTGCTTCAAGGCGGTTACTCCTGTACAGAGTATGGTGATGAGGGTGGATTTAAGAGGGCAACCAGTAGTTCCTTCAGCGTCGAGAACACTGGAGATGCTTCAACGGAATTCGGTTACGCAGTGATAAACGATCCCGACGCTGATAGCAATAACGGTATTTCGATCGCTCCGGGTGGGACCGAAGACATCGATATCGCGCCACCGAACCCACATGCAGGGCTCGTGTTCTGGAGTTCCGACGGCGTAGAATGTGCACCGACGTGGGGTGAGCAAAAAGATGCCGAATTCGTCCCGGATGATCTCAAAGAATACGCAGAAGACGAAACCTCCATCTCTGACGAGGATTACTTCAGCCTTCTCGAGATCCCTGAGGACGTGACGAACACGCTGGATGATGACTTCGATGGAGAGTTGGACAATATCCTCGATGAAGAGTTCCCGGAGAGTCTCGAGGACTATGACGTCACGGCGTGTGGTGTATCACTGGATGAGCCAGAGTAATTCGCTAATATGAACCGACGCAAGTTCACCATCGGTCTCGCCTCGCTCGCGGCAGGCAGCGCCGCGGCCATCGGAACCGGTGCGTTCACGTCCGTCGAGGCGGACCGAGGCATCACGGTCGATGTCGCCAGCGATGCGGAAGCGTTCCTCGGCCTCGAACCCACGGATAAACCGAACGGTGACTACGCCGAGCTGGACGACGAACTGCTCGTACTCAACTTCGATGGAAGCGCCGAGGATGTCGGTGGCAAGGGATTCAACCCGAACTCCACGACGGTCGTCGACGACGTCTTTACCGCCACGAATCAGGGAACTCAAGATGTCGGTGTTTCCGTTGAATTCGACATCGAGAGCGACGCCGACGTCGACATCGACTTCGTGGCACAGACTGCAACCGATCCGGACGGGCAGGTACTCAACGATGAAAGCAATGACTCACCGGTCCTGCTCGGGGTCGGTGAGTCATTCAACGTGGGCTTGGAAGTCGACGTGACGTCCGAGGACACGTTCTCCGGCGTGATAGTGGACGACGAGATCACGATCCTCGCGGACGCCGCGGAATCCGAGGGATCCAGTGAACTCGCACCGGTCCGCAACGCGAGTACTGGCGACACGTTCGAGACGCTGGGTGACGCGCTTGACGCTGTCAGCGAAGGAGAAACCATCCAGGTCCTCACGGGAACGGAATTCGCCGAGGACGTTGATATCGACACGCCCGACGTTACGCTGGAGGCGACGAGCAATACCAAACCACTGATCGAGGGACAGGTAGATCTTAGTGCGGAGGGCACCACACTGGACGGATTCGGGGTCTCTCCGAACGATCCCGCAACGGGCACACTGGACAACGAAGCCATCCGTGTCACCGCTTCGAACACGACCGTGACGGGCAACACGGTTACTGACTTCCCACAGGACTTCGACGGATTCGGTGAACTGATCGGGATCGTCGCCTCGAACCCTGACGGGGACGCCGTTCAGGACGTATCGATCAGTGAAAACGAAGTCATCGATCTACAGCCGGAAGACGTCGATGAAGACAGCGACGTTGCGGCCGTCGGTATCTCGATCGCCGGAAACGTCAACGCAGCCATTGATGATAATACCGTCTCGAACGTCGGCGGAGACGAAGCGTTCTATGCTTGGGGGATCGTGGCGAGAGAGACGGGTGATGAAGTCCCCGAGGGTGTCAACTTAACCGGGAATCGTATCGAGGACGTCACTTCAGCGGACGGCTTCGATCAGGAGTTCTTCGGAGTCGGATTCGGTTGGGACGTTGAAGGAGCGGACGCCAGCGTTCTATCCGCTATCGACAATTCGATCGACACTCCCGAACTGCTCGTGGAGAACAAGGATCCGGAAAATGAGATCGACGCGACCGGAAACTGGTGGGGAAGCGATGAGGGCGCCGACGAGGAGCGCATCTTCGGGGGAGCTCCGATACGATCTGAAGTGGATGAGGTTGTTTCTGACTCTCGCGGACCGGTGAATACCGACGACCCGCTTGATAGTGATCCCAACTGAGGAGTCGTACTAATCTAATCAAAAGGCGGTCGGTGTTTCAGACCTCTCTGCCCGATATCGACCGCCTCGAAGGCCGTTTAGAATGGATCGACTTGTTGTTTGTGGAGCCAAAGCGGACACCCCAAGATCTCATCGTTCCCTTCGACTCTATAGCGATAGTTCGATAGTAACAACTCTCTCAACGGAGTTTTTCATTTGTCAACCGCTCTTCGAACGCCCGATGATGCTCGATGCTGGCACCCGCCGCCTGATGTGTTCGGTTCGACCTTTTCAGGCTCAGCTTGAACCCCCGATCGCCGACCGCAAGCATCGCTCGATGGACGACGAGGAGTGCATAACCATGCCATAGGGACGTAATGGACCATACACCTGACGCTCGCGGATCGTCGCGATCCGCGTCGCCGGAGCCTCGGGGGAGCATCCGGCGGGAACCATCCACGACGTACGCCCTCATACGACGCCACCACACATGAAACGACGATCCATCCTGCTCGGTCTGGGGGGAACGACGCTCGGCGGCAGCGCGCTGCTCAGCAGCGGCGCTTTCACCCTCGTCGAGGCACACCGCGAGATCGGCATCACCGTCCAAGGTGACGCCGACTCCTATCTCGAACTGGGCCCCTGCACCGACGACGAGGGCGATCCGACCGCAAACGCCGCCTTCGTCCGCGACGAGGACGGCAGGACCGCGATCCGCATCGACGAGTCGTCCGCCGACCACGTCGAGGGCGGCGGCGAGGGCGTGAACGCCGACGCGCTCACGACCTTCGACGACGTCTTTCGGGTGTGTAATCGCGGCACGCAACCCGTCTGCGTCGATTTCGCCGCCGACGTCCTCCCGATCGAGGCGGACGCTCCCGCAAGCTCTCGCAGCGACGCCGAAACGGGCGACGACGCCGTCGTCTTCTATCTCGGCGATCGGACGTTCGACCCGAGCGCGGAGATTCCCCTCGACGGGGGCGACCCGGACGACGATCCGGCGATCCGTCTCGACGTCGGCGAATGCGTGTGTCTGGGGATCCGCGTGCGGACCTTCGGGATCGGCCCCGACACGCGGCTCTTCCCGGACGGTAGCCTCCGGATCGAGGCCTCCGCGAAGGCGGACTGCGAGGGGCTCCGCAACGGCGAGGAGGACGACGGGGACGACGAGGACGAGGATGAGGAAGACACGCTCGCCGTCACGACGGACGACGCCACCGACGTCGGACCGACGACCGCGACGCTCAACGGTACCCTCGACGACCTCGGCGCGTTCGACGAGGCCGACGTCTCCTTCGAGTATCGCGAGGCGGACACCGATGACGAGTTCGAGGAAACCGACGCCGAAGCATTGTCGACGACCGACACGTTCGACGCCGACGTCGACGACTTACTGCCCGGAACGACCTACGAGTATCGCGCCGTCGCCGAGGCGGACGACGAGACTGCCTTCGGCGTGCTCGTCGAGTTCACCACGCCGGCTCCGGACGTCGATCTGCGCGGCATCAGCTTCGTCGCCTTCCGTGGGTCGGACGGCGATCTGGGGACGGACGACGTCGGCATCGACGAGGTGGTCGAAGAGAAAGTCGACGACGAGGGCGGGACGGAACCGATCACGGTCGAGTGGGGCGCCGAGCACGACGTTGCGGAGATCGTCGTCAAGGCGGGCACGAACTACTTCCGGTTCGACGTCGACGGTGAGACGTCGGGTACCGTCGACTCGAAGCCGGACGGCGGCTGGGACGCGTTTAAAAAAGTCCAGGGAGGCGGACAGCGGTTCGTCTTCCATGACGATCCTAAAGGTGACGTGGAGCGATGCCCGAGTTCGCCGTTCCTCGGCGTGACGGGCGTCAAGATCGAGTACGGCGACGATGGATTCGACGACGGGGAGATCACTAACGAGACGTGTGGCGGCGGTAGCGGTGGCGACAATGGATCATCCGGCAACAGCGGAGACGCGCCCGGACGGAACTGACCACGTTTCCACTTTCGACCGCCCGCTTCTCGATCACTTGACGTCCCGTACACCGGTCGACGCGGCGTATCGACAAATCACTCCTCGATCGAAGATGACTTTCGTCAGTTCATTCAGTAGAGCAGTTCAGTACCGCCCGCTGAAGACGCGTGCACCGCAGTCGGGACAGTTGACGTCCACGCCGACTACCCGTGCGGAACAGCAGGTTTCCCGGACGTTTTCGACCGGTTCGAGATCCGCTTCACAGCTCGGGCACCGCTGGAGGAAGGCCCGCATCGCCGCGATCAGCTGCGTCCGTTCGCGGTCGCCGAGCGATCCCCACTCGGGCAGCCACTCGTCGAGGGTTGGTTCGACGGCGAGATCGGCGTAGAAGGCGGCTTTGGAGTCCCACGCGCCGATGCCGTTTCCTTCATAGCGAACGGTGAATCGACGGTTATCTTCATCGAAAGCGAGCGCCTCGGGGTCAACGTCCAGCATTGCGCCGAGTCGGGTCGACGCCGCGTCGTCCGACCCACGGAGTCGCCGGATTCGACGCCACCAGACGTCTCGAAACTCGTCCGTCAGGCAGAGGTCATCTTCGTCGTCGCACTCCTCGACGACGCCCGATTCCTCCAGGATCGCCTCCAGATCGATCTCCCCGTCCGCAGGGGTCGCGGTCTCTGCGGTCGAATCGCCGTTCGACCCTTCGGGAGCCGTAGCGGTCGCGCGTGTCGTCTCGACCCCTGCGGGTTCCTTTCCGAAGAGTCGCAGCGCCCACGCCGGCATGTAGTGCTTCGTCAACTCCGGCGTTCCCGGAACGAGGTAGCCGCGGAGGTAGATCGTCGCGGCCGAGACGAGCAGGACGACGAGTCCGGCGGGCGGCCACACGAGGCCGACCAGCGTGGCGGCGACCAGCGCGATTACGGCGTTGACGACCGTGCAGGGTAGACATCTGTTCTCACCCGTGTACTCCGGCCGGCGAAGCCGGTCGAGCGATGCGTCGATGGTTGCCATGTGGATTCGTACCGACTCCAAGGGCTAAGTATTGACGTCGTTTCACGAGGTCGCCGGTTCGGCGGCGTTACACACGCCACGATCTCATTTTATGAGAGCCCTTCGTCGGAACGTCAAGGACTCCTCGATGGACGTCGTGCTCCCATTACTTTGGACCCCTCTGGACGAATATATAGTAGAAATGGATGTTCGTCGGGCCGTCCCGCTGTTCGTCGTCGCCCTCGTCGCCGCCGCCGCGCTCGTCGTCGCCTCCGGTGCCGTCGTCCTCGATGGACCCACCGATCGGATCGACGAGAACGTCGCGCTCCAGCCCGCACCCGACACTCCCTACGCGTTCATCGAGGAGAACGGCAACGCGGACGACGACGGCGACCTCGTCGTCGACCTCACCGCCGACAACCCCGACGTCGATGGCGACGGCGTCAACCCGACCGCCCTCACCGGCGTCGAAGAGCTCTTCTACGTGATCTACGACGGCGACGCGGTCGCTGACGTCTGGCTCTCACACGACGCCGAGGCCGTCTCCTTCGTCGTCGACGGCGATCCGATCGACGACGCGGAGGACCCGATCCGGCTGACCCCCGATGACGACGTCGCCACGGTCGCCCTGGAGGTCGACACTCGGGTCGTCGAGGTCGACCCCGGGACCGCGGTGATCGACGGTATCGGCGTCAACGCACGGATCGTGGCGGAATCCGAGGAGTCCGAGGAATCTGAAAACGGCGACGGATCCGGCACGTCCTCGACCGACCCGAGCGCGTCCGTGTCGGCGCCCGAGCCGGACCGTCGCACCGTCGAGGTCCGATCGCTTCCCGGCGACGCGAGGACGGACGTCACCCTCGACGACCTCCGGCTCGGGACCGACGGCGTGGTCATGCCCCGACTCGAGGTCGTTCGTGACGGTCCGGGTGATCTCGCGTTCGCGATCGAGTCGGACACGGAGCCCCTTCCGCCCTTCGAGGACGACGCCGACGGGAACGGGGAGTCGGGTGCCGTGACGGATCCGGTCGACGCGCCCGGCATCGAGTCGCTGGCGTACTACCGGATCACCCCGGAGACCGCGCCCGGGTTCGCGGAGCCCGACCCCGACGAGCCGCTCCCCGTCTCGGAGGCGACCTTCGTGGTCGACGTCGACCGCGACCGGCTCGCGGCGGCCGGCGTCGATCCCGACGACGCCGCCGGCGACGACCTCGCGGGGTACCGCCTCGTCGACGGCGACTGGACCGAACTCGAGGCCGAGCGCGCGGACACGGTCGAGGAGGTCGACGCGTCGGCCGATCCGAACGTCGTCAGGTTCGTCGTCCGTTCGCCCGGGTTCTCCGCCTTCTCTGTCGCCGTCCATCGCCCGGCGATCGAGCCGACGGAGGCAGCCATCTTGCCCGCCGATTCCGAAGACGACGGACCCATCTCGGTCGACGACGCGGAGATCGCGGTCGGCGAGGAGACGACCGTCGAGGCCGGCGTGACCAATGTAGGGCCCGTCGAAGGCGGGGAGTCCGTGACCCTTCTCGCGAACGGATCGCCGATCGAGACGCTGGATACGGCGGTCGAACCGGGTGACGAGGCAGTTCTCTCGGGGACCGTCAGGTTCGACGAACCGGGCGAGTACGACCTCGTCGTGGAGGGCGACGCGGTGGTAACCGAATCGATAGCGACGCTGACCGTGGTCGATCCCGATGACGCCGCATCCGGCCCCGACGGAGCGGACGGGCCCGCTTCGGGCGAACTCCCGGCGATCGACGTCCCCGAACTCGATCCGGGTCCTACGGGGCCCAATGACTCCCCACCGATGCAGGAGGCTGGTGGGTTCGGATTCGCTGAACTGGTCGGACTGCTCGGGTTCGTCGCCATCGTTCTGACGACCGTCCTGCTCGTCAGACGCATGCCCGCCGGATGATGGGTCGTAAGACTGCTCGACGTCTCCACCGTCCTCACCCCCTGCTTCTCGGACGAACGTCTCGGTAGCACGCCGATCGAGGCTTGCTCCACGTCACTCGCCCGCCGTACGCTTATTATGCATGCGATCATATGATCGTGTGCATAATGATTGACCGCGACGCGGAACTCGACTGGCTGGTCTCACACCTCGAGCGACCGACCCGACAGCTCCTCGTGGTGTACGGCCGCCGGCGGATCGGTAAGACCACGCTCGTGACGGCCGCGCTGGACGCGATCGACGCCGACGCGATCTACCACCTCTGTGACCAACGTGGACCGACCCACAACGCCGATCGGTTCGCGCGCGAGTGCGCCGACGCGTTCGACGACGTTCCCCCCGCAGTGGACG
>JARVCL010000123.1:0-34519 GCA_040405695.1 Halorubrum sp. | reverse complement strand
CTCACGTGGTGGAAGGAACACTTGCGCAGACTTCTCGTCCATCTTGGAAGACACTTGGAGAGTAAGGAAAATTGATGTTACGGCTTATCGGGATGAGCGGTGTAGGTAAAGCCGTATCGACAGTTGCTACACCAGAGTCGGGGACTGTCGTCCCCACTCTGGATGGCAGTTTCACCACACTCTGGACAGGGAGCCTCTTCCCAAGCGTGCTTACAGCGCCGCTCGATTTCCGCATCGAGCGGCTCTGGCCGCAACACTATTGAGGTGAGCTCAACAATATCCTGTAGCATCCCGCCGAAGGCTGATTGATTGCACATAGCAACTAGCGTACGGCGGGATGCTGTAATTCTCAGGGTGCTGTTTCACTCAGTTCGGTAAGAGCCCAGACCAAAGTACTCTCTCGCGAGCACGAAACAACCGATTCGCGGAGTTGGAACGGACGATCGAGGTGAGTTGTCGCCAGATTCGGACGCTTGCTGCTCGTCGCGGCAGTCCGATTGGAGCGCCCTACCGGGACAGCGCTTCGACGGAGCCAGCTGGTTCCTCGAAGCGCACGGTCAACCGGCTGATCCGTGGCAAGACCCGCGAAGTGCTGGACGAACTCACCACCGTCGTGTTCCCGGCGTTCGACTTTGACCGCTCAGACGAGGTAATCTACGACGGTGAGGAGCTGTTGCTGTTGGAATCGTTGCTCGGTGTCACAGGCACCGCCGCCAATGGCGGTGCCGAGACCTACGGCGATCACGTCAACCCTGATCCGGACATCGACGATCCGTTCTTCGCGGATGGTCCGACCGGTGAAACGCTTCTGGAGGCGATCAAAGACCTGGACATAGAGGAAATCACGGAGATGGTTAACCGGGGCGCGGCCCGCGTCGTGACGCGGGCCAAGCCCACCATCGAGTTCGAACAGCCGGCGATGCTCGCGATCGATATGACCTATATCGCCTATTACGGCGAACGAGACGAACTTGTCCGTGTCCAGGGAGCGCCCGAAGACAAGTCCTACGACTGGTGTCACAAGGTCGCGACAGCTAGCATCGTCGGCGACAACATCCTGTTTACCGCGGCGATGCTCCCGATCGGTGATGCCGACGATCACGACCCGGACGCGTACGCTGGCGAGGAGAAATCTTACCGAGTCGGCGGTGTTGTCCGCCGACTCGTCGACATCGTTGAGGAGCGTGCGAATCTGCGTATTCGGCGCGTCTTCGCCGATAGGGAGTTTCACGCTGCAGATGTCGTTGCCGCACTCGAAGAACGGGATCTGTTCTACGTGATTCCAGCCGCGCGCGATGACCGCATCAAGCGGTTCATCGCGCGCATGAATGAGGACGTAGATGGCCAGAAGCAGGTGACAGTCCAAGACGAGTACGGAATCTACGGACCAGTCAAAGACAGCGGTGGCGTCAGAAAGCGAGCCGAAACGACGCTTGTCGGTCTCCCACCGGATGAGGATCGTGACCAGACCCAGGTGTTCCTGACGAATCTCGACGTGAACGACGAGATTCGTCTGGACCGACGGTCGACACGCCGCCGGGTCAAACGCTACACCCGCCGTGGTGGAATCGAGAACTCATACGGCGGGATCAAGCAGTTCGCACCGTGGACGACCTCGCGTGAGTACGCGGTGCGGTTGTTCCACTTCGGGTTCGCGATGCTATTGTACGACATGTGGCTGCTGGTCGATCTCCTCGTTCAGCGGTCGCTCGGTATCGTCGAGTTCCGCACGAAACCGCGGGTGATCGCCCCGCGGTTTCGTGGCTTCCTTCGCCGGAGGCTGATCACATTGATATAGAATCCGTTCCGTGCTCGCCCTTCCCGAGAGGCATCGCTGTCCAGACAGATGAAATTCCGGCTCGAACTGAGACCAGCTGGCCACTCACCCCGGTGAGTGGCCGCTGAGCGCAGGTCACTCGGGTCTCGATCCGTCACTCACGGCGCGTTCAGCCGCCGACCCGTGCATAGCATTGATGCTATTCGCAACTCCAGCCCAGAAATTCTGTATAGCGATATATGCTTTATATTTTGGAGTGTGGGGGGCATAACCCTTGTAGACAGTGAAAATGGGCGATTAGGGGATATAGTAATTTACTGTGTCTTAGGGCAGAAAGACACACCAAATTGAAGTGGGTGCCCGCCGTCTGCGACTCCAACCCGATGACAGCCGCCGACCCTAGGGGTTCGACCGCCGAGACCGACCTCCAAGCCGCCATCGAGGCGCGGCTGGATAGTCTTGACTCGGGCAACTACCGAGCGAACAACCGGCTCGTGCTCGATGCCTTCGCGGAGTACCTAGAGGACCACCGGGACGTCACGGCCCTCGAGGACTTGGAGGTCATCGACTGCCGTCGATACGCACAGCACCTCCGAGAGCGCGTCCACGACGACGAGGACGACCTCTCGGCGGTCTCGGCTCACGCGAACGGGCCCTACTTCACGATCGTCCGGGCGTTCCTCGGTTGGTGCGTCGACGACGAGCGCATTGAGTCAAACCCTGCTCGACCGAACCGCGTCAAGGAGGCGCTTCCGGAGCACCACGGGGACCACGACAGACAGTTCTGGTCGACCGAGGCCCGGGAGGCGCTGCTCAACTTCGTGGGCGAACGGGCACATGCCGCACTCGACGAGTCAGCGGACGCTCGCGAGCGGGCGTTCCGGGATCGAGCTCTCGTGACGATGCTCGCCCTCACGGGTGCCCGTGGAGCAGAACTGTTCGCCGATCCACGTGACGAGCATCGGAACGGCCTCCGGTGGGACGACGTCAACCTCGAAAAGGGGATTGCCACCGTCTTCGGCAAGACACGGGAACGCCAGCCGATCCCCCTCACCGATCGCGTCGTCGAGAGTCTCGAGCGGTACCGGAAGGTGCTCGACCCGGCTACCGGGGATTGGCCGGTGTTTCCGACTCGTCACCATGCTTCGCTCGCGAGGGCAGCCGAGGAAGGTCTCGAAGCCCAGGGGTGGAGCGCGGACGACATTGAGGCGACGCTGGCGGCCTCCACGTCGATGGAGATCCTCCGGGAACACGGGATCGCGCCGCCGGCGCTCTCGAAGAACGGAGCGCGATCTCTGATGAAGCGTCTCTGTGACGCTGCTGATGTCGATATCGACGGCGAGTATCTCAAGCCACACGGTGGCCGACGTGGACTGGGGAGTGACCTCTACGCACGGGACGCCGAACTCGCTCAAGAACTCCTCCGCCACGAGTCGATCGAGACCACTCACCAATCCTACCGCGAGCAGAACGTCGTCGAGCGACGGAAGCGACTCGAAGATATTCTCGGTGAATAGTCGAACCTGAGCCTGGGGTTCAAAACTCGTTACCCCACAGTGTCCGATAACAGCGGGACTGTGGGGTAATCTGCACCCAACTCGCAAAGATTTCTATCTCCACCGCTCAGTAGAGGTAATGCCCTACTGCTCGAATTGTGGAAGCAGCGTCGGTGAGACTCACCATTACTGCAGCTCTTGCGGGAACGCTCTTTCGAAAACAGCGAGGTCTGAAGATAATCCACCGATGGTGGTTGCTCGTGATGGGTTCCTTTCGCCACGCTCACTCTCGTACGTCTCGGCGTTACTGAGCGGTGAGCAGACCATCGATAGAGAATCAGTTTCTCACAGGCAGCTCCAGCGAGACGTGAACGCCGCATTTTCAGACTTCGCTCGGATCGCGATGGTCGAGGATCTCAATCTCCTTCTCCTCTGGGCGTCAGGGTCTGGATCCACCTCGATGGATACCCCGATTGAAGATATGAACAGCCAGCAATTCCAAGACTGGTTAGCCTCGATGGGCCTCATACGCACCCTTCAGCTGTATGATGATGCCTTCGGGACGGATTTCAGGTCCGAATTCAACGAGAAGTTGCAGGAGTTAATTGAGATCGCAAGAGAAGAGATTGATGACAGCGATGGGGCCTCCCCCAAAGAGAACTAGCGCTGACTCGCTGGACCGTACTCATCGGACAAGATCTGTTTGAGATCGAACTCCTCGCCATCTCCAATCGCGTCAGCGACATCAGAGACGAACTGGAGTGCCTGAATCTCCGCTTGGAGCGTGGCGATTCGCTCTTCTCGCTCCCGAATCCTGGTTCTGAGTGTTGCCACGAGGTGAACACCTGACTCGTCGTCCAGAGAGTGCTCCGATAGTGCCGTCTCCGGCAGCCGTCCATCGGGGCGAGGGATCCGTCCAGCGTCGAGTTCAAGCTGGACCCGCTGGACGTGCTTGCAGGGCGTCGGAGTCTCTGGGTTCAGGTGGTCGGGACAAGTACACGTCTCGTCCAGCAGATCGACATCGTACGTGTTACCCGACGCCGAGTCGACCTCGTAGCAGCCGCCCCGGTGAACCAGTGCAACGTCCATGTCGTCCTCTCGGGCCCGCTTGGCGCGGGCATCGTCCTGAGCCTGGTGTTCGTCCTCACTATTCAGAGTCGTCGATGAATCGGTCACGGCCATCCTGAGGCACCTGTGTGGAGGCGCAGATCTACTGATCCGCCCTTCACCCGATTGGAGGTGATAAATTCTCACCGACGAGAGGGTCGCAGGGCGTGGGATAGCTTCGTGGCGGTCACAGCCCCGCCTGCTGTGAGGGGGTATACGTCAGCGAGATCAGAGGTCCGTCGGAGTGAGTAGGTCACAGAGAACCGGCGCTTGGTCCAGAAGTGCGTCAAAGAGCTGTTCCGTAGGTCGATAGAGCACATGGTGCTCGTCGACGGTGTAGTCGGATTTCTCCTCGTCCGTCCGGGATAGAAAACTGCTGTCCAGAAGCGGGGCGAGCGTGGCATCTAGTGCAGCACCGGTACGCCCAGACTCAACTTCGAGCGTTCGACGTGGAAACTCTGAGAGGAAACATCGAGTACAGCAACTCAGAACGTGAGCACGCCGGTCAGCGAATAACCCATTGAGGGCTGTACGATGGGTGCGTGTCCAGTAGTCGTCGAGCCTGACATAGGTGCGGACGATCGGTGAGAGGTCGTTGAGGGAGCCGTCGGCGTGGACGATGCCGAGATCATTGAGGGCGTGCTGGTCGTGAGTGTCGAGGGATTCACCGAGCGGATGGAGAACGGTTTGGAGTGCGTCGTGGTACCGGGAGGTGAGAAACTCCCCGGCGACGACGTGCGAATTTCCGATATTCCGAGTGGGATGGATTGCTTCGTGGTGATCGGGGTTACGGTGATCGACGTGGGTTCTAGGGTAGGTCATGCAGCCTTCCACACAACGTGGAGTCGGGCATTAACATTCCGAGCGAGGGGTGGATCGTTCTATTCGACCGATTCACGATCTTTTTCGGCAAGCAACTTCTCCCGGGCCGAATTGACGTTCGAGCGGACAGCGTCCTCGGTGACGCCTCTAATGTCGCCCCACTGAGCGACGGTGTATCGCTCGGCTTCCTCGACGACAGTCCAGTCGACAGCCTCGTGAAGCGAGCAATCGCCGGCGACCAGCTCGGCGATCCGCTCGAGGAAGTCCTTCTCCTCCCAGGCAAGGGCGACTTCGTCGAATCGGTGGTGCTCCCGATTGTAGACGCCGAACATCTGGACGGCGCCGTCGCGCTCCAGGTCGGCCCGAACGTCAGCCGGGAGTGACTCCAGCGCTGCCTGTGGTAGGGGATACGCGGGGCCATCATGAAGTGAAGCGACATCGAAGGGGGTCAGGCCTCGGTGTGAGACATCGCCAAATTTCATCAAGTACCCCGTCTCCGAGGCGAGTTGCGTCCGCCCTTCGAGCAGGTGCTCGACCAGCTCTGGGTAGTCGTCTCGATCGACCGAGCCGGTCTTGAAGATCGTCACGAAGTCACGGTCGCCGCCACTGGGGGGATGTGCTGCCATCGGTCGTCAGCCTCCGTTGTACGACTCAAATTCGTCTTCACGGATTATGAGTCTGCCTCCGGGGCACCGTGTCCTCAGCGTCTGTGTTCCGGAGCGTTGCGGCGCGGTCGGCGAGCATCCGGAGTACCCAGCGCCGGCGTTGATGCTGGTTCTCGTAGCCGACGTACTCCCGGACCGTTTCGGCGTCGTGCATACAGGCGACGCCGCCCCGGATGAGCCGTCGGTTGTCCGTCTCAAGGAGCGTCGCAGGGGGGAGCGCCTCCAGAACCGACTGGGATGGACGTTCGGACATGAGGGGCTACTGGCCCGGTTCGGGCCGGCGGTTACCCCACAAATGAGATTCGAATATCGTTGGTGGGGTAACCCGGCCGACTGGACCCATCGTGGACTTGAATCCCATCGACACTCACTCCTGGGCAGTATCCGATCGACGGTTGGACCGATCACCGAACAGCGGGACCATCGACGCGTCGCGACCGTCGAGTGTCCGCTGGCCTGGGTTCGGCGAGACGAACAGCGGCTCCTGCTCACTAGCGTCCACACTGCTGTCGCTCGTCTGCGGTCGATCGTCGACGAAGCTCTCGCTCGTGGGGATATTGAGTCGGGTCGACCGCTGATGGCCGACCTCGATCCCGTGATCGGTGAGCGTGGTCTCGACCGCACCCGTCTCAACCTCCAGTCCCTCAGTCCCGAAGACTGCCTGGCGGTGGATAGAGAGATCGAGTCGTGGATGCTCGTCTGTCGGTTCGTAATCGGACGGTCGCGAATCGTCGGTTGGCATGAGGTGGTGAGGGAACTGGCGTTGCAGAACCGCCAGCTTCCCCGCTCCATTCGAGATGATAAATTTCGCACGACTGCGGCGTCGTTGCTGAAGCTCTCTCCCAACTCGACCATCCTTTCGGTCATACTCACAGTTCCGTCCTCGCGTACGCTCCTCCCCGGGGACCGTCACCCTTGATGTACTGTCCCTCGAGGTGAACCTCCAGCGCGTCCGGCCTTCCACCTACGAAGCGCCCGGTCACGATGAAGGGGGTGACCCACGGCCCTCGCCCTTCGTCGTTGTCGCTGGTTCGACACGCGTCGTTGGGAGCGGCTTCGACGTACACCTCGGCGGTTCGGTCGTCGACGAGGACGTGGGCGAGCGCGAATCCATCACAGTCCCACTCGAGGTGGCCTCGCCCGTGGACGGTGAATCGGTCGCCGGCGACGGTAATCGAAAGTTCGTCAGACTTTGTCCTAAGGAAATCCCGAATCCGGTCCGTGCCAAGAGTGAGAGTCACGTCAGCCAATCCCTGCCCGTCAGCAGGATCGTCGACCCAAGGATGCTCGTTGGTCGGGGGGCTGTCGACGGGACCGTCGATAACCTTGCCGCTGCGTTCTGACGGCTCTCGGCTGGTCTCATCCTGCTCCGCATCACTGGAGGTCGTCGCTGGCTCTGCCGTGTCGGTCGTGCGTCCCGAATTCGAGTCATCGGCATCGCTCCCCGCCCCGTCACCAGCGCTGACAGCCGGGGCATCGCCGTCCGGGTCTGGCTGCCCGAGAATACTGGCACAGCCCGCCAGCGATACCACCGCGGCTGACGAAACCGCCGCAAGAACGCCTCGCCGCTGCCATCCCCGTCGCTCGGAACGACTCAGGTGCTGGTGCGGGTGGTTTGGACGGAGCCGACGACGCGAGGACATATATCGTCTATTTCTTCCTCAACGGTACTCTAATAAGTAATTTCAGAGGGTGCGTAACTCGCAACTGTGCGTCCCCCCGTCGCGAATCACGGCCATTCGTCGTCCGGGAGTCGCGGCGTGTGGGTGCTCGCTACGGTTGGGCTGACGAACCGGCGAGCACGATACGGGATATCGAGGCCGTCGGTCACCGGCAGAAAGATCGACTCCTGAGCACCGAGGACGATCGATGCGAGCAGCTCGTGCTTACACATCACCCGCCACGGAGCGCCGGTCTTGAACGGGCACGAACAGACCAACCCATCGGACCATGGAAGCAACGGATATCGGCTTCCACTCGCGTACTCACCGACGAGCAACGGAGCCGGCAGGTCGAGCCCGTACTCGCTCGAAAGCGCTCCTTCCTCGGCTTTCCCACTGGAGAGATCCTGCTCGCGAACGACATATCGGGACGGGAGGTTTCGCTCTCGGGCGTATGTCTCGGGATCGTGATCGTGATCAAGGACGATCACTCCGACGAATCCGTTGGACGCGAGGAGATCGTGGTCCTCTGGCATCTCGCCGGAACCGCCGTCGATGAGCGTGCCGTATGAGGAGAGTTTTAGCACCGAACAGAGGTTGAGGCGGGGAATCAGTGTCCGGTACCACGTCTCCCGGCGGTCGCGCTCCGACCGGAGAGCAGCCTCCGGATCCGCAGCTGAGCGAGCTTGCCGAAGGCGATGGGCGAGAAACGCCGGAGCATCGACGAGTGCATCCTCGTCGTCATAGCTCTCGTAGTACCGCGCCTCTTCGGTGAGACGGCGCTGGCAGGTTCCCTCGGCATACTGCATCCCGAGTGGCTTCGCTCGCCCTGCATGATGCCAAGGATCGGTCTCGGCCGCGTCGCGCTCTCGGGAATCGTAGTTCGTCAGGAGCTGATCGTACCGAATCGCCCCACCTGCCATGAAATCGAGGCGAATACGATGTTCGACCGGCTCGATAGCCGGCGGGTCGGTTTCGACATTGTAGTCGTAGGCTGCATCGATATCGGCTAGCGACCCCGGCGGCAGTCCCAGTGACGGTAGCATCGACGAGGAGGCGTGGATGTGTCTTCGTGGCATCTGAATCAATCACTGTTTCTGGACTCTGTCCTCATCCCGTTCAGACCGATAAAGCCGTGAGAGGCTCAGATATGTACTCAGAATCCGACGAGAAGACTGGCGAACTGATCGAGCCGGTCGTCGAGTCGCTCTCCGTCGTACACCGTGGTCTCGCGCTCATAATAGTCGACGAGTTCCGAAACGTCGGTCGAGAGACGTCCTGGCTGGGTATCGGTGGCGATGGTGAGCGAGCAGACGGGGGCACGGGCGGCTCGAATCTGATCGATGACGTCGTCGACGCTATTCGGCTCGCCGTCGGTCACGGCGACGATGAGTGGTTCGTCGCGGTGACCCTCAACGAGTTGGCGTGCAAGTCCGAGAGCGTCCGCCAGCGGCGTTCCCCCACCACAGTCCGTGTCAAGTAGCGCCGCTTGGACGTGGCAAGTCTCGACATAGAAGGGTTTCACGAGCCGAGCGTTCCCGTCGACGAAATCGACGATCGCCACCTCAATCCCGAGCCCCTCTGCGGCAACGGCGAATCGTGCCAGCGCCTTCGTCGCGACCTCGCTCTTCGGGGGTTCGCCGCTTCGCATCGAGCCCGAGCGGTCGAGGACCAGCACCAGTGCGTAGCGTTTCTCGCGGCCCGGCGTGTCAACCTTGCAGACCCGGGGATCGCCGATCAGAAGCCGGTGGCCCGCGGTGGTATCGTATCCACCAGCGGTCAATCCTCGCCGGACACCACGCTGACGATCGATCCGGAGCTGTTTCTCGAGCGTGCCAGCAACTCGGGCAGCGCCGTCTTCGATGTCGGCCCACATCCCCAGGGGTGCATGGTCATCAGCGATGGGAACGAGTTCTAGTTCGTCGAGCTGGCCCGGGCCTCCAGAGCTCCCGCCGGCTGCTTGGTCGTCGTCTGAACTATCCCGATCGAGCCGGTGGCTGAGGTCCTCCAGCTCACGCTCCAGCGCGTCGGTGTCGATGCCCTCCCGGTCTGCCTCGTCGTGAGCCGCAGTCCGATCTGCGGTGAGTGCTTCCTCGTAGGTGCCTGTCTCCTCAGCAGGATCTCGATCGAGCACCTCAGCGTGTGCCGGCTGGGGATCGGCTGTGGGTTCCGATCCGTCCTCAGAGGAGGTACTCGTGGTTGGGGCCTTGCTTTCGGCTTGCTTGTGGCCGTAGTCACGCTCATCGTGAGAGTCAGTCGCCTCTCCAGATGAGCGGTCGTTACGTGAAGCGTCGCCGGCATCGAAGTCCCCGATGGTCGACTGTTGTGCGGTTTTAGAGCTGTCATCCACCTCGTCACCGCTGGAGGAACGTTCACCATACGAGGGCTCGGGTTCTGTGTCCGGGCACTCAATGGAGCGAGCGAGTGCCCGCGCTCTGGGGTCGAGAGGATCCGAGGTCGGCGAGGGCTGGGAGGGCTGGTCTTCATCGCTGCCCACCGATGGTGATGAATCGTCGGAGTCTGAGCCGGGGGTATCGCCAGTGTGGGCGTTCGGATCGTCAAGGCCAGGTGTCTCGTCGGGGTCTTCGTCGAGCGGATCCGGCGTGATTGTAGGCTGGTCGAGGACGTCCTGGAACGGATCGTCCGTTGCGCTCCGTTCGACCTGCGGGCGCTCGTCGCCCCCTCCATCAGTCTCCTCGTCGTTCGATGAGTCGGGGTCGGTCTCAGGATTAGCTGTTTCCGAGTCGCCCAAATCCGGCGATGAGACGGAGTCCGCAGCGGTCTCTTGAGTATCGCCCTCCATTGGCGACTCGGCGGATGCTTCGGAACGGTCCTCGAGGAGCGGGAAGATTGCCGACTGCCAGGTCTCGACGACGAGCCGAGCTCGCCGTACGGATGCGGTCTTGTCGTGGCTGTGGGTGACGTCGTCGCGTTCGGTGCTCCGGATCGCGAGGGCATTCCTTGCCAACCCGTGGAGCGCTTTCTGAACAGCACCGAAGCTCGTGGCATCCGCCCCCGATGCGAAGACGATCCGCTCGTCATCTTCATCGAGGAGTACCTCCGTGATGCCCGTCGGATAGATCGTCCATTCGTAGAGCGCACTCGTCACGGCGTCCCAGAAGGAGAACCGAACCTGCTCACCGTCGGGAATATCGTCGGGTACTTGCGAATGGATCCGGCGGGTGAGTTCGAGGCGAATCTCAGCGTTGTCACTGAAGTTCGCCCCTTCAACGGCTTCCTGTTCGATGGCACCATCCTCGATGATGTTGATGAGATCGTGGACCTGCTGGCGATAATCGGGATCGATCTCGGTTTCGAGGAGTTCTGCGATGGGGCCGATAGCCGTCTTAAGGATATGGAGCAGTTCGTGAAAGGCGAGCCCGAACTGGTGGGCGTGATCGGCGGTCAGCTGATCGTTCACCGGGATTCGGCCCAACGGTGCCGGTTGGGTCGTCACGAGGACGAGAAATTCGGCGTCAACGTTCTCGAGGAGCTGTTCGGCCTGCTGCCGCTCGAATTCAGTTGCGTCGCTGGCCACGAGCGCATCGAGATTGGCAGGAAGGACCGCAGCGGTTTCGACGGCTGGCGTGAGAACGACCTCGACATCGGTCTCCGTTGGCAGATGACCACGAATGAATGCACGAAGTCGCTCTGTTCGTCCAGATGACGTCCGCACTTGAGCAGCCACGTCAGGGACGAATCTCTGTGCTGTAGGCCCGGTGGATGAGGTGGTGTCGAACATGGTGATCACGAGAAGTGCGTAGCCTCCTCGTTCATTTCCAAGTGATAAACGCCTGCAAAGCCGTTACCCCACGAGCGATATAACATCTAATTCGTGGGGTAACCCAGACGACTATAGATAGTCGTTGAGCGTCTCGTAGGTGTCATCGGGATACTGATTCGGCTCGGCAACTGCCCACACCTCATTCTTGACCGCTGCCTTCGGAGAAGCGCCGTCCTCGATGTGCTCGCAGAGAATCGTCAAATTTCGCGTCGAGAGTGTCGGCCAGTTCTCGTTCTGCCGGGTCTGGTGGGCGAACTGGACGACCTTCCGGAGCGTCCCCCGGTCCACAACCTCGTGACTGGCGTTCACCTGTGCATCCAGCGTCGCGACCTCCTCATCGACGTCCTGAATGTAGGGCTGTTCGAGCGCCCGGAACCGGCCACGAGTGGCCGAGTTCATCGGCTCGGAATCCCGGTACTCACGGGTCGGCGGATTCATCGTGATTACGATTCGCGCCGACGGATGGGGTTCGACTAGCTCGCCGTGTGCTTTCACCAGGAGTTTTCCTTCGTTGAGCAGGCGATGGAGCGACATCGCGGCGCCGGCACGCATCACTGGGAACTCGTTGAGAACCAACACCGACCCGTTCAGTAGCGCTTGCTTGGCCGGCCCGTTCCGGGGCGCGATCAGCCCGTCTTCAGTGGGCGTGAGCGGTCCGAAGAGGTCCTCCGTGTGGGTTGCCTCGTCACAGTCCACTGAGACGTAGCCACGGTTCGTCCGATGACACAGGTACTTGACGAGGTAGTTCTTCCCGGAGCCGCGTGGGCCAACCAGACGGACTGGAACCAGCCCACGGGCCAGTTTCTTCGCGAGCAGTTCGTCCAGTGGAAGCTGGAGCCGCGGCTCCGTCGGAACCGCTGGTGGAATCACTCCCTCCGACGCATCTACCGGCAGGGCATCGTCACCCGCCTCGGGATGGGTCGCAGCCTTCGGGACATCGGGATGGTCAGGATCGTCGAGGACGTGCAACCCGGTTGGCACCGGATCCTGTTCGTTCCGGCCGATATTGGAGACATACTGGGCCTCGACAGCGTCCGGGTCGAGCCCCTCGGATCGATAGCGGGGTTCGCCGACGGGCTCGGTGGCGGCAGTGATATCGACCACCTGGGCGGTCCCTCGACCCGTCGTCTCATCCACGCGTCGACCGTATCGGACGTCGGCACTCCGGGCGAGCCACACGCCAACGGGGACATGTCGGGGTGCTGCCTGGATGATCGCCTCCGCACGACTCTCGGTTAGCGTCCCGGTTAATCCAGCGAGATTACCGACATCGGCGTCCGCGAGATCGGTGAACGTCGCGTAGCCGGCATCACGGAGTGCGGTCGCAATGCTCTCGGTGACCACCTCAAGGGCTTGAAAATCGGCAGTATCTGTAGCGCCGGCAGGACCACCGAAGGCTTCCGTGATCACGGCCGGCTCCTCACCCTGCGGCGAGACCCCAACGATGTTCGTACTTCCCCCGGACCCCCGGTCGAGAGTGAAAATCCCCTCGGCAGCACCAGCATCGATGAGGTCCGCGGCCTCCTGATCGCCGATATCGACGTAGTCGCTGACTCGGAGGGTCACGCGCTCGAGCGGGACATTCCCTCCCTCGCGCTTGAGCAGACGATGGACGAGGTGTGAGAGGACGACGAGCGGTTCGGGCCGGTCGACAGCTGAATCTGACTCGGATGAGGACATGGGTAGGAGACGGAACCCACGAGGGAATCCCGCCACCCAATTGGGGGTCGGTAAATTCGGTGGTCAGGATGCGTCGTGGAGATCGTCGAGCCGTCGCTGGACGCGGTCGTGGAGCTGTTGTGCGCCGCCGTCTGAGAGATCGACCTCCGTATCGACCTCGATACCAGGGATGTCGACGATGTCCTCCAGCGCGTCGCTGAGGGTCTGTTGATCGTCTGCGAGCACACGCTCGTCCGATTCCTCGACCTGTCGGTCGTGTTCCTTCAGCGCGAGCTGGATCATCATGGCCGGTTTGCGGAGGAGTTCACCGGCCACCTCGATGTATTCCTGATACGTATCCGACGCCAGCGAGCCCTCGTATGAATCGAGGAGTGCGATCAGCAGCGACAGCTGAATATTATACACTGTCGGTCGGGACGGCGGCGAGGCGAGGGTCGTCGCCCGGTCGGCAGCGGCCTCGGCGTACGTGGTGGCAACGCCCCAGTACTGGTAGCACGTAGCCGCGTCGAATGGGAGTACCTCGAAGTCGTACGCGATGGCCCGAGTGCGGCGAATCGCCCGGTCGACGTCGATGAGGCGGTCGGCGACGTCGTCGTAGATCGCTTTCCACCACTCGTTGATCGGAACACGGTCGTTCGCTCGCTCGTGACTGGCGTCGGTCGCCCGCCCGTAGTGCCGGCGCGTGTAACGCTTCCCCGTATCGGGAACGACAGCTCCAGTCTCGGGAAAGTAGAGGATGGGCTTCGCCCACAGTGTCTGCGTCCCGCGGAAGTCGTACCCGGTCTCGAAGCCGCCGTAGACAACTAAATCTGCCTCGTCCGAGTCACCAACGCTCGTCACGCCGTCGGGGCCGTCATCGAACTCTGTGTCCCCACTCCCGGAGACGGTGTGTTTGAAGCCCGGGCAGACGACGAACATCTTGAGGAGGCCACCCCAGTCCCGGTAACTCGCCCATCCGAACGCCGCAGTCTCACCGCGCTGCTGGAGCGCACCGATGATGGGGAGATATGCCTCCTGTGGATTGATGATCGAATATCGATCCGAGGCAATCTGCCAACGGAATTTGACGTCGTAGCCGAGGGCACACAGCGCCTTCCGGCGCTCGTCGACGATGTCCTGGTGGTCGCGGATTCGAACCAACGGATCCGACGACGCTCTCGTCGCAAGCTCGCCGAGTGAACACCCCGCTGCGTCCTCGAGCGCGTCGACATCCAATCCGTGAACGTCGCGAATTGCCTCGGTATCGACGGTTCCGTCCACGCCGACGAACTCGTTGGTCGCCCAGAGCTCCCCGGAACTCGCCTGCGGGAGCGTCGCGATGACATCCTTCAGCGACCGGGGATCAGGATCGAGACACCGAGCTTCCGATGAAACCGCATCAGGATACTCGCCCGGATCAGCAGTAGTGAGGCCAGCAAAGGAGAGCGTCGTCTCACTGGCGAGCAGGTCTGCGACTGGAACGGCCGTCGTCATCGAGCGTGGCGCGCCATCAGCGGTGGCTGGGTCTGGTTGTGTTGGTGTGGACATGATGAACGAAGGCGAACTCCGCTCTCGTTGGATGGAGAACGTAGCTAGTCCGCCCCTCAGCCAATTCAGGCCGCTAAATCACAGGGGACGTGCAGTTCATGACTTTCCAGAAGCAGCGATCGAAGGGTCATCCTCGGCCGTTTCCTCTTTCCTGTCATCCTCGTCGGTGTCCTCAGTCACGAGCGTCTCCTGGTCGTCGTCGAATTGAGGGATGTACTCCTCGCCCCCGAACCACCGGACGAGCGTCGGTCGGAGATTCCGAATCGTCGTCGCCGTCGAGTCCCCGACGTGGTCGACCGTCGTGAGCGAAGTCGCATAACAGGCCCAAGCGGCGAACTCGCCCATCGTCTCGAACTCCTCTCCAAGCGCTCGTTTGGCAGCCGACGAGGTGAGCCGTCCATGTGTCGAGAGCCACTGCTTGGAGAACGGCTCGGCCGCCGGGTCACGCTCGCCACGTCGGATCGCCTGGAGTCTGACCAGATTGCCACGGGTGTTGCCCTTCTTCCAGAGTACCTCGTCATACCGGCGGACCAGCGCGAGTTCCTCGGCGTAGGTGATCGTGTCCAGGTCGATCATCTCGATCTCGACGTCCGCAGGCTCTGGAGCGGTATTCTCCGGATAATCTCTGTGCATGTACTGCTCTCGATAGCTCGACTCGCGGAGGTCCTGGAGACGAACCAACCATTCATCGCCCGTGAGTTCCCGGCGGACGAAGTTCTCGGCGAAGAGGTGGTAGTCGTCGACAGCGACTTCGAGTCCGAGTGTCGGCGCGAGGAGCGCGATGGCGAGCTGGCAGGCACGTTCAGGAGCTGCGTCCGGTCCCCAATCAAAACCTCCGGGCGACACTGGATGGACTGAGAGGTGCTTGTCGAGGAGATCGTCGTCGGCGTAAACGAGACAGCCCCCGAGGGTTCGCTCGCCCCGGTACCGCCGAGCGCGATGCGTCGATCGTGAGTAGCTGGTTTTCATACGCGATGGATGCCGAGGGGGGTGGTCATGTCTCGATTCGTGGGGCGAGCATCCGGATCATCGATCCGTCCCCGTCGCCGATGTCGTACGAGAGCATCGCCGGAAACTCGGTGCCGAAGTCGATCGTCACCGTAGTTCCGGCGGGGACCGTCCGCACGATCTTCTTCATGTAGTCCAGGCTGAACAGCGAGGACGCCTCCGCGAGGGTGACCGCCTCCCAGTCGTCGGCATCAATCCGGAAGTCGACGCTGTCCGTGTCACCCTCGGCATCGATCCGGAACACTTCCTCGTCGGCGGTCATTCGGAAGCCGACGTGGTCAGCAACCAGATCGGCCGCTTTCACCCCCTGGCGGAGCGCGTCGCGGTCGACGGTGACGCTCGCTGGTAGCTCCAGCTCGGGAAGCGTCGGTTCCGACCGAATCGTCGCCGGATCCAGACAGGCCATCTGGAACTCGAGGCCGGCGACGGCCACGACCAGCTTCCGGCTCTCCGTGTCGAGGTGAAGTTGGACGAGATCGCCTTTGTTTGCGAGCGAAACCGGATCCCAGAGTCGGTCGAGATCGACTCCGATGACGCCGGGAGTCGCGTCGTAGGACTCGAACGCGCTCGCCGAGAGATTGAGGTCATCCATCGCGACGTTCGCGGGGTCGACCGCCCGGACGCGGATGCCCATCTCGTCGATTTTCACGCGGGCCTCATCGACGGTCGCCCTGAGTGCCCGCAGGATATCCTTCAGCGGTTCCGACTGAATCGCCGCCCGGAACGTCGACGGCGGACCGGTGGCGTCAGGCGTGTCAGACTTACCTTCTCCGGACGACGATGCCGTCTCATCATCCGGCGATTGGTCAGGTGCCGGACCCTCTTGCGGACTGGTCGACGACGGATCGACAGATGAATCGTCGAGTTCGTCGCTATCTGCGCTCTCTGGGGGTGTTTCTGTACTCATGGCTAGTGGTAAGAGCAGCAACTAGGAGTGAGAGGTAAGAGTCGATTGGAGCGGTACCGTGTCGACTCCGACTCTCCCTCACCCCCTTCGGGACGGTAAATTCGCGAATACGCCAAGGTAAGCAAGAAGCCGCACTGCGACTGATTTGAAGACCGATTACGAACTACCTCGAAACATGACCCGAGGAACACTGCGGGACACCTACGTCGCTGCGCTCCAGCACGATCTAGTAGACCTGCCCGATCAAGCAGCTTTGGTCGGAGTAGTTAGATCGCCAATGCCCTGGTTCGCTCCGGCTGTCGACGAGAACCACCCCGCACTGGGCCCGCCACAAACCTTGCTCGAGCAGATCAAACGACGGGCCGAGGAACTCGAGGCGGACGGACTCGACGATGCAGAGGCACACAACACGGCGTGGGACGATGTCGACTTCGAAAGGCGATATCGTGAGCACCTGAACACGGACGACGAGGCACAAACGGCTTTCAAGGCCCTCCACACCCGGTTGCTGGATGGTGAGGATCTTGTGCTCGTCTGTTACGAGAACACCGAGACGAAACGCTGCCATCGAACCATCCTCCACGAGGAACTCGCCGATGCACTCTGAGCCGACTTTACGACCCACCCCCCATGAGTAGACGTGTAACGGCCAGTGGTCTTACGGAGAGTAAACCGGGGGGAGCCAGTCACACTCCGGACAGAACGCTTCGTACACGCCGAGTGTCTCGTCCAACGCCCACGACCCATCCGACCGGAAGGTGACTCCAGCCCGGACGATGGCGTGAACGATCGAGTGGCCACATTCAGGACAGGGGTCCCCCGGTTGCCATCCGGCGGCGGCCAGATCAAGCATCATCTCCGTACCTCCCTCGTGACAGGAGTCTCCCGCAGTCATGGGGACCTCCGTTCTGTATCGGTCCGGGCATTGGACCCGCACGTGGGCCACGCAGGCAGGTCGAGCTCCTGGAGCTCCTGCCAGACGTGCTGGAGACTGACATCGGAGATTCGAGCGGCCGCCGCGAGCTCAGCCTGAGTCACTGCCCCGTAGCCGTCCAGTTCTCGCGCTGCGAAGTATAGACAGCCAGCGGCGACGCCGGCGGGCTTGCGTCCGTTCGCGAGGCTGGCAACGGCCTCTGAGTCACAGAGGTGAGTCGCTCGCTCTCGGACTTCCTCCGAGGCGTCGACGACACTGGCCAGCCGGGGGAGAAAATCGGCGGGCAACGCCGGGGGGATCCGAAGCGACAGCTCCCGATTGAGCACCCCGTACGCCAGCCGGACCTTCCCACGGTCGACCCGAGCCGCCTCCGCAATCTCGTCGAGAAAGCGGGGCAGTTGGCGGCGGCGACACGCCGCGTACACGGATGCGCTCGCCATCGATTCGAGGGACCGACCGCGAATCAGGTCTGCCGACTGTGCCTCGCGAAACAGTTGCCCCGCCTCTGCCTGGATGCTCTCGCCCACGCCTAGCGCCCCACCGATCCGACGGATCTCGCCGAGACCGTGCGCGAGGTTCTGGTCGGCTTTGCTCTCGAAGCGAGCCCGTCGGTCCCACCGGCGGAGTCGACGCAGGCGGGCCTGGGTCGCAGCCGGGAGTTCACGACCGTGGCCGTCTCGGAACCGACCGATTTCGGCAGAGATCCCCCGATCGTGACGCATCGGGGTCACCGGCCCGCCGACTCGGCGCCGCTCTGCTTCGTCGTAAGGCGTCCACTCCGGGCCGTGGTCCAAGCCAGCATCCTCGACGATCAGACCGCAGTCGGGACAGTACGTCTCGGTGTCGTCGCTGACGAGCTGCACACCATCACATTCTGGACAGCAGCCAGACGCGTTCGCCGGCGTTTCGTCGGCGACGACGTGATGACGGGAGTCGGTACACTGGTCGGTCGAAACAGTCGCGTAGCTGGGCGAATTGAGGGACATCTGGGAAACGGCCCGATGAGGGCCAAAGGTTGATCGTCAGTCAGTTAGTCGCGGGGCTGGTCGGCGAGATCTGGTGGTAACGGTGGGTCGAACGTGTCGTGGAAAGCGAGACAGACCCGGTCCTGCCAGGCCGCGTATTCGTCGGGCGGCGTCTGCTCGAATCGTTTCACTCCGAGTCCGGACTCACGGGCGAAGGCCTCGAGATCGATCGCCTCGATGCTCGTGATGGCCCCCGTCGATGGCGTCGATGCGGCTGCTGCGGGTAACGGTCGCTCGATCCAGCCGTCGAAACAGCCGTCGGTCGAGCTAATCACCACGACACCGTCGGTCGCACCGACGAACAGCCGCGTGGTGATCCGGGCGAGGTTTCGGTACAATCGCGGTGGAATCACGAGCACCAACTGGTCGGAATCGATCGTCTCGATCCGACCGTGCTCGATGACACGTCCGTCGACTCGCCAACGCTGGCGGTCGTCGAGCCAGCCATCGGTCTGGAGTCGGCCGATGGCGGTCTCCAGACACGCTAAGGTCAGATACTGAATGTAGCCGGCGACCGTCGCGTAGAAGCTCACAGCACCCTCCACAAGTCCTCGCGAGTGTCGAGTCTCACGCCCACTTCGAACGGTCTGGGACGGCTGGATGAGCTGATACTCTCCATGAACCGTTCAGTAATGGACATCAGCGGGCACCACCCAGAGCGAGTCGGAGTCACGATCCTCGATGTAGCGGTCGACTGCATTCCGGGAACGGAGACCGGCGCCGTGTTCGTCGTAGATCCAGACTGATGGGCCTGCGAACTGTCCGAGCCGGTAGCAGTCGTACCGGACGAGATCAACATCGTCCATCACCTCGGCCGGTTCGAGCCTGTCGAGCTTCTCACGAATCGTCGCGACGGTCTCGACGAACCACGTTGACTGTGACTCAATCGCATCGTCGAGGAGTTGTTTCCCAGTCCCGGACGATAGCCGATGGGCGGAATCGAGCCCGCCATAGCGTGGATGGTCACGATATCGGGCGGTCGATTCGTCGAGCGTCTTGTAGTAGTCGAACGCAGTACTCGCGCCCTCACCGATCCCGATCAACCGGTCGAGCGGGAATCGTGCGGTGCTGACCGCCTCTGTCGCGTCGGCTGCAGGGACGAGTACGCGTATGAGCATGTGCATGATCGCCGTTCCTCGCCCCCTTCGAGGAAGATAAAATCGCGTCATAGAACCCTCGACCGTTGAGACAAGAGTGGAAAGTTCGGTTCAGTATATAAGTCCCCTTGATAGCCGAACGTTCGGTTAGATGAATAAGTGTGGGCAGTAACCTAGATAGTGTGCTACTCGAAAAGCCGGCTCGAGAACGCGGGTTCAAGAAGGAGCGTCTCCACCGAGTCCTCCTCAATCATCCTGACGGGGAGCTGAGCCGCTACGAGATTACGCAGCAGGCCAACGTCTCGAAAGGGTGGGCCTATGAGTACTTCGAGCAGCTCGAGTCGGACGGGTACATCCACAATGCAACCGTTCAGGATCCGAACGGGCTGTATCACCACTGGCTCGAGACGCGAATCAAACCGAATGCGGTTCGCGTGTCGTTCCAACAACCGCTGAACCAAATCCGTGAGGCTGATCTCGACTATGTGCTCACTACCTATGAAGCCGAACAGGTCCACCAGGGGTTTCTCTTCAGTTCCTCGACCGACCTGTACGTCAGGGAGGACGATATCCCGATGTGGCTCACCATCATCGAGGAAAATGGCCTCATCGGCGGCGGCAATACGGAGTTCCGGGCGACCGACGAGCACGTCTTCTACAACACCCAAACCGTCGATGACGTCACGACCGTCTCGGTCCCACAACTGATCGTTGATCTCCTCGACGAAGACGGGCCTGCCGCCGAAGCCGCAAACCGACTCATAGCCAGGCATCACGGAGAGGACGATGAGCAACGCTGACCGGAGCCAGTATGCCGAGGCCGTCACACGGCTCTCCGAACAGGAACTCCAAGACGTCATCGCTGTCGCTGAGCCGCCGACGTGTTTGCTCGGCGGGTGGGCAGTCCATCTGCACGTGACGGCCGGGTTTCAGGACGCACACGGACGCCCATACATCGGATCGCGAGATATCGATCTCGGCGTCCATATCGACCCCGAGTGGTCGATCACAGATCTCCAAGCAGCACCAGTTGCAACGACACTTGAACGGATCGAGACTGATCTCGGCTACAACCGTGGACGATTCGGATTCTACCAGCAGTTCCACCGCGAAACCGGTGACCGACTCTCAGATGAGGACGCCCGAAACCAACCAGCACACAATATTTTCCGGGTCGATATCGACATCATCCCGGATACGACGAGGCTTGATGAGTTCCAAGAGACGTTCGGCTTCCGGCCTCCTGCTGAACCGCTTCTTGCACCGGTGTTTGCAGACGACGAAGGATAACCACTCGGAGAGTATGTCTCGTGGACGACACCGGAAACAGCGCTGATTGCGCCTCCAGCAGCGCTGGCAGCGATGAAAATCCGGGCGTTTCCCGAGCGTGATAAGAGCCACAAGCGACTGAAAGATCTTGCCGACCTCCACGCCCTCCTCTGGTACGTCGATAAGTATGGAGAAATGCGCTCGGCTGTTCGTGATCGTGTTTCGGACGATGACGTGGAGACGTTTCGAGCAGCGGTATCAGAGGGGCCCTATGAACAAACAGCGAGCCTCATCGGTGTCGATTCTACTATCGTTCAGCAGTCGATCGAACAATTGTTCGTATAGACCGAGCTACGCCGATACACCTCCTCGACGTAGGCCGATCAGTCGGGTTGTTCCGACTCGTGGTAGGCCACGTCGAGATCGAGGTCGTCGTACATGCGATCGAGCATCGACAGCGCCGACTGGAACTGCGCGGAGTGCTCGCACATGTAGGCGATGGTCTCGTCGCGAGAGACGACTGGGTAGCCGTCGGCGTGGTCGACCTCAAGCGTCGGTCGCGGATCGAGAACAATCTGGAGCGGGCCATCGAGTCCGTCCCGCGACTGTCGTTCGAACGCCGTCGGGAGGCCGAACCGCTCGAAAAAGCCCTGCCACGCCTCGACGTCCTGCTCACGGACGGCGAGAAACAGCGGATAGTCGTCGGGATCACGACCGACCTGGTAGCCACCCTGCGTCCAGACGTAGGCCGCATCGATCCGGACGAACGCGAACGGCCAGTCGCCGAACTGCGGGAGGACGTACGCCTCCTCAATGGACGGCGGACTCACCCCAGCACCCGTGGCGAGAAGGGTGAGCGCCGTCTCGCGGACCTGCTCGTCGGTGACGAACAGACCGTCGTCGTAGGCGAGATACCCTGCGGCCTCGAGTCGATTCACGGCCTGTCGAACCGTCTCGTAGGGAGTGTGGAGGTGCTGGGCGACCTGCCGGATCGACTCTCCAGGGTCGATCGCGAGGAGCACGCGGGCCGCCGTCGCATCAAACAGTTCGTTCATCTAATAGTTACCAATGATCTGGTAACCATCAAAGTACTTACTCTATCACAGACACCAGAGAGGTCAGATACAACGCCGAGGGAGAACTCTTGGTTTCTCACGATCGGCGCGATACTCCGGTGAGCGACCACCCACCGAGAGAGGTGTGGGATCAATGTGGGTGCTGCCTCGAAAGCAGCCGATGCTCGTTATGAGTCAGACCCCCCATCTTCGAAGTGTAATTCAATCGTTTTTCGGTACAAGAAGTACTCGTCTGCCATTCTGATAGCCACTGATCGGAGTACAACGACACTCATGCCTTGCGACGAGCGGCCAACAACGAAGGCACGGATTCGATACAGACGCTTATATCTCATTTTGCTGTGTCAGACACTGTCTGATTTGGCGCAACAAGGGATAGATGACCGTCGATGGGGATGGTATCGAGAATGGGTGTGGGGATGATGTGGGAATTCCTTCGAAAACAGATGAATTAGACCTCCTACCCGGCGATACATCTATGCGTCGCTGGTCGGTGTAGAATGTGAGGCTGACTAGAGCCTCACGAATGGAATGGTGTATTCCAATGAGTAGTAGCAACAACGAGGACAAGAACCTATCGGCGACGATAGAGGCGACGACACAGGAAGACCCCAATGGGACCGCAGACTCGCGGATCGACGCCCGCCGCTGCCCCTACCTTCGGGACTACCGGAAGGAACAGGAGCGCCGCCGCTCGACCGATACGGCCGGGACGACCACGCTGGTCACCAGACTGGCAGGGTTGCTCTGGGCCATCGTCGATCAAGCGACTGCAGACGTCTCTACTCGTGACACCGACGTCGCGACGGACTCTGACGAAGAACCAGCGCGCTTCACGGAGCGGACGGCTGCGAAGACTGACTTCGGAACGCGAGCGGAACCCGTCGACGGACTGTACGGCTACACTCCCGACGGCGACCCTGTCGTTCCCGAGCGAGGCCAGCTCATGAGAGCCCGGACCAACGCGAACGGTCAGCCCGCAGACGCGCTCTTAGAGCCCGATGTGGCCGGCGACCTCGCGACCTGGACGCCCAGCAACGCCAGCTCGAACTTCGTCGATCCAACCGGCGAACAGATCGTTGGCGTCGCCAGTGGCCTCGACGAATCCGCGACCCGAACGACTGCACCGGAGACGACCGCTCCCGCGACTGTCGACGACCCGCAGGCGTACGACCGACCGGAGGACATCGAAGACGGCGACACCACGACCGGCATCGAGACCGCCAATCTGGAGGTCCTGACGCCCGGTGGTGAGTACGTCCGTCTCGGTGACCTGCTCGCTGAACCCGAGCAGTTCGCCGGCACGTCACTGGAATCCATCGAGCGTTCGCTCGCACTGGAAGCCGAGAAGCAGCGCGTCACGGACGGTATCTGTCGCCCCGGCGAACTCAGCGACGAGATCGAACTGGTCGGACACGCGAAGTGGCTGAACAACCGGTTCGACGAACTCGCCGCGCAGCGCCCGACGACGACAGAGATCGCCGCGGCTCGCGCCGAGGCTGCCAAACAGGCCCGTGACGAGCGTCTGCGTCTGCTCCTCGAGCTGGATTCGGACACTCACGACGAGGTCTGTACGATGGCGAATCGGCTTCTGAGTGAGGACTTCGAGAAGGTCCACGAGGTGCGCAAGCAACCGCTCACCCTCGCGATCGCGCTTGCAGAGCGTGTCTCCCGAGGTGTCGAGCCCGCGAGCGCCCTGCTCAGACAAGCTGAAGCCGAAGCGAACGAACCCCGGAACATCCAGACGATCGGTAACGTCCGATACATGTCGACCCGCCAGACGAAGGGCCGATTCTCGACGCAGGGTCGTGTGGCGATCCTCTTCGAGAACACGCATCCCGGAATCAAGCAGGCCGGCGTGCTCAAGGACGACACCGGATCGATCAAGTTTGCAATCTGGAAGAAGAGCGAGTGGGACAAGACTCGCCCTACGCCCGACCCGACTGACGTTGGCGGCCGCACGCTCATCCGATCCCACCGGTTCCCCGAACTGGCAGTCGGTGATCTCGTGCGTGCTGAAAACGTCGTGAAAGGTTGGTACGGGGACGAGGCGACCTTCGAGACCCGCCGGGACAGCGAACTCACGATCTTGGAGCGAGCTGCCGACGACTCGAGGGACGACACGGCCACGTCCGAGACTGCGACAACCCACGAACGACGACCCAGACAACGTCGGCGGACTGGTCCGAAAACGACCGGCACACCCGTCCCGAAGAACCCGATCGCCTACTGGCGGGGGAGCGAACGATGGGTGTTCCCGATCACGGACTGGACCCCTGACTGGTGGCTGGCGCAGGAGAACGTCGAGACTGTCGAACAGGCTCGGTCTGAAGTGTCGATGACGACTGGTAGGAAGGTGACCCCCGAATAGTAGCGACCTGTAGCACAGCGAGTCTCCATCCGAGACTCAGAATCCTAGACTCCCTCTTTCCGAAGAAAATCCGCCGAGTGAAAAGCAGGGTAGTTACCCCACGAACGGTATACTTCTCAGTACTGTGGGGTAACTAATTACGAACGATGGCTCAGGCAGGACCCGATCATAATTAATCCGGACCGCTCAAAACGAGCATCGATGGACTCGTCTACCCTACTGTGTCTGTTCACCGGCCGCGTTGAGGCCCGCGATGGGGAGTATGTCGTCACGGTTCCTGAGCAAGAAGTCGAACTCGGGGACCTCGAACCCGGAGAGAGCTATCGAGTCGGAGTATACCCTGGCGTGAATGCTTCGAATCCTACGAACCCTGAGAGTTCTGTGACCACGGATCGAGACGGCGGAGAAGTCCAGACCATTCAGAGGCGGGCTGAATCGCAGCCTCCACGAATGTCACTCCAAGAGCTAAGACAAGCGCCCCAGCAACCTCGATGGACGATACGTCGAACCAGCCGCCAGTAACCGAGGGAGAAACGCTCCAGCTCGACAGTCAACTACCCCACCCTACTTCGCTCGGCCTGACGGCCTCGCTCGTGGAGGGTGGGGCTTGTCCGAGCGGATCCCCACCCAGGGGAGGAGTGAATTAGACGAGTGAGGTGGAGATGAGAACCGCTCAAGCGGCGTCCTCTAGGACGACAGCCGAAACCGCCGCTTCGATTACGCTTAGGTCCTCGCCGTAGGCTTCCGTTGCCTCCTCGCTGAACGGGGTGTCGCCGCTCTCGAATGCCTCAAGCCGCGCGCGGGTCTGGCTTGCCGTCTCGGCGACCCACGCGTCTCGGGTTGCCTCGTCGACCTCGGTGATCGACTCCGGTTCGATAGCCACGTTCGTCCGGTCGCCTCGCTCGTAAGTCCGCAGCTTCCCGACGACCGCGACGTACGCCGGCGGCTCCGCTGCTCGCAGCACCCTCATCGCCTCGGGCTGGTACTGGCCCGCGTACACGTACACGGGCGAGTCGGCAGCGAACACCTTGCCCTGCCAGTACTCGGCGTCGGAGCCGACGTCGGTAGTCTCTGCGAGGGTTCCGACGACGAACACGCGGTTGACACCCACGCCAGTCGGGGTCAAGCCGTATACGGGTGCCCGCTCCTCGTCGGATTCCTGGAACGTCTCCGTCGTCCCGTTGAGTTCCTCTGCGAACAGCCGCCGAGCCGGCTGGCGGGCCGTGAGTGCCGGTTCGACCGTGTCGGCGCCGAACCCGTCCGGGGCGACGGTCGTCTTCTCTGCATCGTTGACGAGGAGGTACGTCCCGACGACGCTTCCGGTCAGCCGGTACCGCCGACCGAGTAGCTGCGCGCTGATCTCCTCGGCGACCACGTCCGTCGAGAGCGCGTCCATCGCCATGTCGGTCGCGTCGTTCAGCGAGATGCCGGTCACCGCCTCGGTTGCAGCAGCGTCGAACAGGGCGCTCAGCGAACGTTCACCGTCGTCGAGGATCACCTTGATGCGCAGGTCGAACTCACCGTCGCGTTGCCCGTGCTCCGCACACCGGCCGTTGCGGAGGACGCGCGTGCAGTCGTCAGCCCCGCACCGCTTGATCAGCCCCGAGCCCTCTTGGACGTCGGCGATGCTTCCGACGACCGCAACGCTCCCGTCGCCTGCCGCCACGACGTCGTCGGAGGGGCTGATCGCCGTCGCGGAGTTACAGCTCACCGAGAATCGGCCCTGGTACTCGTCGGTAACGACGCTCTCGAACCGGTAGACTTCGCCCACCTCCAGTTCAGGAAGGTCGGCACTCGTCCACTTGACGAACTTGAGGCGACCGGACTCGTCGCCGAGCAGCCCGACCTGAGCGATCTTCTCGCTCCGGGGCTCCCAGAGTTCGACGACCTCGGCGATGACGTCGATCCACTGGTCAGCCTCATCGACGTCGGTGAGCATCGCCCGGGAGAACCCACGAGAGGGCCCACCGTAGCCGGCCAGCCAAGCGATGTCATCCGAGAGGTCGGCTTGCTCGAGGTCGGCGTCGGCACACGCCTTGCGGACGAGGGTCCGGACAGCCTCGTCTGCCGGCACGCGGTACGCACACAGGCGCTCCAACTGGGTGGCCACGTCCTCGGAATCAAGGGCGAACGCGGGTTCGGCTCGGCTCTCGTCGAAAGCGACGAACGCGTCGGTAATGGTCTGTACACGGTCCTGCAGATCGGGAGTGGTTGCACTGGACATTGCGGAACTCCGGGGATTCACGAGCGCGGGTCGCTGCCGAAGCCGGTCGTCGTCAGCACGACCGACTCGTCGCCCGCTCTCGCGATCTCCTCACCTCCTTCGGAAGGATAAATACAGACGGAAGGGCTGGAACGGCCACGGCTGCGGTCTCGGTACAACCGAGGACATCAGGAAAACCAGCGACGGAGCCGACGGGACAACCCGGTAGATGACTCCGTCTCCGGTTCGGAGGAGTTCGCATCGATCTCACGGGTGTCCTCGTCGTTGTCGGGGGGAGTCGGCTCGTGGTCGTCGTCCCCCCGACCGTTCGAGGATATGGTAGAGGTCCCCTCAACGTCATGTCCTATGGGGTGCTCGTTCCAGAATGAGGAATCGTCCTGCCACCCGTTTCCTGCGGCAGTATCGGCTATTCCGTCATCCCTCGAGCGAACACTGTTGTCAGGCTGGTCGATTCCGAGGATGGCTTGATACTGTCGAAGCCGGGCTTCGAGTTCCGCGAGGCGCTCGCGTTTGGCATCGAGTTCACGCTGCTGGCGCTGTACCTGTGCGGCCAGCCGCCGGGCGTCTTCGACCGCCCCAGCGTCGATCGGTGGTGACTCCCTGGACTGATCCGCCCCAGAGGAGGGAGAGGTGTTGGACTCGTCCGGTGACCGATGTCTGTCGTCGGATCCGGACGAGGTGGATGGTGCCGGTGGCGTGTAGTAGTCGTCGACGGTCAGGAGCGTCCTGGCGATACAGACCGCGCCGTAGGTCGCCCCATTGGCGAAGTGAACCTTGTCCCACTTCCCTCGCATGAGCTTCGAGTCGCGGAACAGACGGTCCATCCGGTCGGGATCGCCGCCAGTCCAGAACGCCAGATAGAAGCACAGGCCCATATCGGCCTCCGATTGCGAGGGATACCGGCTATCCCGCCCGCTCCAGAGCTCCGAGCGGCCGTCGTAGAGCGCCCCAATAACGTCACCACTCTTCGAGTCCATCGCGCGCTCCAGCACGGTCTCGTCGTCGAGATCGACGCCGGGGCCAGCGATGTCGTCCATCGAGGTTGGCAGCGATGAGGGAAGCGCCGATGGACTCAGTCCGTGCAGGGCGGCCTCAAGACCCGAGTCCTCGATATCAGGGTAGTCCAGTCCGTAGCGGGCGTACAGCCCCGAGTCCGATCCGAGTGCCGTAGCTGTTTCCGAGGTCACTGTCTTGTCGGTTGTCTCCCCAGTTGCCGGCTCGCCGGCCTGGTCTCCGCGCTCGCCCGCTGACGAGTCGGAACGATCGGCACCCTCGGCAGCCGCCTCGAGATCGACCGGCGCCGTCTCGGCGTCGGGGGGTGACTGGACGTACTCGTAGTGGACACCAAGCAGCGCATCCTGGCGTCGCTCGAGAGACGTTGGCGTCCCCTCGATGTGGTCTGTCGTGACGGTGAAAAAGCGAGCCTCATCGTACATCTCGACGTCACCGCGCCGATTCCGACCGGGCGGGAGTTCGCCCTCGACGATGACGTGAACGCCCCGCCCCGAGGGCGACACCTCGGTGTAGGAATCCAGCGCGTCGACGATATCCTGGGCCCACGATGTGAGTTCGCCCGTCGTGGGATCTCGACAGTCATCCAGATCCACCCCGACGATCGACGTCGCCGATGCGAACACGAAGCCGATCCCATTGGTCCGGACGCGGTCGCTCTCGTGAAACGCGAGTGCGCTCTCCAGATTCCGCCAGTGGCCGGCCTCTGTCGCGCTGGCGTTCGGCGTGCCGTTGGTGTGGTAGGGCTTGATCGGAACTTTAGTCGCCTTCCCGTCACGTTCTGTCTCTTGCCAGCAGATCCACTGCTCGAGGTCTGCCAACCTCTCGGGAATCAGACTGACGCCGATATCGCTACTCATGATGCTCGTCTCTGGTGGGTGAACCTGTGCCGGTCACACCCGATTCGAGGCGTCGATAAATCGCCGTGCGTCGCTGTGCGCCGGACCGGGCGGTGGGTGCGTGTCCGTGCGCTCGAAATCGCAAGCCCGTGCGCCCCCGGTGCGGACGTGCGAGTTCTCCCCTCCCAAACTCTAGTATAGGTATCGAGCCGACTGGCCCAGCACGGATGGAGCGCGGCCGAGAGCAGCTATCGAGCGCACCGTGCGCCCAACAACTAACCCAGATCGTCACTGGTCGACCTCCCCGTCCGTCCGGTCAACCATTCGGACGAGATTCCGCCCCCCGACGAACCGCCACTCCCGAGGATTCTCGAATGCCTGCTCGGACAGACGTGCATAGTTCTCGATATCTCGATGTGGCACCGTCTGAAGCCGTCCAGCATCAGACAGAACTCTGATAATTTCGTGCGCAACGTCGGTGTGAGGCACCACCCACATCTTCCTGACGCCGTCGAAGCTCGCGAGGTCGTCGTAGTGTTTGATCATCAGGTCGGGACGGATGTTCGTCACCACCTCGGCGATAACCGCCAGCGTCCGCCCGTCACCGTCGCCTGGGAGGAACGCAGCGACATCGAAGATCATCCCGCCGGCCATCGGCTCGTAGTACGTCTCGACCAACAAGCCCTGATTTCGGAGGTGGCGGGCAGTGTACTCGACGTACACCTTGTGGACGGTCTTCTCGAACGGGTCACCGTCGTTGCGGCCCGAATAGATCGTCCGATCGACCGCGTCTTGCCCTACCGGAGTGACGTAGTAGTACTTCCGCGTGTTGACCGACTGGAGTTCGAGGTAGCCCATCTCGACGAGCCGGTCCTCGTCAATCTCGCCGTCGACACCGTTCCGGATCGTCGTCATCGACTGGGTGAGGTCGTACCCCTCCAGTTCCCCGTTGATTCCTGCGATAATGTCTCGGAGAAACTGTTGCTCTGCGGGAGTCAGTGAGTACGATCCCTTATTGGCCGGGGGGGTCTCTGAGGACGCATCCGCGGCAGCACGGCCCTCGTCATTCGGGGGGCCTACAGCAGAGTCATCGGAAATCCCGGCAGTCAAATCCTTCGGAGCCGGCGATGGACCGCGTGGGGCGGTCCCCGTTCCAAGAACGGTGCCGAACTCGTTCGAGGCACCACCGACCTGACCATCCGCTCGGTCCTCGTTGGGGGAGTCATCACGGCGGTCCGCAGAGTCGTCTCTGGAAATCGTCGAACCAGCCACTGAATCCCGCTCAGTCGTCTCCAAGGACCTCTCGAGATCCGAACTAGGTGAGCTACCCGTCGGCGGAATCGTCGGCGAGTCTGACGGGGATTCCGAACGGATAGCATCACTATTCAGCGGCCCGGTTCCGTATCGCGCGGCTCGCTGTGCAGCATCCGGTGGGCTGTTCACGCCCGGCACGAGACAGTAGCTGAACCGGGTGCGCGACCACTGGAGTTCATCCGCCTCCTGGTAGGTCATCCCCGCGTCGGGGCTGTACGTCCCGGCGTCGACTGGTTCCTCGCCATCGCTGTGTCCCGACGGGAGCGGGAGCGGCTTGAGGGTCACCATCTCGGGCGTGTCGGTCATGAATCCGGTGTCCGGGAGTTGGGCCAGCCACTCACCCCGGGGGAGGGAGGCGATCCGGTTCGACAGTTCGATCGCGTCAAGTTCCTCGTGAAACAGCGTCGTCGCGAGCTCGTCGTCGATAGCGAGTTTCCCGATCAGCTTGGTGTTGATGTTCCGGAGAATCTCCTTGTAGGCTCGCGTGTCCAGCGCATCGCGTTTTACCTGCTCGGGGAAGTGGACGATTAGCTCGAACGCGAGTGCGAACTCGCGAGAATCGGGGATCATCTCATCGCGAACCAGGCTCGCCTGCATAATCGGCGCTGCCTCGTCGATGATCAGGTTCACGCAGTATCCCTCGTCGGGGGCGGGAACACCCCGGTTCCAGCGCTCGCGAAGTCGAACCCACGACCAGAGGTAGTCCAGCATCAACACGGTGAAGACGTTGCTTGAGGCCGGACGGAACTCGCCCGTATCGACGAGGACGACCTTCGACGAGTCCAGTAGCCGATCCAGGTCGAGTAACATCTGCTCGTCGGCATACTGGCGAGTGTCGTCGTCCCACTCGGGGACGAAATTGAGCATCCGCCAGATGAAGTCCCGCTCTTTGAGCTTGGTAATCCGGTTCAGTACCGCATCGATAGAGGTGGCAAAACGACGTTCGTCCCCGCTGAAGTGCCGCCTGAGTGTGGCGTGAAGCTCGGGGTCGCTCACGTCCGGGATGACCTGCTCGGTCTGCATTCGCGTGGCCGCTCCCAGCAGGTCACTGATCGCGAAGGCGTCCTGTCCATAGGCCGGGTCGAAGAGAGCGACGATGAGATTCGAGAGGATCTCTTGGGCGACGAACGCCTGGTTGTGCTGTTCCTCGCCAAGAACGTACTCGAGGAGTTCGTTGTAGCGATCTACCTTCTCCTGGACCGCTGCCTCGCGGCTCATCCCTGCCGCAACCTGTGGTCGAATGTCGAAGAACGGGAAAGCCGGCAATTCGCCGTTCGGGCCCGGGACCGGGAGATGGATCACGTCGTCGAGATCGCCGAACCGGCGGAAGTGCGCTCGCTTGTACTCCGTCGCCATACTGCCGCCCTTCTTGTCGAAGATGAAGATCGGCCCGTCGAGTTCCTCGTAGGCGCTCAATCCGTCGTTGACCATCGCGGTCGTCTTCCCGCTCCCCGTCGTCGACGCACGGAGGACGTGATGGGTGAGCTGCTCAGAAGTCAGACTGATCGGAATGTTCGACCGGTCCGGCGTGGCGGTCTCGGCCTCCCCAATACACATCCCGGTGTCGAACTTCGCGAGGAGTTCCTCGTCCGTCGCAGTGAGCGGTGATCGGGCGTCGGGTGCCCCACCGGACGCACCGCGGCTGGCTTTCGGTAATGCCCCCGTGCTCGGGACAGTAACGAAGTTGGCGAGCTCGTCTGGACTGGTGACGACAATCGGATCGGTGTTCCCGAACCGCTCGCGGATGCCCGTCCGGCCGAGACGGGCGCCACAGAGATCCTCAAACTCGCGTCCCACCGCATCGACGGCTGCTCCCTCGACGCCGTAGTACGGCCCACTGAGGGCAGTGAATGCGCCCGTCACACCGTTGATGACACTGGGCTCGCCGCCGGCCCGCAAGGAGAGATCAAACGTGACGGTTGGCTGTTTCAGATCGATCTGCCCCATCCGGCTATGTCGAGTCGAAGGGCCGTCACCGCCGCCCGAGAGGGTCCCGCCGATTTGCTCGGGCGTGTCGGGACGGTGACGCTGTCGACGTTCCTCCTCAGAGGTGCCGAACAGCATCGCACCGGCTTCCTGCTTAAAGGCACTCCACATCCCCGTCGTACCCATCTTTAGGTTTCGCTTGTGGGTCTCGGCCTCCTTCGTCCAGTCACGGCGAGGGGTGAACACCGCTTGGAACAGGAACGGCTCGTTCGTTTCAGTCGCCTGTTCGAGCAGAACGCTCAGCGGCGAGCGGAATGCCTCCTCGACGTCGACAGACACTTCGCTGAACTGAGACAGCAGTGTCATCCAGTCGTTGTTCTTCGTCTCGACACCGCCCCAGCGAACCATCGTCGGTGGCGTCGGATCGCCGCCCTCGTCGGGTACGGGAGATGGCGCATCCGGGTCGCTCGCAGCATCCAGTAACCCAGGGTCAAAGCCCTCCAAGTCGGCGAGTTCCTCAAGCCCTTCGAACGGTTCGAGATCGGCCAGAGTAGCCCGGTCGGGCTCAGCATCGTCGACGAACACGGCGCTGGTCGCGAAGGGGACGATCTCGAAGCGGAAGCGTTCGGGATACATCGCCCGGACATTCGCTGCAAGGTGTTCGACCGCCTCCACCTCGTAGGGACGAACGCCGAGATAGAAATCGAATCGCTGTGTGGCCTCGGGCTTGTGGATCAGAAATTCGAAGGAGTGGTGCGTGCTCACGAACGAGAGGCGTTGCTCAACGTGGAACGGGAGTGTGCGACCACTTCCCGCACGGTAGAGTCCGTAGAGTCCCTTGATGACGTGATCAGGGGTAACCTGCTCACGAGCAGGGGTGATCTTGATGTACGGTCGTGGCCCCTCACCGTCCGAGTCGTCTCCTAGGTGGTCCTCCGACTCTGACAGCCCCTCTGGATAGGCCGGTTCATCGGCGTTGTCCGTCTCGGGCCCCTGGTGTGAATATTCCTCGGGCAGCCCCGCCCGCGGCTCTGTATCGGTGGAGGGTTCTCCACCGAGCCGTGTCGAAAGCGCTCGCTGAATATCAGCCTCGTCGATACTCGGGAACCTCGGGTTGCGGGATGCTTCACTCTCACCCGGTCGGTTATTGGTCGATCGACCGGTCATCGAGTCCGGTCTCCTGTCGGTGAGAGGTGAGACGACCCGCACCCAAGAAGGGCGGATCGATGGCTCGACGGACAATACGGCTGGTTGGCGTAAATGGGGTACATGGCTTGAGACGAATGAAGCCCGTCGAGTCGTGGGTCGCGTCCGATTCTCCCGCGCTCACTATTGGCGAGGATAGCGGGCGGCCAGGTGGCCATCGGACACGATTTACACATCGATGACTGGGCGTGATCGGACGGGTTACACTCCGACGACGGGGGGCAAGTCGAATGCGATTTACACTTCGATGATTGGGGGTCGGATGGTAATCGAACCGTTGCGCTTCGGTACCGAATGCGGAGACTGTGCCGCGGAACAATCACCCGGCGACGAACTCGAGCAGGGAGACGAGCGCTCCGAGCCCGAAGTAGGCGATCACCATCGCGCCACCGCCCATCGTGAGTTTCATCCCCGTTTCAGATCGCTGGGAGTTCCGGCGCGCGGTGAGCCAGACGATGAGTCCGAGGACTAGCACGGTCAGGCCGGCGTACTGGAGCGTCGTGTAGACGACGTCGTACAGGTTAGTAAGGATCGTTTCCCAGCCGGCGACCGAGCCGCCGTCCCCACCCGTGGGGCCGCTAGATTGAGCGGCAGCAGGACCAACGAACATCAGCAGTGACAGGAATACAGTGATGAAGACAGTCTCGAAGTCAAGGACACGGCGGAGCCGGCGGCGGTACGCATCAAGGTCGGACTCGGTCATTATGCTCGTCATTGCACACCGGCCGTTCGACCGGTGCTGTAATGTTTGTTTTAAGAATGCGTATTTCGCAATGTTACGCCTCGCGCACGGTTGCGTCGGACGCACAGGTGCGCGTATATCAGTGTTTGGTGGGGCCAGTGTGGGATCGAGAGAAACAGTTATGCTTGTTACCCTCACGCATAGATATGAGCAGGTAGTTGCAGTCCCGACTTGTAGCCGACCGATAGTGACCGCTATGACACAACCAGACGCATCTGGGACGACGAACAGCCCCGGGGGGTGCCCGCGATGAGCCGGTACTCAATCCCCGTGAAAGAGGATACGCGCGACCGCCTCCGTGCGTTCAGCAATCGGAATCTACTTGATCGACAGTCCTACGACGAAGCCGTGAACGAGCTCCTCGACCAAGTGGAGTTCGCAACCGCAGAAGAGCTCAACGCCGAGTACAGACCCGTCGAGCGGGGTCGGATTTAACCGATATCCGACCACGAGTCTTCTTCTGCTTTGCCTTGTCGCTCTTCGGTAGGCTGGCGGAACCAAGAGTATTAGCGCCTCTGACCGGACAAAAACGAACATATCCAATGAACGCCCTGCCCTTGGTCAGAGGCTATCGGAACTTGTGGAACTGGGAGCAATAGAGTTCCGGCCCGAGCCGCTCGACGCTGGCCCGTGAGTTCGGCTCCCCCATCTAAGAAGTTCGCCCTCGAAAAAGGTGTCACCAGCTACCGAAGAGTGCTGAAAGTGGGTGGGACCCTTAGTGTAGCTTCAGACGTAGACTACCTAGTTTAAGCTCTCTGCAGGCGTAACTATAGGAATGGGACGAAAGAAGCACGTTGTTGATCTCTCAAATGAGGAACGAAGGACTCTTGAGTGGTTTATTTCGACTGGTGAGCACAAAGCGGAAGACATCACACGCGCACGTATTCTCCTGAAAGCTGACGAGGGGCTCACAGATTCTAATGAGTACGAAAACTTTTGTTAGTTAAGCTTGATGGACGAGTAATGGAACGCTCACGTCGAAAGGAGATTGAGCATCACTTGACTGAGGAAGAAATC
Source organism: Halorubrum sp. (assembly GCA_040405695.1). Taxonomy (GTDB): domain Archaea; phylum Halobacteriota; class Halobacteria; order Halobacteriales; family Haloferacaceae; genus Halorubrum. The sequence continues at coordinate 34 of JARVCL010000123.1, read as the reverse complement.
GATGAACTGCTACGTGAGGCCGAGGACGATCACC
>JARVCL010000122.1:0-8739 GCA_040405695.1 Halorubrum sp. | reverse complement strand
CCGGGAACGCCGTCCGGCACGGTCACCGGAGAAATCGTCGACATGGGTCACGGACTCCCGGAGGATTTTGCAGGAGTCGATCTCTCGGGGTCGATCGCGATGGCATCGAGTCTCACGCCGGACGACTACGGGCGGTGGGTGCATCGAAGCGAAAAGTACAGCTACGCGGCCGACTCCGGAGCGGACGCGTTTCTGTTTTACAATCATATTCCGGGTGCACTCCCGCCGACAGGCGATGTCGGGCGTCTCACCGAGTCGGGACCGATCCCGGCGGTCGGTCTGAGCAAAGAGGTGGGTGCGCGTCTCGTCAGATACTGTGAGGATCTCTCGGGGGATCGTAGCGCGGAGGCGACGCTGTCAGTCGACGCGCGAAACGACCCCGCAACTTCCGAAAACGTCGAGGCCGTCCTCGGTCCCGAAACGGACGAGGAGGTCCTGTTCACTGCACACGTCGACGCACACGACGTCGGCACCGGTGCCAATGACAACGGATTCGGTGCCGCGCTTGCCGTTGGAGTGGCTCGGATACTCTCGGCGATCGAGGAGGAGCTCGACACTCGCGTGCGGATCGCCGTCTTCGGCGCGGAGGAAACCGGCCTGTACGGCTCGTACTACTGGACCCACACACACGACCTCGACCGAGTCAAATGCGTTGTCAACGCCGACGGGGCAGGATACTCCCGTGATCTTGAGATCCACACGCACGGGATCGAGGCGATCGGCGAGGCGTTCGAGGAGGTGAGCGACGAACTCGGCGTCCCGATACGGACGGAGGACGGCCTGCGTCCACACAGCGACCACTGGCCGTTCGTACAGCGCGGCGTCGCTGCCGCCCAAGCCCGGTCGACCTCGGACGACAGCGGGCGGGGCTGGGGACACACACACGGCGACACGCTCGATAAGCTGGATCGTCGTGACCTGCGCGAGCTGTCGATAGCGTGTGCCGCGGGGATCGCGAAGCTTGCGGAGGCGGACCGTCCGGTTGACGAACGGTCCAGCGAGGAGATACGGGACCAGGCGGTCGAAGCGGAGTTCGATGTCGGGATGAAGGCGACGGACACGTGGCCGTGGGGCGACTCCCGCTCGTGGCCATGGGACGACCGATCGGCGTGAACGCGGCGTCTCGATGAACGCCGGATCCGGCGGAACCAACGCGGTGGACTCCTCAGGAAGGAATTTTCGCCCGTTCGGCCGAGCGGAGGCCAGTCCTGACACGAATGCACAACCGTTTTGCAGCCGCGGGAGGCCGTTACATCCGACGATGACACGGAATCGCATACCGTCGGATCGGACACCACGGGATGCCGGCGTCGCTGACGGTGAAGTACGCTTCGGAGCAAGCGGTGGCGCTCCGCGCTCGTGGGAAGCGGTAGGAGGATGGTGAACGTTGCACGAGCCAGGGGCCGGGCGAGGATCGCTTTCGGTCTCTCGGTGTTCGCCGCTGCGGTCGCTATCGCCTGGTTCTGGTATCAGGGCGAGCCCGGTACCGGGATCGGACTCGCCGCGCTGCTGATCGGTGCCGGGTACTGGGAGTACAGACGTCGCATCAAGGACGTTCGACGCGCCGCGCGGGCCGAGAGCGGAAATAATAACGATTTATAATCTTATACATCTGAATGAAACGTTTGTCGAGGTGAAGTCGGTTTTGAACTTCAGACGTGGCTGTACACATTTATTGGACGATTACTCCCGTATTAGTTTGGAATGTCTACAAACCCGCAGATCACCGTCAGATTTATCACTAACAGCCGGTAGCACATGCATATGCGATCCCGTAACACGACTGATCGGAGAGAGTTTTTGACCAAGGCAGGTGCGACGGCGGGGCTCGTCGGACTTACGACGGCTGCCGGTTGTCTCGAGGATGAACCGGAAGCCGATCCGGACGATGACGACACCGAAGCGGCCGATCCCGACGAACTGGGTGACCAGCTACCGACCTACAACTTCCTCAACAACGCACAGAGTTACAACCCACCACGACACGACGCGATCAACCTGATCGCCAACAGATTCGAAGAGCTCGGCCTCGATATGGAGGTAGAGGTGTTAGAGTGGGGGACGCTGTTCAACCGCGTCGACGTGGAGTATGAGTACGATTTCTCCCTGTGGCACACGTTCTTCACCATCGATCCGGTGCTGGAACTCAGCTCGACGATGTACTCCGAGAACACCGATCCGGGACAGGGGAACTTCGCCGGATACGAGAATCCGGACGCGGACGATCTGATGGACCAGTACCTCGAGGAGCCGGACGCCGACACCCGGATCGAGCTGGTCCACGAACTGCAGCGGACCCTGATGGACGATCTGCCGCAGATGCCGGTCGTCGACATGCCGTTCCTTGCAGTGTACAACAACGAGCAGGTCGACAACTGGGAGGCGGATCTGCCGCTGGGGTATAACTCCTACTGGACGATGATCAACCTCGAGATGCAGGGTGGTGAGGACACCCTGAAAGGCTACTGGCCGGAGGCGCTCGACACGATGAACGTCCTCGGGCACAACGACGAGAACAAACACACGTACAACTTCGCGGTGATGTACGACAGCGTCGTCCGACTCAACAACGAAGGCGAGATCGACACCGATGTCAGTCTCGCCACCGAGTTCGAGCGAGTGGACGCGACGACGATGGAGTACACGATCCGCGACCACACGTTCCACGACGGCGAGGATCTCACCGTCGAGGACGTCGCCTTCTCGTACAACTACATCAACGACAACGAGGTACCGCTGTACTCGGTGCAGGCGAACTTCATCGAGGAAGCCGAGGTTGTCGACGACAGCACGGTTCGGATCCACATGCCCGAAGACAACCCGCTCGGTCCGTTCAACCTGCTCGTCGGCACACAGATCCCGATCCTTCCCGAGCACCGGTGGGAGGACCGCGACGAGCCGAGCCAGGTGAACGTCCAGGAGCCAGTCGGCTCCGGGCCACTCCAGTTCGATTACTGGGATCGGGGCGCCGAACTCGGACTCGAGCGGTTCGACGACCACTTCGCGCCGGTCGACTTCGAGCAGCGGTTCTGGCGGATCATTCCGGAGGCGTCGACGGTGTGGGAGAACCTCCGGGAGGGCGATCTCAACTACGAACCGTTCGGACGGATCGACCGTCAGCTCGACGAAAACCGGGATCTGGACCAGATCAGCGTCGAGTCGGTGCCTGCGACCTCGTTCTGGCACTGCACTCCAAACCAGCGGAGGCCCGCCCTCGACGACCCCGAGGTCCGTCGGGCGGCGTTCAACGCGATTCCGCGGACCCCGATCATCGAGCAGATCCTCTTTGGCGTCCCGGAGCCCGGGTTCAACGTCGTCACCGAAGCGTTCGGTCCGCTTCACACGGAGGACGTTCCTCAGTACGAAGAGGATCTCGATGTCGGGATCGAACGGCTCCAAAACGCCGGGTACGTGTACGACGAGGACGGAATGCTCCACTACTCGGCCGACTGACCGCCCTCCGGAAGGTACAATATCCACTCGCACAAGGCTCGCATGAGAGGAAATGAGTAAAGCAAGCTTCGTCGTCAGGCGGACGCTTCAGCTTGGCGTGACTTTTTGGGCCGTCGGGACGGTGCTGTTCTTCCTGTTTCGGCTGATGCCGGGCGATCCGACGGCGTTCGTCGTCTCCGCGCAGATGACACCGGAGGCACGACAACGGATCATCGAGAGCTACGGCCTCAACGAACCGTTACACGTGCAGTACCTCCGGTTCCTCGAGAACGCACTCACGCTCAACTTCGGCCAGTCGTTCCACACGAACGAACCTGTTAGAGAAGTGATATGGACGTATCTCCCGAACACGCTGGTGTTGATGTTGACCGCGTTCGTCATCGCGTACATCCTTGGAATCGTTCTCGGGGTGCTCACCGGCTGGTACCGAGGCAGCCGGTTCGAGAAGACGACTGTCGTGACCGCCCTGACCGCACGGAGCGTGCCGACGTTCTACGTGGGACTCATCGTCCTGTGGATCTTCGGTGCGACGCTCGGCGTGATTCCGATGAGCGGAATGGGGACCGCCGGTCAGACGTACGATTCGTTCTGGGCACGGGTGTTCACCCTGGACTTCCTGCATCATCTGATCGCTCCGGCCGCGGTTCTCGCGTTCTACTACATGGGGTATCCGCTTTTGATCATGCGCTCGAGCATGATGGAAGTGCTCTCGCAGGACTTCATCGATGTCTGTCGCGCGAAAGGGATCAGCGAGCGGGCGATCATGTTCAAACACGCGGCACGGAACGCGCTCCTGCCGATCATCACGGCCGCCGCGATCGCGCTCGGCTATGCAGTCGGCGGGAGCGTCCTCATCGAAACCGTGTTCGGGTGGCCGGGACTTGGACGGGAGATGGTCAACGCCGTGTTACGGCGGGACTTCCCGGTTGCACAGGGTACGTTCATGGTCCTTGCCGCGACGATCATCATCCTGAACTTCGTCGCAGACCTCCTGTACGGCTACCTTGACCCGCGGGTGACTTACGACTAACCATGGCAACTCAAGACAAACCCTCGATCTTCTCGGATATCGAAGATGGAGACGTGGAACGATCGGAGGAAAGCGTCAACCGCTGGAAGCGGAGCGCTCGGCTGTGGCGCGAGACGCTCGCGAGACAGTGGCGAATGCTCACCGATGACCTACTGGTCCGTCTCGCGATGATCACGATAAGCTTCTTTGTCGCCGTCGCGGTGTTGGCTCCGTTCATCGCGCCACACCAGCCGTTTGACCGGCAGTACGAGACGGACGCGGAGATCATCATCGCGGACTGGAAGGATCCGTCGTTCATGTCGGCGGAGTCGGAGTATCTTCTCGGGACGACCGCCGAGGGGTTCGACATCTTCAGCCAGCTCGTGTACGGCTCCCGTGCCGCACTGCTCGTGGGGCTGGTGGCGGCGGTGTTCACCGCTGGCATCGGTACTCTCGTGGGATTAACGGCTGGCTACTACGGCGGCAAGATCGACGATACGCTGATGCGGATCGTCGACTTCCTGTACGGGATGCCGCTGCTTCCGACGGTGATCATTTTGGTCGCTCTGCTGGGGCCGAGCCTGTGGAACATCCTCTTCGCGATCATCGTGTTGCAGTGGCGGTCCACGGCGCGTGTGATCCGGTCGCAGGCGCTCTCGTTACGCGAGCGACCATTCGTGAAGGCAGCACAGGTCGCTGGCGCGAGTGACTGGCACATCATTTCGAGACATCTCGCGCCGAACGTGCTCCCGCTGTCGTTCCTGTACGGGGCGTTCGCGATCGCATGGGCGATCCTCACGGAAGCCGGAGTCTCATTCATCGGACTCGGTGACCCGAACACCGTCTCTTGGGGGACGATGTTGCAGTCGTCTCGCGCGTACGCAGCGCTCGACTTCGGCGTTTGGTGGTGGTTCGTTCCGCCGGGCATCTGTATCGGTCTCGTGGTGATCAGTGGGTTCCTGATCGGCCGCGGGTACGAAGAAATCACGAACCCGGAGCTCAGATAAATGACGGTACTCGACGTTTCCGATCTCGAAGTGTACTACGAAACGGAGGACGGTCCGGCTCAAGCGGTCGATGGGGTGTCGTTTAGCATCGAGGAAGGCGAAAACATCGGCATCGTCGGTGAGTCCGGCTGTGGAAAAACCACGCTGGCGAAGGCGATCATCGGCATCCTCCCCGAAGAAGGCTACATCAACGGCGGCTCGATCCAGTTCGACGACGAGGATCTGACCGAACTATCCGACCCGGAGCGTCGTCGATACAAGTGGGAAGAGATCTCCATGATCGCACAGTCCGCGATGAACGCGCTCGACCCCGTGTATACGATTCGCGAACAGATCGTCGAGGCGATAGAGACGCATCGTCCGGGGACCGGACGCACCGAATCCGAACGGATCGTGACGGAGATGTTCGATCTCGTCGGTCTGGACCCGAACCGGGCGGACGACTACCCACACCAGTTCTCCGGCGGCATGCGACAGCGTGCGATGATCGCGATGGCGCTGGCTCTCCAGCCGTCGCTCGTGCTCGCGGACGAGCCGACGACGGCGCTGGACGTGATCATGCAAGACCAGATTCTCAAGCGGATCGGCGAGATCCAGTCTGAGATCAACTCCTCGATGATGGTGATCACGCACGATGTAAGCGTCGTCGCCGAAACCTGCGACCGTGTCATCGTGATGTACGCCGGAAAGATCGCGGAGGAAGGTCCGGTAGAAGAGATCTTCGGACAGCCGTACCATCCGTACACCATCGGACTCAAGCGAGCGTTCCCGAACATTCGGGAGTCGAATCAGGATCTCCTGTCGATCGATGGGTATCCACCCGAACTGACAGACCCGCCGACGGGCTGTCGGTTCGCCGAGCGGTGTCCGATGGCGACCGAGGAGTGCTGGGAACACGAACCGGAGGCGCGTAATCAGGGTGAGCTCAGGACGTACTGTCACCACACCGATCGGATAGACGGTGAGTTCCGACCACGGGCCGATGAACCGCAAACGTGGGCCGATACCGAGGCTGCCCGAAGCGTTCGGGAGATCGCGGAGGGGGACGACTGAGATGAGCGACGCCGACCCATCCCCTCGTTCCGAGGGCGGTCCGCTGCTTCGAGTCGAGGGACTCAAAAAGTACTTCCAGACCGACGAGGGAGTGATATCCAGTCTTCTCCGTGCGGCGACGCGGTCAGAACCCGACTACGTCCACGCCGTCGACGGCGTCAGCTTCGATCTTAAACAGGGCGAAACGCTCGGTCTAGCCGGTGAGTCGGGCTGTGGTAAAACGACCACGGGGATGTCGCTCGTGAAACTCCACGAACCGACGGACGGTCGGATCGAGTTCAGAGGCAAGGATCTCACCGATCCGGACGACACCGACCTCGCAGAGTTCCGTCAGAACGCACAGATGATCTTTCAGGATCCGTTCGAGTCGTTAAATCCTCGAATGACCGTGTATGACACGATCGCGGAGCCACTCAGGATCCACGACCTAGGAAACGAGACGGCCCGTGTCAGGCGTGCACTGGAGTTCGCCGAGCTCCAGCCACCGGAGCAGTACTTCGACCAGTATCCACACGAGCTGTCCGGCGGACAACGGCAGCGGGTCGCTATCGCGCGAGCGCTCGTCTTGGATCCGGATTTCATCGTCGCCGACGAGCCCGTCAGCATGCTCGACGTCTCGCTTCGTGCGGGAGTGTTGTCCCTGATGGAGCGGATGACGGAGGAGTTCGACCTGTCGGTGGTGTACATTAGCCACGACCTCTCCCTGCTTCGTCACATGTGTGATCGACTCGCGATCATGTACATGGGCGAGATCGTGGAGAAGGGCGAGACTGAGCGAGTGATCGAGAATCCGAAGCATCCGTACACTCGGTCGCTCATCAACGCGGTCCCGGTTCCGGACCCCGGCATCGGGCGCCAGCGGGTCGAACTCGCGGGCGAGGTCGGTGACGCGATCGACGTTCCCTCGGGCTGTCGGTTCCACGAGCGATGTCCCGAGTACATCGGCGAGATATGTGAAACCGAATCACCCCCACTCGAGGAGAAAGTGGAGTTCGATGACGACCGAGAGGTCGCGTGTCACCTGTACGACCCCGCCGAAACCTGACGCGAACGCGGAGAAGTCACGGTTCACACTGTAGGTCCATTCGGATCGCTGGTGCCGTAACCGCGTACGGCATTCGCGATTTGTGTTTCGACGCGACACCCGTTATCGTCGACCGCGCCCGCCCGATACCCTCTATCGTTTCGAGCGCGTCGGCCGTCCAGACGACGGTCGAGTCGACGGCAGCACCGAGTTCGCCGTTATCGACGAGGAACCCCTCGGCTATCGGGAGCTCTATGGTCCCAGCATCGGGACGGGTCCCGATACGTTCGGCGACGTCGTGCGCGTACAGTGAGCTCGGTGGCATGGCTCCACTGCGTTGCGTCCGCTCGAACTCGTCGCGATAAAACGGCGATCCGAATCGGCGGACGTATACGTCCGCTTCGGATAACAGCGACTCTTGGCTCACAGCACCGGAATGCACGCTCAGATGCCGATGATGGATCCGCGGCGGCTGCTCGAACCCGATTGCCGGGATCACGTTTCCTGCCGGGATCTGCTCAGCCTCGGATGCCGTCGTCGTGTCGTGCAGAAACGATTCCACGCGTCCCTGAGTGACCAGTCGGACCGGCGTCGATGGTCGCGCCTCGAAATCGTACGCCACTGCAGCCCACGATCCCGCGCGAACCTCGTCGTCGATAGTCAGTGGGGCGTCCGTCAGTCGATCGCCCCTCTCGAACGGGGAAAAGCCGAACGCAGCCACGTCAGCAGCGAGGTATCCGGCGATCTCGTGGCAGAGCTGCCCGGCCGCTTCCGGACTCAAAAGCACCGTCGTCGGTCCCGACGGACGAACGGCGTCGGACGCGCCCGCGATCTCGCGTGCGTCACGGTCGGCATCCGCAATGTGATCGGCCACCTCGTCGAGAAGCGACGCTCCTCGGGTGCTCCCGTAGTGGCGTCGAACTTTCGTTCCGCCATCAGGAACGACTGTCGCGTCGACACGCGCGCGATCGACTGTCGTCCTAACGGCGCTGTCTGCGGTCGTCGCGACCGAGCAGTCCACACGTTCATCGGCGTACTGCACTCGTGCGCGGTCCAGAGCGGTCGTCACGTTGTCGAGCGCCTCCGTTAGTCGCTCGCGCTTCTCCGAGAGGGGCCGCTCCGTGACCGACTCGCGTTCCCAGCCGTCGTGGACGCCGCGGTACGTCGATGCAACGTCGACCTGACCGGTGAGC